>NZ_JAGXFK010000082.1 GCF_024637375.1 Sediminimonas sp. | reverse complement strand
TCGTCGGCAGCGTCAGATGTGTATAAGAGACAGATGCCGACCTCGACACCCTGGCCGAGGTCAAGGCGCTGATCTGGGACGCGCCGCGCCGCGCGGCGGTACGCGCCCGGCTGGATGCCGAAGCCACCGCCTTCCGCCGCCGTATCGCCACCCCGCAGACCGGCGCGCGGATGAAAACGTTTCTTGCCGCCCAAGGGAGGTAGAGGCATGTTCGACACGGTTCCCGACATGGCCCTCAAACGCGCCGAGTTGTCCGGCGACGCGACGGCCTTCACCGAACATGACAGCGGCCGACACTGGAGCTTTGCCGAGATCAACCGCGCCGCCGATGCCGTGGCGGCGGGGATGGAAGCGCGCGGCATCGCCGAAGGCACGCGCATCGCCATCTTGTGCCACAACTGCGCCGAGTTCTTCGTCACGCTGTTCGCCTGCCAGAAAACCGGCGTCATCCTGTGCCCGCTCAACTGGCGGCAGCCGGCGCCCGAACTGGTCGACACGATTGCCCCGGTGGCGCCGCAACTGCTGATCCACGATGCCGCACATTCCGCGCTGGCCGGTGAAATCGCGGCACAAACCGGGATCGCGACCACCGACATTGCCAACGAACTGGCAGGCTGGATCGCGCAGGGGGGACGGCCCCGCACCGCCCCGGTGCCTGCCGGGCGACCGTGGTATCTGCTGTTCACCTCGGGGACCACCGGCCGGCCCAAGGCGGTGATCCAGACGGCGCGCATGTGCTGGGCCAACGCCGTCAATATCGGGCAGGCCATCGGCCTGACCGGCGACGACAGCGCGGTCAACTTCCTGCCGCTGTTTCATACCGCCGGCATCAACCTCTACACGCTGCCGGTGTTCCTGAACGGCGGGCGGTCCACCATCGTGCCGCGCTTCGAAGCCGAAACGCTGCTGGGGCTGTTGCGCGACGGCGCGGTGACGCAGTTTTTCGGCGTGCCGGCGATCTACCAGGCGTTCTCGCTGTCGGAAAACGTGGATGCGGTCGATTGGCAGGCAATTCGCTGCGGCTGCGGTGGTGCGCCGTTGCCCGCGCCGCTGATCCGGTTCTTTGCCGAGCGCGGGGCAATGGTGCTCAACGGGTTCGGCATGACGGAAACCGGGCCCACAGTGTTCCTGATGGACCCGACGCGTGCGGCCGACAAGATCGGATCGGTCGGGCGCGCGCAGATGCTGACCGAGATGCGCCTCGCCGGCGTGCCCCCCGGCACGCCCGGCACCGGCGAGGTCGAACTGCGCGGCCCCGGCATCACGCCGGGCTATTTCGAGAACCCCCAGGCCACCGCCGACACCTTCACCGCCGATGGCTGGCTGAAAACCGGCGATGTCGGGCGGCGCGACAACGACGGCTATCTCTACATCGTCGATCGGATCAAGGACATGTACATCTCGGGCGGCGAAAACGTCTACCCGGCCGAGGTCGAGCGTGTGATCGACGACCACCCGGATGTGCTGGAAGCGGCGGTCGTGGGCGTGAACGATGCGAAATGGGGCGAGGTCGGCGTGGCTTTCGTCATCGCCCGCCCCGGCGGGCGCATCGACCCGCAGGCGTTGCGCCAGTGGTGCCGCGAAAGGCTGGCCGCCTACAAGGCGCCGGCGCGGGTCGTCGCGGTCGACGAGCTTCCCCGCACGGCCGCCGGCAAGGTACGCAAACCCCAGTTGAGGGACTCCCTGCAATGACGATCGAGGCAACCGCCCGCTGGACCCCGACACAGGCCGAGTTCGACGAATTCGCGCGCGTATCGGGTGATGACAACCCCATCCATGTGGACCCCGCGTTTTCGGCCCGCACCGGGTTCGGCCGCACGGTGAGCCACGGCATGCTGATCTATGCCAAGTTATGGGGGCTGCTGCGGCAGGCACGGCCCGGCGCGCGCCAGTTGGAGCAGAGCATGATGTTTTCCCACCCCGCTTATGCCGATGAGCCGGTTGAGCTGCATATCCGCGAATCCGCGCCGGGCGTGGTGGAAATGCAGGCCACCCGCGCCGCCGACGGCGCCGCGCTGCTGAGCGGCGAGGCGCGGATCGAATGCTGAGCCGCGGCGCCACCGTCACCACCGCGCGCGCGTTTTCCGCCGGCGACCTGCGCGCCTTCGCCGGGTTGAGTGGCGCGCCGGCGGGCGCACATGTGCCCGAGCCGCTGATCGCCGGGATGGTGTCGTACCTTCTGGGCGTTCACCTGCCGGGGCCGGGGACCAACTACCTCAAGCAGGACTTGCGCTTCGAGGCCCCCGCGCCGCTGGATACCGAGATCACCGCCGCGGTCGAGGTGACCCGCCTGCGCCCCGAAAAGCAGCTTGTCGATCTCTGGGCGCGCTGCACCCTGCCCGATGGCACGCTGCTGTGCGAGGGCCGCGCGCTGGTCAAGGCCCCCGCCGAGCTGTTTCACGGCGCCAGGGCCTGACGGGCGCACAGCGGCGCCAAGCGGTCGCGCTCAGCCCAACGTCGCCGCGAAACGCTCGATGGCGCGGGCGAAGGCCGCGGGCTCCTCAAGGTGTGGCGAATGCCCGGAGCGCGTGAACACCTGCGCACGGGCATCGGGCGCGGTCGAGCATATCCATTCGGTGGCCGAGGCCGGGTAGACCCGGCTCGCCGCACCGCGGCAGACCAGGTAGGGGCAGTCGATCCGCGCGATCGTGTCGCGCGCATCCATCGCCAGCAGAGCATCCCACATCCGCCGCATCACCTGCGCATCCTGCGTCAGGATGGCGGCGCGGGTTTCGGCGCGGCTGAACCCCGGGGCGCCCTCGGGGGTGGCGTACATCGTCGCGGCAATGGAATGGGTGATGCTTCCCCAGTCCTGCGCCATCCTCTGGGTGGTGGCGGCGACGTCGGCGGCGCTCTGGCCCAGCAGGCCGTGCGGCCAGCCGGGCGCGTTGAGCATCCGGGGGCTCATGTCCACCGTAACCAGCCCGCCCAGTGCGTTGCAGCCATGGCGCGCGATATACTCCCACGCCACCGCCGCGCCCATCGACCAGCCCAGCACGATGGGCGGTGAACCGGCCTGCGCGGCAATGCAGCGGGCCAAGGTTTCGGCGCCTGCGGCCAGCGTCGGCGGCGCATCGGCGGCAGTGCCATGGCCCGGTAGGTCGGGCGCCACCGGGGCGAGCCCCGGCCCCAGCCGTGCCGCCAGCCCGTCGAAGACGCGGCCCGTCATCGTCCAGCCGTGCAGCAGGATCAGCGCCCGGCGCGGCCCCGTGGCCGCGGGCGAGGATGGCACGGGTGGCGGCATCATCGCGCGCCGCGCAGCCGCCCGACGATCCCGGTAGGGAAGAAATAGACGCTGAGCACGAACAGCACCCCCAGCCACAGCATCCAGCGATCGGGGCTGAGTAGGTCGGGGATCAGCGGCAGCGCCGAGGTCGCGTCCGACGCGGACCCCATAAGCGTTTGCAGGTAGTTTTGCGCCAGCACGAACAGCGTCGCGCCGATCACCGCGCCGTACATCGTGCCCATGCCGCCGATCACCACCATCAGCAGGATGTCCAGCATGATCGAGAACGACAACGTCGTGTCGGGTCCGACATAGCGCAGCCAGATCGCGAAGATACTGCCCGCCACCGCCGCCACCGCGGCCGACAAGCAGGTCGCCAGGGTCCGGTAGGCCACCACGCGGTAGCCGATCGCCTCGGCACGAAAATCGTTCTCGCGGATCGCCTCCAGCACCCGGCCGAAGGGCGAATTGACCACCCGCAGCAGCAACAGGAACAGCAACAGGCAGGCCCCGAACACAAGGTAATAGGCCAGCAGCCGCCCGTTGAGCTTGACGCCGAACGCCTCGCCAAAGCGGAATGCGGGGGTCAGCTCGCGCGGGATCAGGTAGTTCAGGCCGTCTTCGCCGCCGGTGATCTGCGACAGCTGGCTGACCAGCACCGCCACCGCCGAGGCCACCGCCAGGGTGATCATGGCAAAGAAGATTGCCCTGACCCTGAGCGAGAGCAACCCGATCACGAAGGCCAGCACCGCCGCCGCCAGCGCGCCTGCCACGGTGCCCACGGCCAGCGCGTCGAAGCCACGCCCCATGTGGACCGAGGTCAGCGCCACCCCATAGGCCCCCAGCCCGAAGAACATCGTGTGCGCAAAACTGACGATCCCGGTATAGCCCAGAAGCAGGTCATAGCTGGCCACCAGCACGATGAAGATGCAGATGCGCGCAGCCGTCTCCAGCGACCGCACGCCGGGAAACAGGAACGGCGCCAGCGCCAAACCGACAAGGATGATCAGCAGCAGCGCCGCCAGCGTCATGGACCGTGGCCGGTCGCCGGAAAGAATGGTGTCGATCATGTCACTTCGCCTTGACCACGGGCATCATGCCCTGCGGGCGCCACATCAGGATCGCAGCCATCAGCCCGATATTTGAAATGAGCGCCAGTTTCGGTGCCAGAAACGCGATGTAGTTCTGAGACAGCCCCACCAGAAGCGCGCCAATGAATGCGCCCTCGACCGAACCCAGGCCGCCGATGATCACCACGATGAACACGAGGATCATCATCTCCTCGCCCATTCCGGCGGTGATCACCCCCTGGTAGAGGCCCCACATCACGCCGCCCAGCCCGGCCAGCGCCGAGCCGGCGACGAACACCCCGATAAAGACCAGCCGCAGCCGGTATCCCAGCGCCTGCACCATTTCGCCGTTCTGCACCCCGGCGCGGACGATCAGCCCGATCTTGGTGCGCCGCAGCACCAGCCGCATCGCCACGAACACCATCAGCCCCAGCGCCACCGCCAGCAGGCGGTACTTCTCAAGCGCCGCGCCCGCGTAGGTGATCGCGCCTTGCAAGGTCTCGGGGCGATTGATGAATATCTCGTGCGGGCCCCAGACCACCTGGATCAACTGCTCGATCACGATCAGCCCGCCCACGGTGACAAGGATCTGGTGCAGGTGCTGGCCGTAGACGGGGCGCACGATGACCCGCTCGAACCCCCAGCCCAACACCCCGGTTACCGCGATGGCGGCCAGTATCGCCAGCGCCACCGCCGCCAGGTTCAGCCCCAGCGACGGCGCCGAGGTCCAGCCGCCGAACCCGATCAGCACACTGACCCCCACGAAAGCGCCCACCGAGATAAAGGCGCCATGGCCGAAATTGATCACGTCCATCAGCCCGAACACCAGCGTCAGGCCCGAGGCCATGAGAAAGATCATCATGCCCATGGCCAGGCCCGCCACCGTCAGCGTAAGCCAACTCGAGGATGATCCGATGGCCAGGAAACCCGCCACCACGACCAGCGGCACCAGGATGAACGGCATCGCCTGCCCGATCCTGTCGCTCGCCGACAGCGCGGCCAGGGTGGGGTTGTGTCCGGGGGCGTCGGTCATCATGCCGTCTCCATGCTCAGGCCCATAAGGCGTTCCTGCAATGCGGCGTCACCGGCCAGCTCGGCCATCGCGCCGGCCCAGATCACGCGCCCGTCATCCATCACCGCAGCGCTGTCGCCCAGCGCCTTGGCGACGGCGAAATTCTGCTCGACCAGCAGGATCGAGGCGCCGCGGCTCTTCAGATCGCGCAGCGCGCCGGCCATGGTCGAGATGATCGCCGGGGCCAGCCCCTTGGTCGGCTCGTCGATCAGGTAGAGCCGGCGTTCCTCGGCCATCGCGCGGGCGATGGCCAGCATCTGTTTCTGCCCGCCCGACAGGTTGCCCGCTTCGCTGCGCCAGAAGGTACGCAGCGGCGGAAAAGCGGCGAATATCCATTCCAGCCGCGCCGCGTCCAGCGGCCCCGACGCCGCCGCGAGGGTCATGTTCTCGGCCACTGTAAGGTCGCTGAAGATGCCCATGTCCTCGGGCACGTACCCGATGCCGAGGCGCGCGCGCTCGGCCGTTGCCATGGCGCCCAGGTCGCGACCGTCGAGCGTGATCGTGCCCCGTTTCGTGCGCCAAAGACCCATTATCGTGCGTAACGTGGTCGTCTTGCCCACGCCGTTGCGCCCCAGCAGCATGGTGACGCCGCCGCGCGGCACCGCCAGATCCAGATCGTGCAGGATATGGTACTGCGCGATGTCGGTATATACGCCTTCCAGCGTCAGTATCGGCTCAGACATCGGCCAGATCCTTTCCCATGTAGGCTTCCTGCACCACGTCCGAGGCGATCACCGCGGCCGGCTCGCCATCGGCCACCAGCGCGCCGTTGTGCAGCACGATGATGCGGTCGGCGAGGGTGCGGATCACGTCCATCTTGTGCTCGACCAGCAGCACGGTGCGGGTGTGGTCGCGCTTCAGCTCGGCGATCAGGTCCAGCACCACGGGCGCCTCGTCCACGCTCATGCCGGCGGTGGGTTCGTCGAACATGTAAACCCTGGGATTCAACGCCACCAGAATCGCCACCTCCAGCTTGCGCTGGTTGCCGTGGCTGAGTTCCGCCACCGTCTGCCCGGCCAGGTCGTCGAGCCGCACGCGTCGCAAGACCTGCATCGCGGTGTCGGTCAGGTCGGTATCGCGCTCGGCCATCGACAGCAGACTGACCCGCCCCGTGCCTTGCGCCTGGACCACCAGGCGGACGTTTTCAAGCACGCTGAGCCTTGGAAACAGGTTGGTCAACTGGAACGCCCGCCCCAGCCCGGCGCGGCAGCGCTGCGATACCGAGCGGCGGGTGATGTCGTCACCTGCCAGGGTGACGGTTCCCGCCGTCGCCGCGACCTGGCCCGAGATCAGGTTGAAGTAGGTTGTCTTGCCGGCCCCGTTGGGCCCGACGATGGCGGTCAGCTCCCCGGCCTTGAAGGCGCAGCTTACCGCGTCCACGGCAACATGGCCCCCGAACCGGACGGTCAGCCCGGCTGTCTCCAGGATCGGATGATGCATCGCGCTCGCGCCTCCGGTGGTGATGTCATGGTGGGAGCGGCCGCGCATCGGCGACCGCCCCGTGCCGGGGTGACCCCGGGGTCAGTTGCGGATCGGGATATCCATGTCCCCGATGCCAAGCTCGCGCACCAACACCGGCACACCGTAATCCTTGCCCTCCTGAATCTCGGTGCGGAAGTGATACATGGATTGCAGCGCCTGGTGATCTTCGGGGCGGAACCTCATCATGCCCTTGGGCGTTTCGAATTCCATCCCTTCCATGGTCTCGATCAGTGCCTCGGTGTCGGTGGTCCCGGCACGACGCAGCGCCTCAACCACAGCGATTCCGGCCGACACGCCCCCGGCAGTGAAGAAATCGGGCGGCGTGCCGAAGCGGTCGAAATGTTCCTCGACCAGCCAGTCGTTCACCGGGTTTTCCGGGATCTCGTAGTAGTAATAGGTCGCCCCCTCCAGGCCCGGCAGCTCCTTGTAGGCCTTGAGCGCCGCCAGGATGTTGCCGCCGGTGGCGATCTCGATGCCAAAGCGGGATGGGTCCATCGCGTTGATCTTGCCCATCGGGTTGCCGCCGCCGGCCCAGATGATGAACAGGCGCTTTTCGCCCTCGATATCCTTCATCGCGTTGAAGATGCGTTCCGCCGCGGCGGTGAAGTCGGTGGTGTCGGCGGGCACGTATTCCTCGTGCGCGATGGTGGCCCCGGTGCCGTCCAGCGCCTCGCGGAAAGCGGCAACCCCGTCACGACCGAAGGCATAGTCCTGCGCCAGCGTGGCAATGGTGACGCCCTCGTCCCCGATGGCGACAGCGTTGGCCACCGCATCCTGCGACGAATTGCGCCCGGTGCGGAAAATGTAGCGGTTCCAGTTCTTCCCGGTGATCGAATCCGCCACGGCGGGTTCGACCAGCAGGAGGCGTTCGTATTCCTGTGCCACCGGCAGCATCGCCAGCGCGACACCCGAGCTGACCGGTCCCACGGCGAGATGCGCGTCGTCATCGCCGTACGCCTCGGCCAGCAGCGTCTTGCCGACATCGGGTTTGAGTTGCGTGTCCTTCTCGATCACGGTGATGTCTTCACCGTTCACCTTCATCGTGCCGTCCGTCGCATACTCGATGCCCATCATCAGGCCGTTATGCGATTGCGCGGCGTAGGCTTCGTACGGGCCCGACTTGCCGTAGACATGGGCAATTCGGATTTCCGCCGAAAGCGGCGCGGCCATCGCGCACAGCGCGGCCGCCGTTGCAAATAGCGTCTTCATTCTGGTTCTCCTCCCATAGGTCGTTGCAGGTGACCTACGATATATGAAACATGAATCACTGTTCATGTCAACGCCGGGAACTCGGCGCCCCCTGTCCCGCCGTCTAGCGCCGGCCATGGCCGGCGAGGTCATGGATGCGCCCCCGGGGCGCACGCTTGTTGGGCGAAATGCGCGCTATCGCACAAATCGCCTGATCGCCGGATTTCCCGTTTCCCCGGGCGGACTTGCTGCGTTTCTATTCAGGCGACCGTTCAATCAGCATCGTTCGCCGGATTGCTGATCACCTCGGCGATGCGTTTGCCGATGGCCCGACTGCCCTTGACCGACGGGTGGATCAGATCCAGCCCGTGATAGGATCGGTCACCATGTGGCACCAGATCGGCCAGGGACACGAAATGCAGGCCCTGGTCCAGCGCGGCAAGGCGGGAAAGACGCCGGTCCATTTCATCGCCGTCATCGGTGCAACCTTCGATCGGCGAAGTCACACCAGGGGTGCGCAGGTAGCCCACGAACACCACCTGCGCCCCGGTCTGGCGCAGCTTGGACAAGAACCCGGGGATACGCCCGCGATGCCCATCCTCGGAAATCAGCCGGCCGATACGCCGCTCACAAGGGCCGCAGCCGCAGCCCATCCAGATATCGTTGCCGCCGCCGTTCAGCACGATCCAGTCCCAGTTGCCGGGGCGATATTGTTTGGTGATGTTCAGCCCCATACTGCCCGAAATGGGCAGCGCATAAAGATACCGCGCCCCCGCGACCGACCGGTCGATCACCGGTTCGTCCAACGCCTGCTCAAGCGAATGCGCCACGCTCTTGCCCTGGCTGCGATGCATGGCCATCAGCGAATCCCCCAGCAACAAAATGCGCGACTGCGTGTCGCTCGTGACGGGTTCGGTGCAGCCAAGCAGGGCAATCAGTGGGGCAAGGAGTGCAATACATCGGATCATGGAAATGGCCTGACTGGACTTGGGGTTCCCCGCTTTGATGGACGATTATGGGCTTCGAGATTCAAGCCCTTCAGCGGTGGTCCTTTCGTAGTTGATGGGTGACTTATACCCTAGGTGTTCAGTCCCGGCATCTGGTGGATCGGCTTTAGGATGAATCGATCTGGCTCTGAAGTCCAGATCTTGCAGATGTATTCGTAGGGCGTGAGGCCGCTGAGCGTCTTGAGCCTGCGAGCGAAGTTGTATGCGTCCATGAAGTCGGCGAGGTGCGTTCGCAGCTGATCATGGCTATCGTTATGATATCGTTTCACCGTCGCGTCCTTAATCGTTCGGTTCATCCGCTCGACCTGGCCGTTATCCGGCATGATTGGGTCGGTGCTTCGAATCCTTCGGTGCTTTTTTGGGCTGATGCTATGATGAGTGTATCCGGGGTTCGGGGCATCGGGAGCACGTGAGTGCGGGCAGACCGAGCAACAGACCTGGGCTGAGAGCCCGTGCCGTTATGTGGTCGCCCCTGCGGCTTGCCCGGATGTGCCGAGAGCACGGATCTGTAGATGCCGCGTGCCCGCCAGCTCCCGCTTCTGTGGCAAAGGAGGGAGAAATGCGGATCATTGGGCTGGATATTCATCGCGTCTTCGCCGAGGCGGTGGCGCTTGAGGATGGCGAATACAGGCGACTTGGACGCGTCAGCATGACGCGGGATCATCTCCTGGCGTTCGCGACAACGTTGAGGTCGACAGATCACGTCGTAGTGGAGGCGACGGGAAATGCGACAGCGGTATTGGAAATCCTGGTGCCGAACGTCTCGCGGGTTGTGATTGCAAATCCGTTTCAGGTGCATCTGATCGCCCGGGCGAAGACCAAGACGGACAAGATCGATGCACGGGTTCTGGCAAGGCTCTACGCCGCAGGCTTTCTGCCCGAGGTGTGGATTCCCGACGAAAAGACTTTGGCCCGCCGTCGGCAAGTCACGCGCCGAAACCAGTTGGTGAAGAGCCGGGTGCGGCTGAAATCCATCGTGCAGTCCATCCTGCATGCGCATCTGGCACCGCGCTGTCCGCACGCCGATCTCTTTGGCGGGAAAGGGCGGGTCTGGTTGCAGGCACAGGTTTTTCCCGAAGACGAGCGTGCCGCGATCAAGCGTCACCTCGAAGAGTATGACCGGCAAACCGAGGCGCAAAGACAGGTCGAACGGGACATCGCCGCCATGGCGCTGGAAGATGCCGATGTAAGGCGGCTGATGACGATTCCAGGCATCGACATGGTTGTCGCCGTCGGCGTGATGGCTGCAATCGGGCGCATCGACCGCTTTGCCTCTGCCGATCATCTTGTCGCCTATATCGGCCTCAATCCGAGCGTGCGGCAGTCCGGCGACGGGCCAGCCTACTGATCTTGCCCCTATTTCACCGGACACTCAGGCGGTTGCGTTTTGAGCTGCGATGAACTCGCGGGGCGAGCGCCATTTCAGCCCTGAGTGCGGATGGTTCTCGTTATAATCTTCGAACCAGCCATCAATCAATCCGAGC
>NZ_JAGXFK010000081.1 GCF_024637375.1 Sediminimonas sp. | reverse complement strand
GGCGTGCGGGGCACAGTGCGGCAAGTGCATCGAGAGAGGAGGCTGCCGATGGCCCGCGTGACCACCGAGATCGAGGATCATATCGCCCATGTCACGCTGAGCCGTGGTGACAAGATGAACGCGGTCGACCCTGCCATGGCGGAAGCCGTCGTTGCGGCCGGTGAGGCGCTCATCGGCAACACCGATATCCGCGCCGTGGTGCTGGCCGGCGAGGGGCGCGGGTTTTGTGCCGGGCTCGACGTGGCCAGCTTCGCCGCCTTCGCGCAGACCGACCCGGTAGCGCGGATCATGCCGCGCAGCCATGGCGACGCCAACCTGATGCAGCAGGTGGCGATGGTATGGCGCGACGTGCCGGTGCCTGTGATCGCGGCGCTGCACGGCGTGGCCTATGGCGCGGGCTTCCAGCTGGCGCTGGGGGCGGATATCCGCATTGCGCACCCCGACACGAAGCTGGCGATCATGGAGGCGAAATGGGGCCTGGTGCCGGATATGGGCGGCATGGTTCTGCTGCCGCGACTGGCGCGGTCGGACGTGATACGGCGCATGACCTACACCGCCGAGCCGGTCACTGCCCGGCAGGGCGCCGAGTGGGGGCTGGTGACGGAGCTCTCCGACACGCCGCTGGAGGCGGCGCAGGCCATGGCGCGCAACATTGCCGGCAAATCGCCCAGTGGCACGCGCGCAGCCAAGCGGCTGATCGGCGTGGCCGAAAGCGGCGCGGATGCTGCGCAGGTGCTGTACGAGGAAAGCCGCGAACAGGCCGACCTGATCGGCAAACCCGACCAGTTGGAGATCATCTCCGCCAACATGGAAGGCCGTGCGCCGGATTTCGATTGAGCCGGGTCGGGGGCGTTTGCGTACTATTTTCGGCAAGGTGAAGCAGGTGCGTTTCTTCTGGCCCCGAATACCCCGGCCACAGGCGCTCGCATTCCCGGCCTGCGGTGCGGTCAGTCCAGCGTCACGTCGCGCGCGAGCCGCGACAGCGTCGTGCCGTCGCGAATCATTTCAACCGTGGCGCGATACCGCCCCGGCGGCCAGCCGTCAGGGGGGCGTTTCCGCCCGGCGGCCCGGAACAGGCGCGCCTGCGTCCTTTCCAGCGTGGCATCGTGGGCGATGATCTGCTCTTCGGGGCCCGTGATCACCAGCCGCAGCACATCGCCGCGCCGCCCTCCAAAGGCATGGCCCCAGACTACCAGAGCGGGGGCGTGGCGGGTCAGGGCGGTTTCGGCGGCGGTGCCGTCCTTGATGGATTCGTAGCCCGGCACGCTGGTGGCAAAACCGGCATCCACAAGCCCGCCAGGGGCATAGGCGGGCGGAGTTTGCCAGAGCGTGCCGTCACTGGCGCCGCGCGCGCTGTCGCAGGCGGAGGGCGGCACACCACCGGGGGCAAAAGGGTCGATCACCGCGCCGTCGCGGCGTACTGAAAGATGGACATGAGGAAACTGCGCGCGCCCGGACATGCCGACGCGTCCAAGCCGTTGACCACGCGTCACAGCCTGTCCACGCGTCACCCTGATCGACCCGCGGCGCATGTGGCAGTACTGCGTCTGCCAGCCGTCGCCGTGGTCGATCATCACGCCGTTGCCGCAGTCGCGGCCCTCTATGGCTGCGGCAGTCTCGTCATTCCAGCCGGTGTCGGGCATGCCGTCGCGCAGCGCGGTGACGGTACCGGGTGCGGCGGCCAGCACGTCGACCCCGGCGCGCATCGCGGCGCCCGATGGCAGGGCGAAATCGGTGCCCTTGTGACCATCGTAGCTGAGCGGGCCGCAGGTATAATCCATGGCACCGGGGCCGGGGTCGGCATCGGTGTATTGCTGGATGAAGCAGCTTTGCCCGAGCGTGCAATCGGCGGGCAGGGTCAGCACGGGCGCCTGCGCGGCGACCGGCGCCGCCACGCAGAATGCCCATGCCGCGAGAGCGGCGGCGCGCCAGCCCGGTCGCATTAGCCGGCGGTCAGCAACGGCGGCTTGTCGCCTGACAGGCGCGGGCTGTCGGGGCCTTCGATCAGCAAATCGATTTTGCCATCCTTGACCGAGACGCGCACCAGCCCGCCCTTGGCCAGCTTGCCGAACAGCAACTCTTCGGCGAGCGGCTTCTTGATGTGTTCCTGGATCACACGGCCCAACGGGCGCGCACCCATCGTGTCGTCATAGCCCTTGTCGGCCAGCCACTCGGCGGCGGGCTTGGTCAGCTCGATGGTGACGTTGCGATCCATCAGTTGCGCCTCGAGTTGCAGGACGAACTTCTCGACCACCTGCAAGATGACCTCGCGCGGCAGCGTCCCGAAGCTGATCACCGCATCCAGCCGGTTGCGGAACTCGGGCGTGAAGGTGCGTTCGATGGCGGCGGTATCCTCGCCCTCGCGGCGATCGCGGCCGAAGCCCACGGCGGCCTTGGCCTGTTCGGTGGCGCCGGCGTTGGAGGTCATGATCAGGATCACGTTGCGGAAATCCACCGAGCGGCCGTTGTGATCGGTCAGGGTGCCATGGTCCATCACCTGCAACAGGATATTGAACACGTCCGGGTGCGCCTTCTCGATCTCGTCCAGCAGCAGCACGCAATGCGGGTGCTGATCGACGCCATCGGTCAGCATGCCGCCCTGGTCAAAGCCGACATAGCCCGGGGGCGCGCCGATCAGGCGGCTGACGGCGTGCTTTTCCATGTACTCGGACATGTCGAAGCGCAGCAGTTCCACCCCCAGCGAATCGGCGAGTTGGCGTGCCACTTCCGTTTTGCCGACGCCGGTCGGCCCGGCAAACAGGTAGTTGCCGATCGGCTTGTCGGGTTCGCGCAACCCGGCGCGCGCCAGCTTGATGGCGGAGCTGAGCGCCTCGATCGCCGCGTCCTGCCCGAAGACGACGCGCTTGAGCGTGCCTTCGAGATCGCGCAGCACCTCGGCGTCGTTCTTGCTGACGCTCTTGGGCGGGATGCGCGCCATCTTGGCGACGACGGCCTCGATGTCGCGGGCGCCGATGGATTTGCGCCGCTTGCTGGGCGCCACCAGGTGTTGCGCTGCGCCGGCCTCGTCGATCACGTCGATGGCCTTGTCGGGCAGCTTGCGGTCATTGATGTAGCGCGCGCTCAGGTCCACCGCGGTCTTGAGCGCGTCCTGGGTATATTTCACGCTGTGATGCCGTTCGAAATAGGGTTTGAGACCCTTGAGGATCTTCACCGCGTCGTCGGTTGTGGGTTCGATCACGTCGATCTTCTGGAACCGGCGCGACAGCGCGCGATCCTTTTCGAAGTGCTGGCGGAATTCCTTGTAGGTGGTCGAGCCCATGCAGCGCAGCTTGCCGCCCTGCAACGCGGGCTTGAGCAGGTTGGAGGCGTCCATCGCGCCGCCCGAGGTGGCGCCGGCCCCGATCACGGTGTGGATCTCGTCGATGAACAGCACCGCGTCGGGGTGCTCCTCCAACTCGGTCATCACCGCCTTGAGGCGTTCCTCGAAATCGCCGCGATAGCGGGTGCCGGCCAACAGCGCCCCCATGTCGAGGCTGTAGATGGTGGTTTTCGCCAGCACGTCGGGGGTTTCGCCGGCGACGATCTTGCGTGCCAGTCCCTCGGCGATAGCTGTCTTGCCGACGCCCGGATCGCCCACCAGCAGCGGATTGTTCTTGCGCCGGCGGCACAGCACCTGGATGCAGCGCTCGACCTCAGAGGCGCGGCCGATCAGCGGATCGACCTCGCCCTCGCGCGCCTTGGCGTTGAGGTCGACGCAATACTTGGCCAGCGCCGAATCCTTCTGTTCGACGGTTTCCGCGGCGCCGCTGGTTTCCTCGTCCACTTCCGGGGCCCCGGTCACCGGGCGCGCTTCGCCATAGGCGGGGTCCTTGGCGACGCCATGGGCAATGAAATTGACCGCGTCATAACGGGTCATGTCCTGTTCCTGCAGGAAATAGGAGGCGTTGGATTCGCGTTCGGCGAAGATCGCCACCAGCACGTTGGCGCCGGTCACCTCGGTGCGGCCCGACGATTGCACATGGATCGCGGCGCGCTGGATCACCCGCTGAAAGGCGGCGGTCGGCACTGCCTCGGACCCGTCGATATCGGTTACCAGGTTCGACAGGTCGTCGTCGATGAATTCGACCAGTGTCATGCGCAGCTCTTCGGTATCGACCGAGCAGGCTTTCATCACGCGGGCGGCGTCGGGCTCGTCAATCAGGGCGAGCAGCAGGTGTTCGAGGGTGGCGAATTCGTGTTTGCGGGCATTGGCCAGCGCCAGCGCCGCGTGGATTGCCTGCTCCAGCGTTGTCGAAAATGACGGCACTGTGTGCTCCTTTTCCTGTCTGGGCCGGGCCACGCAGGCGCTGCGCATTCCGACCATGGCCTCATGGTATTAAAGTTTGGTCCATATTGGCGCGTCTTCAAGTGTTTTCTGGGTCGAAACCTTCACAATCGGCACGCCAAGACGTGTCGGTGCGTGAGGCGCGCGGTCAAAAGGCGTCCTTGCTGCGGCGCAGCGCGGCGAAGACCTCGACCGGCGCCGCCTCTTTCATGTCCATGGCTGCCTTCAGGTCCGCATCGGCAGCGCGCAGGAAAGGGTTCGTGGCCAGTTCCTCGGACAGCGTCGAGGGCACGGTGGCGCGCCCCTCGGCGCGGGCGTCGCGGACGCGTTCGGCGCGCTCGCTCAGCGCGGCATTACCGGGATCGACGCTCATCGCCCAGCGCGCGTTGTTGAGCGTGTACTCGTGGCCCGAGCAGACCAGGGTGTCGGCGGGCAGCGCCGCGAGTTTCGACAGGCTGTCCCACATCTGTTCGGGCGTGCCCTCGAACAGCCGTCCGCAGCCCAGCGCCATCAGGCTGTCGGCGGTGAAGGCAAGGCCGCTGTCGGGAAAATGAAAGGCGATGTGACCCACAGTGTGGCCGGGCACCGCGATGACGCGGCCGCGTTCGGCGCCGATCGAGACGTGGTCGTCCTCGGCCACCTCCTGATCCAGAGGCGGCAGCCGATGGGCATCGGCAGCGGCGCCGGTGACGCGGGCGGGGTGGGCGGCCAGGATCGCCGGCAGGCCCTCGACATGGTCGTGGTGGTGGTGGGTCAGCAACACCTGGTCCAGCCGCCAACCCCGTTTCGCCAACGCTTGCAGGATCGGGCCGGATTCGGGCGCATCAACGAGCGCGGTCTCATCGCTTGCCGGATCATGGACGAGGTAGGCGTAATTGTCGCTCAGGCAGGGGACGGTGACAATCTGCAGCGGCATGGCGTATCATCCTTTGCGTGTTGTTCGCGGGTCCGGTTATGGTTGCTTCCAGAGTGGCTGATCGGTGAACGCGGCGCAATGCATCTGGATGTGCAGGTCCTTCGGGAATTCTACTACCGCAGCACGTTGGGGCGGGCCGCGCAATCGGCTGTGCGTGGCGAGCTTGAGCGGCTGTGGCCGGATGCGCGCGGGCAAACGGTGGCGGGCTTCGGCTTTCCGGCGCCGCTGCTCAGGCCCTACCTGGGCCAGGCGCGGCGGGTGTTGGCGCTGATGCCCGCGCCGCAGGGGGTCATGGCCTGGCCTGCGGGGCTGCCCAACGTGTCGGTGCTGTGCGAAGAAACGCTATGGCCCCTGGATACCGGGACGGTCGACAAGCTGGTGCTGATGCACGGGCTGGAGACCAGCGAACAGCCCAGCGCGCTGCTGGAAGAGGCCTGGCGGGTGCTGGAGCCGGAGGGGCGGGTGCTGTTCATCGTGCCCAGCCGTGGCGGGCTGTGGGCGCGATCGGATGCCACACCCTTCGGCTATGGGCGGCCCTACACGCTGCGCCAGCTGGAGACGCAACTGGTGCGGCACGCCTTCGTGCCCGGCCGTACCGTGACCACGCTTTACCAGCCGCCTTCGCAACGGCGGTTCTGGCGGCGCACCGCGCCGGTATGGGAGGCGCTGGGCGCGCGCTTCTCGGTGGTGGTTTCCGGCGGGGTTCTGATGGTGGAGGCCAGCAAGCGCGTGCAGGCGCCGCGCGGCCCGGGCTTGCGCGAGGCGGTGCGCAAGCCGCTCGGCGTGCTCCGGCCGCGCCCCGAGGCCAAGCCGGTGTGAACGCTGTCGTGCGCCGGCAAGGCGCTGCCCCTCCTGGCCTGCGGCCAATCCACCCCGGGATATTTGTGGAGAGAGGAAGCGTGGGGTGTGCGGGTCGATCATAGCTGCTAGCGATAACGCGCTTTGCCGGGCGGGCGGGCGTTGCCGCAGGGCGGAATCGCGAAAACGACGATCGGGGGCGGCTTTTTTTGTACGGCTTTTGCGCGCAATCGGTCGCGGGCCAGTTAAGTGGTTGAAATATGGAGGTATTCAATAGTATACAGAAAAAGCATAGCATGTTGCTAGCTCGACATTGCTCTGCTACACCCACGCCGAAATTCAGTGCTTCGACGTATGTCGGGGCTCCGATAACCGCCCCGGGGTCGGCATGGCCGGCAACCGGGGCCGAACTGTCGAAAGGGTGGACGTGTCCGAACCAGCTTCGATTTCCTCGGGTGTCGCTGCGCGCTATGCCACGGCGATTTTTGAACTTTGCAAAGAGAAGAGCCGGCTCGACAAGTTGGAGACCGGAATCGAGGAGCTTGCCGCCGCGCTGAGCGAGAGCGCCGATCTGCGCGCCATGATCCATTCGCCGGTGTTGTCGCGTCGCGACCAGGGCCGGGCGATTTCGGCGTTGGCCGAACAGATGGGGCTGGTGGAGCAGCTGGCGCGGGGGGTGGCGGTGATGGCGCAGAACCGGCGTCTTTACGTGGTGCCGCACCTGATCACGCACCTGCGCGCCCTGATCGCCGAGGAGAAGGGCGAGGTGACCGCCGACGTGACCAGTGCCAAGGCGCTGACCAAGGCGCAGTCCGAGAAGCTGGCGAAAACGCTGGCTGGCCGGTTCGGCGAGACAGTCAAGATCAATGCGACCGTCGATGACAGCCTCATCGGCGGTCTCGTCGTCAAGGTGGGCTCGAAGATGATCGACACGTCGATCCGCGCGCAGCTCAATTCCCTCCAGAATGCAATGAAAGAGGTCGGATAAATGGGTATCCAAGCAGCAGAGATTTCTGCGATCCTGAAGGACCAGATCAAGGATTTCGGTCACGAATCCGAGGTGGCCGAGGTTGGTCGCGTGCTTTCCGTCGGCGACGGGATTGCCCGTATTCACGGCCTCGACAGCGTGCAGGCCGGCGAGATGGTCGAATTCCCCGGTGGCGTGCGCGGCATGGCGCTGAACCTGGAATCCGACAATGTCGGCGTGGTGATCTTCGGTTCGGACCGCGAGATCAAGGAAGGCGACACCGTCAAGCGAACCAAGTCGATCGTCGACGTGCCGGTTGGCGACGCGCTGCTGGGCCGGGTCGTCGATGGCCTTGGCAACCCGCTGGACGGCAAGGGCCCGATCAAGACCGACACACGCGCCTTGGCCGAGCGCAAGGCGCCCGGCATCATCCCGCGCAAGTCGGTTCACGAACCGATGGCCACCGGCCTGAAATCGGTCGATGCCATGATCCCGATCGGGCGCGGCCAGCGCGAGCTGATCATCGGCGACCGCCAGACCGGCAAGACGGCGATCGCGCTGGACACGATCCTCAACCAGAAATCCTATAACGATGCGGCCGGCGACGACGAGAGCAAGAAGCTCTACTGCGTCTACGTCGCCATCGGGCAGAAACGCTCGACCGTGGCGCAACTGGTCAGCAAGCTGGAGGAAAACGGCGCGATGGAGTACTCCACCGTCGTCGCCGCCACCGCGTCAGACCCGGCGCCGCTGCAATTCCTGGCGCCCTATTCGGCGACAGCGATGGCCGAGCATTTTCGCGACAACGGGCGCCATGCGCTGATCGTCTACGACGACCTTTCCAAGCAGGCCGTCGCCTACCGCCAGATGTCGCTGCTGCTGCGCCGCCCGCCGGGGCGCGAAGCCTTCCCCGGCGACGTGTTCTACCTGCACTCGCGCCTTCTGGAGCGGTCGGCCAAACTGAACGAGGATCACGGCTCGGGGTCGCTGACGGCGCTGCCGATCATCGAAACCCAGGGCGGCGACGTGTCGGCCTTCATCCCGACCAACGTGATCTCGATCACCGATGGGCAGATCTTCCTGGAAACCGACCTGTTCTACCAGGGCATCCGCCCGGCCGTGAACACCGGCCTCAGCGTCAGCCGCGTGGGCGGTTCGGCCCAGACCAGCGCGATGAAATCGGTTGCCGGGCCCGTCAAGCTGGAATTGGCGCAGTACCGCGAGATGGCGGCGTTCGCGCAGTTCGGCTCGGACCTCGACGCGGCAACGCAGCAGATGCTCAACCGCGGCGCGCGCCTGACCGAGCTGATGAAACAGTCGCAGTATTCGCCGCTGAGCAATGCCGAGATCGTCGTCATCATTTATGCCGGCACGAAGGGCTACCTCGACAAGATCGACGTCAAGGATGTCGGCCGGTTCGAACAGGACCTGCTGCGCCACATGCGCGGCAAGCACCAGGATGTGCTGGATTACATCACCAAGGAAGACCCCAAGATCACGGGAGACGCCGAGGACAAGGTCAAGGCTGCGCTCGACGAATTCGCCAAAGATTTCGCGTAAGGAGATAAGGCAATGCCAAGTCTCAAGGATCTCAAGACGCGGATCGAGTCGGTCAAGTCGACCCGCAAGATCACCAAGGCCATGCAGATGGTGGCCGCCGCGAAACTGCGGCGGGCACAGGATGCTGCGGAGATGTCGCGGCCCTACACCGAAAAGTTCAACGCGGTGATGGGCAAGCTGGCCGAGTCGGTGGGCGATGCCGAGAACGCGCCGCGCCTGCTGGCGGGCACCGGCAGCGACCAGACCCACCTGCTGGTGGTGATGACCGCCGAACGCGGCCTTTGCGGCGGCTTCAATGGCAACATCGCCAAGCTGGCCAAGGTCCGTGCGGACGAACTCAAGGGCCAGGGCAAGACCGTCAAGATATTGACCGTGGGCAAGAAAGGGCGTGATGCGCTGCGGCGCGATTACGGCGATCTGCTGATCGATCATATCGACATGACCGAGGTCAAGCACGTTGGCTACAACGATGCCAAGGCGATTGCCGAGGACTTGCTGGCGCGCTTCGAGGACGGGCAGTTCGATGTCGCGACGATCTTCTTTTCGCGGTTCGAGAACGTGATCACGCAGGTGCCGACGGCGCAACAGGTGGTCCCGGCATCCTACGAGCGGGCCGACGACGACGCCAAGGCAGGCGGCAGCACGGTCTATGACTACGAGCCCGACGAACAGGCGATCCTGGCCGACCTTCTGCCGCGTGGAGTGGCGACGCAGATCTTTTCGGCGCTGCTGGAGAACGGGGCCTCGGAACAGGGCGCGCGGATGTCGGCGATGGACAACGCCACCCGCAACGCGGGCGAGATGATCGACAAACTGACCATCCAGTACAACCGCACCCGCCAGGCCGTGATCACCAACGAGCTTATTGAAATCATCTCGGGCGCCGAGGCGCTCTAACGAACCGGAGACGAAACAGATGGCAAAGGCAAAAGGCAAAATCACCCAGGTGATCGGCGCCGTCGTGGACGTTCAGTTCGACGACAACCTGCCGCCGATCCTCAACGCGCTTGAGGTGGAAAACAACGACAAGACACTGGTTCTGGAAGTGGCGCAGCACCTGGGCGAAAACACCGTGCGCACGGTGGCCATGGACGCGACCGAGGGCTTGGTGCGCGGGCAGGAAGTGGTCGACACCGACGGCCCCATCACCATGCCGGTGGGCAACGCGACGCTGGGGCGCATCCTCAACGTCGTGGGCGACCCGGTGGACGAAAAGGGCCCGGTGAAGGCCGAGGAATACCGCGGCATCCACCAACCGGCCCCGGAATTCTCCGAGCAATCGACCGAATCCGAGGTGCTGATCACCGGCATCAAGGTGATCGACCTGCTGACGCCCTATTCCAAGGGGGGCAAGATCGGCCTGTTCGGCGGCGCCGGCGTGGGCAAGACGGTTCTGATCATGGAACTGATCAACAACATCGCCAAGGTGCACTCGGGCTTTTCGGTGTTTGCCGGTGTCGGTGAACGCACCCGCGAGGGCAACGACCTTTATCACGAGATGATCGACTCGGGCGTTATCGTCCCCGACGATCTGGAAAAGTCGAAAGTGGCGCTTGTCTACGGTCAGATGAACGAGCCGCCGGGTGCGCGGATGCGCGTTGGCCTGTCGGGCCTGACGCTGGCCGAGCAGTTCCGCGACCAGTCGGGCACCGACGTTCTGTTCTTCGTCGACAACATCTTCCGCTTCACGCAGGCGGGTTCCGAGGTGTCGGCGCTTCTGGGTCGCATCCCGTCGGCGGTGGGCTACCAGCCGACGCTGGCCACCGACATGGGCATGCTGCAGGAACGCATCACCTCGACGAAGTCGGGTTCGATCACCTCGGTGCAGGCCATCTACGTGCCCGCCGACGACCTGACCGACCCGGCGCCGGCGACCGCGTTCGCGCACCTAGATGCCACCACGGTTCTCAGCCGCGCGATTTCCGAGCTGGGCATCTACCCGGCCGTTGACCCGCTCGACTCCACCTCGCGCCTGCTCGATCCGGAGGTGATCGGCGAAGAGCACTACAAGGTGGCTACCGACGTTCAGCATATCCTGCAACGCTACAAGGCGCTTCAGGACATCATCGCCATCCTCGGCATGGACGAACTGAGCGAAGAGGACAAGCTGACCGTGAGCCGCGCCCGCAAGTTGCAGCGTTTCCTGTCGCAGCCCTTCGACGTGGCCAAGGTGTTCACCGGCTCGGACGGTATCCAGGTGCCGCTGGAGGAAACCATTTCGTCGTTCAAGGCGGTTGTCGACGGTGAATACGATCACCTGCCCGAGGGCGCCTTCTACATGGTCGGCGGTATCGAGGACGTGAAAGCCAAAGCCGAGAAAATGGCCGCCGACGCGGCCTGAGGAGGGCACCATGGCTGATACAGTGCAATTCGATCTGGTCTCTCCGGAGCGGCGGCTCGCCTCCGGCCCGGTGACCCAGGTGCTGATCCCCGGCGCAGAGGGCGACATGGTGGCGATGCCCGACCATGCCCCGGTGATCACCAGCCTGCGGCCGGGCATCCTGCGCATGGACGGGCCCGACGGCAGCGACGAATACGTCGTCACCGGCGGCTTTGCCGAGATCTCGGCCGATGGCATCACGGTGCTGGCAGAACGGTCGCTGCATCGCGGTGACGTCACGCAGGCCCATTACGACGAGATGCTTGGCGAGGCCCGCGAAGCCTATGAAAAGGCTCAGACTGTGTTCGAGAACGAGCCCGGCCCGGTGGATGACGCCGCCAAGGTGCTGGCCGACATGGTGGCAGTGGGCGATCACATCAACCTGGACCCCGCGCTCGGCAAGGACTGACACCCGCCAAGCCGCGGCGGCACGGACGCGCACATGGCAAGACCCCCGCGGGCCTGCGCTCGCGGGGGTTTTCCTTTTTACGGCGATGCAATAACTTGGCGTGGAACCGAAACGCGACGGGGGGAGGCAGGGAACGATCGTGGCAATACGCATCCGCGCGCATCTGATCGCCGTGGCGCAAGGCGACGAGGTTCTGTTTTCCGACTACGAGGACGGCGGCGAGATGTGGGTCGCCGAGGGCACCCGCGAACGTCGCTGTGCGGTTCACTTCGACGAACCCTTCGCCGAGCCGCCCAGCGTCCATTGTGCCCTGTCTATGTGGGACATGGACCAGAGCCACAACCAGCGCGCCGACCTGATGGTCGAGGAGATCACGTGCGACGGTTTCACGGCTGTGTTTCGCACCTGGGGTGACAGCCGCATTGCCCGCGCGCGCATGGCCTGGATGGCCATCGGCGCGGCCACCGACGACGACCAGTGGCAGCTCTACTGAGCAAGCGTCGCCCCGTCGCCGATCCCCGGCTCGACTTTAGCCGCGGTGGAAAACGCCTTCGTAGATCGGGTCGAGCGTATCGATTTCGAACAGCGACGACACGCTGGTGCCGTTCCAGATGTTGAGGATCGCCTGCGCAAAGATCGGCCCGGTGGGCAGGATGCGGATATTTTCCGCACCGCGCACCGCCTCGGTTGGCTCAATGGTGTCGGTGATGACCAGTGATTTCATCACCGAGTTCGTAATCCGCTCAACCGCCGGGCCGCTCAGCACGCCGTGGGTGATATAGGCGTGCACCTCCGAAGCACCGCTTTCCATCA
This sequence comes from Sediminimonas sp., assembly GCF_024637375.1. Lineage (GTDB taxonomy): Bacteria > Pseudomonadota > Alphaproteobacteria > Rhodobacterales > Rhodobacteraceae > Sediminimonas. The sequence continues at coordinate 26,842 of NZ_JAGXFK010000081.1, read as the reverse complement.
GCACCTGCGCCGCTTTGCACAGGGTTCCGGCAGTGTCACACATGTCGTCCACGATGACGCATTTCTTGCCGGTTACATCGCCGATCACGGTCATTTCGGCGATCTCGCCGGGTTTCTCGCGGCGCTTGTCGACGATCGCCAGCGGCGCGTCGATGCGTTTGGCCAATTCGCGGGCCCGGGCGACGCCGCCAACGTCGGGCGAGACCACCATCACATCCGCGGCTGCGGCGCCGAACTGCTGTTTTATGTCCAGTGCAAAGATCGGTGCGGCATAAAGGTTGTCGACCGGGATGTCGAAGAACCCCTGGATCTGCGCCGCGTGCAGGTCCATGGTCAGCACCCGCTCGATCCCGGTTCCGACCAGCATATTGGCTACCAGCTTGGCCGAGATCGGCGTGCGGGCCTTCGAGCGGCGGTCTTGCCGGGCATAGCCGAAATAAGGGATTACGGCGGTGATTCGCGCCGCGCTTGAACGCCGCAGCGCGTCGGCCATGATCAGCAGTTCCATCAGGTTGTCGTTGGCCGGGTTCGAGGTGGGCTGGATGATGAACATGTCTTCGCCGCGCACGTTCTCGTACACCTCGACGAATATCTCCTGGTCGTTGAAACGCTCGACCCGGGCATCGACCAGCCCGACGGTGCGCCCCCGGTGGATGGTCATGCGGCGGGCGATGCTGCTGGCAAGCGGCCGGTTGGCGTTGCCGGCGATGAGCTTGGGTTCGGAAAGGGACGACATGGCGGGGCAGCTCCGATTGGTCGTGATGACAGATTCGTGACGTTGACACCGCTTAGCATCCCGATACCGTTCGGGAAACTCTGTCCCCCACGGAAGGTCGCGACAATGGCACATATCGACTACTTTTTTTCGACGCTTTCACCGTTTGCCTACCTGGCCGGCACCCGGGCCGAGGAAATCGCGGCGCGCCATGGTGCCACGCTCGCTTACAAGCCGATGGATATCATGGCAGTATTTGCGCGCACCGGCGGCACGCCCCCGGCTGAACGCCACCCCGCGCGGCAGGCCTATCGGCTTCAGGAACTGGCGCGGCAATCGGCCAAGACCGGACTTTCCCTGACCTTGCAGCCGGCGCATTTCCCCACCAACCCGGCGCCATCGTCCTATGCGGTGATCGCCGCACAAGATTCGGGCGGCGGTGATCTGGGGAATCTGGTCCATGCCATCCTGCGCGCCTGCTGGGCCGAAGAGCGCGACATCGCCGATGACGCGGTTGTGCGCGATTGCCTCGGGGGCGCCGGGTTCGACCCCGATCTTGCCAACCGCGGGCTGCTGAGCGGGGCCGAATCCTATGCCGCCAACACCGAGGAAGCGGTCGAGCGCGGGGCGTTCGGGTCGCCGTTCTACATCGTGGACAGCGGGCAGATGTTCTGGGGCCAGGACCGGTTGCCCGATCTGGATGCCCACCTGGCCGGAGACCTGTAATGCCGATGACCCAGGCGGGTGGCCACGCCACCCACGTGGTGCGCATGGGGCAGGGGCGGCGCCAGGCGCTGTTGATCCACTGTTCGCTGGGCCATGCCGGCGGCTGGGCGCCGATGATGGTGGCGCTGGACGATCTGCTGGATGCCACCGCCTATGACCTGCCCGGCCATGGCCGCAGCGCCGATTGGGACGGTGAGCGCGAAATCCAGGGGCTGAGCACCGACACAGCCGCCGCGTTGCTGGGCGGTGCGGGCCCCGTGGACGTGATCGGCCACTCCTTCGGCGCCACGGTGGCTTTGCGGCTGGCGGTGGAGCACCCGGCGCTGGTGCGCAGCCTGGTGCTGATCGAACCGGTTTTCTTTGCCGTGGCACTGGCCGACCACCCCGACTGGGCCGAGGCGCACGACGCCGACATGGCGGCCTATCGCGCCGCGGTAAGCGCCGGCGACCCGGAAGCCGCCGCGCGCGCGTTCACCGCCCGCTGGGGCGACGGGCGCGAATGGGACAGCCTGCCAGAGGCACAGCGCGCCGCCATCGTGCAGCGCATCCACTTGATCGAGGCGGGCGCCCCGGCGATTTACGGTGACTGCGCGGGGCTGCTGGCATCGGGCGCGCTGGAACGCATCGCGGTGCCCGTGCTGCTGGTCGAAGGCGGCAATTCGCCCCACTACATCGCCGCGATCAACGACGGGCTGGCGCGCCGCATCCCCGATACACGCCGCGCGGTCATCGACGGCGCGGGCCACATGGCGCCGATCACCCACGCCGACGCTGTGGCGGCGCAAATCCGGGCTTTCCTGCGCGATCACGCCCCGGCCTGATGCGGGGCCGGGCGCCGGCGCAAGGCTCAGCCGCGCGCGATGTCGATGAAACGCTCGATCGCCTCCGCCCCGAGCGACCAGTCGCAGACCAACCGCGCGGCCAAGGCCGCGTCGGGGGCCGCGCCCTCCAGCGTGCTGTTCCACAGATAATACTGCGCCCCGGCGTCGAACAGGCGTTCATGGGTGGTCCGGGGCAGGGTGGCGAAGATCATGTTTGCCTCGACCTGGTGCAGGAATTCCGCCCCCGGCACCCCGGCCAGCCCCTCGGCCAGCCGCGCGGCATTGGCATTGGCCCGGCGGGCGCAATCCAGCCACAGATCATCGGTCAGGTAGGCGAGCATCTGCGCCGCCAGGTAGCGGTGCTTGGAAAACAGGTGCGCGCCGCGCTTGCGGCGCAGCTCGAACTCCCAGGCATGGGCGGGGTCGAAAAAGATTACTGCCTCGACCCCCAGCAGCCCGTTCTTGGTTCCGCCGAAGCTGACCGCGTCAACGCCGGCCTTCCACGTCATCTCGGCCGGAGTGCAGCCCTGCGCCACCAGCGCGTTGGCAAACCGTGCCCCGTCCAGGTGCACCGGCAGGCCATAGCCGCGCGCCACGCCGGCCAGCGCCGCGATTTCGTCCACCGTGTAGACAGTGCCGCGCTCGGTCACGTTGGTGATCGACACCGGCCCGCGCTGCGGGCCGTGCACGCCGCGCGATTCCTCGGCGGCGATGGTCCCTTCCAGTGCTTGGGGCGTCATCTTGGGTGCCGCGCCCACCAGCGTCAGCTTGGCGCCGCCGGTAAAGAACTCGGGCGCGTTGCACTCGTCTTCGTGGATGTGGGCCACGGGCGCGCAGAACACCGTCTGCCAGGGTTGCGACAACGTCGCCAGCGCCAGCGAGTTGGCCGCCGTGCCGGTGGCAACCAGGTAAACCGCAGCCTCGGGCGCCTCGAACGCCTCGCGGACCAGGGCGCGCACCGCGTCCATCTGTGCATCGGCCCCGTAGGCGCCGGCGTAGCCCTCGTTGGCGCCAGCCAGCGCCTCGATTACCGCCGGGTGGGCGGGCCCGGCATTGTCTGAGGTCAAGAACATCCATTCGGCTCCTCGATGATGTGGTCTTCCCAATCGTCTTCGTCGATCTCGAATTCCGGCACCGTGCGGCCCTGCATCGAAACCCCGGCCGCGTGCACGCTCTCGGGTGTGCCGGTGATCAGCGGGTGCCAGTCGGGCAGGGGCCGACCCTGCCATAGCAGCTTGTAGGCGCAGGTTTCGGGCATCCAGTAGGCATGCAGGTCCAGGTTGGTGGGTTTGAGCACGATGCATTCGGGCACGAAGCTGTGGCGGATGTCGTATTGCGCGCAGCGGCAGGTGGTGTCGTCGAACAGTCGGCAGGCGACGCGGGTCAGCGCCACCTCGCCGGTGTCCTCGTCCTCGATCTTGTTGAGGCAGCACTTGCCGCAGCCGTCGCATAGCGCCTCCCATTCGGCGCGGGTCATCCGCGACAGCGGGACGTTTTCCCAGAACCTCGGGCGCAGCCCGTCGCGGCGGATCGGCTCTTTTGTCATATCGCGGCGAGGATTGTGCGCGCGCGGGCGCAATCGGCGTCCATCTGCGCGACGAGCGTTTCGACGCTGTCGTAGTTTTCCTCGGGGCGCAGGAATTCGACCAGCGCAACCGAAAGATCGGCGCCGTAAAGGTCGCCCGAGAAGTCGAAGATGTAGGTTTCCAGGTTGGGCCTGTTTTCCCCGAACATCGGGCGCACTCCTATAGAGGCGGCCCCGTGGTAGCTGCCGGCATGCGGCCCGTCCAGAATATCGACCAGTGCCGCGTAGATGCCAAAGCGCGGCGGATGCAGCCCGGCGATCGACATGTTGGCGGTGGGAAAACCCAGTTCGCGGCCGCGCTGCTCGCCGCCCACGACCTCGCCCTCGATCCGGTGCCAGTGCCCCAGCATCGCCGCCGCGTCGCGCGGGCGCCCGTCGCTCAGCGCGGTGCGGATCGCGGTCGAGGAAACCTGCCCGCCGGTGCCGCTCAGCAGCGGTGCCAACGTGACGCCGAACCCCATCTCGGCGCCGAAACGCTCCATATCCGCGGCGCCGCCTTCGCGCCCCTTGCCGAAACGAAAATCCTCGCCGATCACGACATGCCGCAGACCCAGCCCGTCGGCCAACACGTCGCGCGCAAAGTCCCGCGCCCCCAGCGAGGACAGCGCGGCGTTGAAATTCAGCTCGTACAGACGCGCGACCCCGACCTTCTCCAACCGATGGGCGCGAGCCTCGCGCCCCATCAGGCGAAACGGCGGCGCGCCGGGGGCAAAGAATTCGCGCGGATGCGGCTCGAACGTCACCACGCCAAGCGGCGCCCCGAGCCGCCGCGCTTCCTGTCGCGCCAGGTCGATCACCGACAGGTGCCCCAGGTGCACGCCGTCGAAATTGCCTATCGCGGCGCTGGCGCCGCGGTCTTCGGGCGCAACATACTTATGATCGCGAATGATACGCATGCCGCATGGGGTAGCGCCCGCGGCGACCGGGCGCAAGCGGTGACAGCGCCGCGCGCGTTCTCGCGGCGCAGCCGCACCGCGTGGAAGCACCCCGGTCGGGTCAGTCGAACTTGCGCGACGGGGCCAGAACGGTGGCTTCGCCGATCAGAACCTTCTTGCCGTCGACGATGCAGCGCGTTTCGAGTTGAACGCGGCGCTTGGAATGGTCAATACCGATCACCTCGACCTCGGCCAAGACGCTGTCGCCGGGGCGCACGGGGCCGAGGAATTTCAGCGACTGGCCCATGTAGACGGTGCCGTGGCCCGGCAATTGCTCGCCGATCACCGCCGAAATCAACCCGGCGGTCAACATGCCATGCGCGATGCGCCCCTCGAAGATGGTGTCCTGTGCATAGGCGTCGTCGAGGTGGACGGGGTTGTGATCGGTCGAGACCTCGGCGAACAGCTCGATATCCCGGTCGGTGACGGTTTTGCGCAGATGGCGCGTCATCCCCATCTCGATATCTTCGATGCAGATCGTGCCACGAGGCATGTTGTCCAACATCCGGTCCTCCAAGTCTGCTCGGCACACGAAACATTCGATTACATGCGCGCGGGAATATTGGAACTTTATTGCTTTGCGGGCGCAGAAAATCAAGCCCTAATTCGGTCAGCGCAACTGCCCCATGGCATAGGTCGGCGCAACCGATTCAGCCGCGAGGTAACGTTCCAGCGCGCCTGGGTCGGGGGCGCCGGCGGTGCGCGTCTCCTGGCGGGCCAGCCCGCCGGTGATGAACAGCGAATCGAGATCCTCGCCCATGGCGCCGCGGATGTCGGTCTGTGCGCCGTCGCCGATCGCCAGGATCGCAGCGGCCGCGCTGTCGCGTTCCAAAGCCGCCAGCCGGCGATACGCCAGGTCGTAGATCGGCGGATGCGGCTTGCCGAAATAGAAGCTTTCACCGCCCATCTCGGTGTAGAGGCGCGCCACCGCTCCGGCGCACCATTCCCGATGGTCGCCGCGGTCGACCACGATATCGGGGTTGGCGCAAAGCAGTTTCAGCCCCTGCTGCTTTGCAAGCAACAGCTGCGGGCGCAGATCGGCAAGGTCAGCGGCCGGGTCGAAGGGGCCGGTACACACGATACCTTCGGCCTGATCCAGCGGCACCAGTTGCACCTCGACCGGGTCATCGACTAGCTGCATCGGCTCGAAGAAGGGCTTGTCGCGCGATTCGCCGATGAAGAACAGCTTGCGACCGACCACGCCGCGGAACATCGCTGCGCGGGCGCTGTCGCCCGAGGTGGCGATGGTATCCCAGGCATCGCGTGGTACGCCGAACTGGTCGAGCTGCGCTTCGACGCCCTTTCGCGGGCGCGGCGAGTTGGTCAGCAGCACCACCGCGCCCCCCGACGCCCGAAACGCGCGCAGCGCCGCCACCGCCGACGGGATGGCGCGTACACCGTCGTGGACGCAGCCCCACAGGTCGACGAAGGCGGCGTCGTAGCGGGCCGAAACCTCGGCGAGCGAAGAAATGATCCGTGTCATGGGGTACCTTGCGCATCGGGGCAGGGGCGGGGCGGTACGCGGTCGGCGCTACCGCGTGCCCCGGCCGGACAAGAGGGCCGGTCAGACCGCCAGGTTGGGGATGATCTGCTTCTTGCGGCTCATCACGCCGGGCAGCACCACGGTGTCGCCGTCGGCTGTCACGCCAAAACTCTTTTTGGCCACCGTTCTCACCAGGTCGTTGGGCACCAGCAGCGTCGCCTCTTCGTTGAGGATATCAACGACGAACAGCAGCACCTGGTCGACGCCATCTTCGGCGGCGACGGATTCCATGCTGTTCATCAGGCTGTCCTTGCGGCTCAGCACCTGCTCGGGCGCGGTTGTTTCCAGCACCGAGACGCGGAACCTGGTGCCGGCGACCTCGTATTCCTTCGAATCCATGCGCAGCAGTTCGGCATCGGAGAAGGCCGAGACATCGGACTTGGCGGCGAAAAGCTCGGCCGCGTAATCGGCTATGTCCACGCCCAGGTCGGCCGCCAGCTTCTCGGCCACGTCACGGTCATGCGCGGTGGTGGTGGGGCTGCGGAATTGCAGCGTGTCGCTGAGGATGCACGACAGAGCCGCGCCCTTGATCGCCTCGGGCATGCGCGCGGCGTCAGCGCCCATCAAGTCGTGCAGGATGGTGGCGGTGCAGGCCAGCGGGCGGATGGTGATGTCGATCGGGCCGCTGGTTTCCAGCCCGCCGACCAGCTTGTGATGGTCGATGATGGCGCGGATGTCGGCCTCGTTGATGGTCGCCGGCAGTTCGGCGGGGTTGTTGGTATCGACGATCACGACCGGGTCGTCGGCGGCGACGTCGTCGATGATCGCCGGCTTTTCAAGGCCCCAGCGTTCAAGCATGAACGCGGCTTCGGTGTTGGGTTCGCCCAGCAGGCACGCGGTTGCCGGGGTGCCCTCGATCTCGCTCAGGTACCAGGCCCAGATGATCGGCGCGCCGGTCGAATCGGTGTCGGGGGATTTGTGGCCGAAAACTTGGATGGTCATGCTTTGATCCTGTCTGCGGTGGCAATTACGGGCTGTGTTCGGGCGCCTTATAGGCGCGCGCGCCGGGCTTGTCACGGGCGTGCGGCGCGGTCCGCGCGCGGGGATGTGGCGGATTTGCTGCAACGCAGCGTAACCGCGGGCACTGATATCGCGCCGCCCGATGATTTTCGGCGCGATGGAATGTTGACAGGCCGCGGCGAACTGCCTAGCTAAGCGCTATTAGCACTCGTGTCGAGTGAGTGCTAACAGGCCTCAGGGCCTGACATGAAATTAACTTTGAGCAAGGAGCCTCGAAGATGGCATTTAAACCGCTGCATGACCGCGTGCTTGTCCGCCGCGTTGAAAGCGAAGAGAAAACCGCGGGCGGGCTGATCATTCCCGATACCGCCAAGGAAAAGCCGCAGGAAGGCGAAGTCGTCGCCGTGGGCGACGGCGCGCGCAAGGACAACGGCGAGCGCATCGAGATGTCCGTGAAGGCCGGTGACAAGGTTCTGTTCGGCAAGTGGTCGGGCACCGAGATCACCCTCGATGGGGAAGAACTGCTGATCATGAAGGAAAGCGACATCATGGGCACCCTCGCGTAAGCGAGCCCAGATATTTCCTCAACAATTCCGATATTCAGGAGCAAGCAAAAATGGCTGCAAAAGACGTGATGTTCAGCACCGAGGCCCGCAACAAGATCTTGCGCGGCGTCAACGTTCTGGCCGATGCCGTCAAGGTGACGTTGGGCCCCAAGGGCCGCAACGTGGTTCTCGACAAGAGCTTCGGCTCGCCCCGGATCACCAAGGACGGTGTTTCGGTCGCCAAGGAGATCGAACTGGAAGACAAGTTCGAGAACATGGGCGCGCAGATGGTCAAGGAAGTGGCCAACCGCACCAATGACGAGGCCGGCGACGGCACCTCCACCGCCACCGTGCTGGCCCAGGGGATCATCAAGGAAGGCATGAAATCGGTTGCCGCCGGGATGAACCCGATGGATCTCAAGCGCGGCATCGACCTCGCCACCAACACGGTCGTCGAGGCGATCAAGGCCGCCGCGCGCCCGGTCAGCGACAGCGCCGAGGTCGCCCAGGTCGGGACCATTTCGGCCAACGGCGAAGCCGAGATCGGCCAGCAGATCGCCGACGCGATGCAGAAAGTCGGCAACGAGGGTGTCATCACCGTCGAGGAAAACAAGGGCCTGGAAACCGAGACCACCGTGGTCGAAGGGATGCAGTTCGACCGAGGCTATCTCAGCCCCTATTTCGTGACCAATTCCGACAAGATGGTCGCCGATCTGGAAGACTGCCTGATCCTGCTGCACGAGAAGAAACTCAGCTCGCTGCAAGCGATGGTGCCGCTGCTCGAACAGGTGATCCAGAGCCAGAAGCCGCTGCTGATCATCGCCGAGGACGTGGAAGGCGAAGCATTGGCCACGCTGGTGGTCAACAAGCTGCGCGGTGGGCTGAAGATCGCGGCCGTCAAGGCGCCCGGCTTCGGTGATCGCCGCAAGGCCATGCTGCAGGATATCGCCATCCTGACCGGCGGTCAGGTGATCAGCGAAGACCTCGGCATGAAGCTGGAAAACGTCACGATGGACATGCTTGGCAGCGCCAAGAAGGTCAACATCACCAAGGACGAGACCACGATCGTGGATGGCAACGGCGAAAGCGGCGAAATCGAGGCCCGCGTCGCGCAGATCCGCCAGCAGATCGAGGACACCACCAGCGACTACGACCGCGAGAAGCTGCAGGAACGCGTGGCCAAACTGGCCGGCGGTGTTGCCGTGATCAAGGTCGGCGGTATGACCGAAACCGAGGTGAAGGAACGCAAGGACCGCGTCGACGACGCGCTCAACGCCACCCGCGCCGCGGTGCAGGAGGGCATCATCGTCGGTGGCGGCGTGGCGCTCGTGCAGGCCGCCAAGAAGCTGGAGGGGATGACCGGCGCCAATGACGACCAGACCGCCGGCATCGCCATCGTGCGTCGTTCGCTGGAAACGCCGCTGCGCCAGATCGCCGAAAACGCCGGCGTCGACGGCGCCGTGGTGGCCGGCAAGATCCGCGAAAGCGACGATCTGAAGTTCGGCTTCAACGCCCAGACCGGTGAATACGGCGACATGTTCGCCTATGGCGTGATCGACCCCGCCAAGGTCGTGCGTACCGCGCTCGAGGATGCGTCGTCGATCGCCGGGCTGTTGATCACCACCGAGGCGATGATCGCCGACAAGCCGCAGAAGGACGAAGGCGGCGGTGGCGGCGGCATGCCCGACATGGGCGGCATGGGTGGCATGGGCGGCATGATGTAAGCCCTACCCCGCAAACGATCATGGAAAGGGGCACCCGCGGGTGCCCCTTTTTCATTGGCCGGGCGTGACCCGGATGAGCGCGCTTGCGCGCGCGCACGTTCTCTCGTCGGCCGCCACGGGCGGCCTCCTCGGCGCGGGCGTCGGGGGTGACGCGCCGGGCGGACGCAATACCTGGTGGCGATCACGTTCATCTGGCTGGATTTTTTCCCGTAGTCCTGTCTATCTGGCGCATATGCGCCTGTTTCTTCTGACCGCCTTGACCATGGTGGCCTTTGCCGCCAATTCGCTGCTCAACCGCATGGCGCTGGCCAGCGGTGGGATCGACGCGATGGGCTTTGGTACCATCCGGCTCGTTTCCGGCGCGGTGACGCTTGCGGTGCTGGTGCTGGTGCTGCGTGGCGGGCTGCGGCTGGGCGGGGCGGGTCACGGGCGTCGTGGCGCTGCTGGTCTATGTCTACGGCTTCTCGGCGGCCTACATGACGCTCGATGCGGGGCTGGGCGCGCTGGTTCTGTTCGCCGTGGTCCAGATCACCATGTTCGCTGGCGCGTTGGTCACACGCGAGCCGGTACCGCCGCGCCGCTTTGCCGGGGCGGGTCTGGCGCTGGCGGGTCTGGCCTGGATGCTGTGGCCCGTGGGCGCGGTGCAGGTCGGCCCGGTGCACGCGGCGATGATGGCGGCGGCGGGCGTTGGCTGGGGTATCTATTCCCTGGCCGGGCGCGGCGGCGCCGATCCGCTTCGGACCACGGCAGCAAATTTCGTGCTGGCGGCACCGGCCGGGTTGCTGGTGGGGTTTGCGATCAACCCCGCGGCTGCGATGCCCGGGGTGACGGGTATCGCGCTGGCGGTGCTGTCGGGCGCGGTGACCTCGGGGCTGGGTTACGCGTTGTGGTATGCGGTGCTGCCGCGGCTGGCGGCCAGCGCCGCGGCGGTGGCGCAACTCAGCGTGCCGGTGATCGCGCTCGCGGGCGGCATCGCGTTTCTTGGCGAGGCGCTCAGCCCGCGGCTGGCACTGGCCGCGGCCCTGGTCATGGCCGGTGTGGCGTTGGCGGCGCTGCCTGCCCGGCGCGGCTGAACACGGGCGTATCGCTCGCACCGGCAATCCCGGCGCCTTCCTTTTCCTCTCTCGAAAAGTATCCTTGGCGTGTGGGGGCAGACAGCGCCTCAGGGTGATGATCGCCGGCACGGTTCGGCCCTTTCGCAGGCGCGGCAAAAGCCTTATCTGATCGGCATGAGCCGCCGCTTCGCCCTTTTCGTGACACTGATGCTCTGGCCCACCATGGCGGGCGCCGATTGCGTGGTGCTGCTGCACGGGCTGGCGCGCACGCAGGCGTCGTTTCTGCTGATGCAGGAGGTGCTGGAGCGGCGCGGCTACCGGGTGGTGCGGCCGGACTATCCTTCCACCGAAGAGACGATCTCGAACCTTGCGATCGAGGTGCTGCCAAGCGCCGTGGCACGCTGCGGCGGCGAACGCACGCATATCGTGACCCATTCCATGGGCGGCATCCTCACGCGCTACTGGCTGGCGGGTCACCGCCCCGAGGCACTGGGCCGCGTGGTGATGCTGGCCCCGCCCAACAGCGGCGCCGAGCTTGTCGACGAGCTGGGCGACCTCGACGCCTTCGAGTGGCTCAATGGGCCGGCCGGCCAGCAGTTGCGCACCGGCACCCAAGGCCTGCCCGCGCATCTGCCGCCGGTGGATTTCGATCTCGGCGTGATCGCCGGCAACCGCTCGCTCAACCCCGTTTTCTCGACGATGATCGACGGGCCGGACGATGGCAAGGTGTCGGTGGCCTCGACCCGGGTCGAAGGCATGGCCGATCACATCGTGTTGCCGGTTACGCATACCTTCATGATGAACAGCCCGTTGGTCATCGCGCAGGTGATTCGCTTTTTGCGCCTCGGCGCCTTCGATGATGACCTGAGCTACGCAGAGGCGGTGATGGAACTGCCCGAACAGCAATGAGCGCGCTGCCGGCGCTGACCCTGACCGGCGCGCGGGTGTTGGGGCAGGGTGGCCTGCAAGTGGCACCGCTGGCACTGGCGGGCGGGCGCATTGCCGCCGCGCCCCTGGGCCGCGCCGTCGATCTGGCGGGGTGCACGATTCTGCCGGGAATCGTGGACATCCACGGCGACGGGTTCGAACACCACCTCGCCCCGCGGCGCGGCGTGCTGCGCGACTTGCGCGCCGGGTTGGCAGCCACCGAGGCCGAGCTGGCCACCAACGGCATTACCACCGCTGTGCTGGCGCAATTCTGGAGCTGGGAGGGCGGCATGCGCGGCCCCGAGTTCGCGCTCCGGTTCCTCGATGCGCTGGCGGGATATGAGGCGGTCGGCACCGACATGCGCGCACAGCTCAGGTTCGAGACGCACATGCTGGACGACTACGACGCCTTCCCTGAAACGGTGGCGCGGTTTGGTGTGGATTACGTGGTGTTCAACGATCACCTGCCGCATGACGCGTTGGCGCGCGGCGCGCGGCCGCCGCGCCTGACGGGGCAGGCTTTGAAGGCCGGGCGCAGCCCCGATGCGCACCTGGAATTGCTGCGCGCGCTGCATACGCGGGGGGCCGGGGTGCCAGGTGGGCTGGATGCGCTGGCGACGCGGTTGGTGGCGTGCGGCGTGCGCTTGGGTAGCCATGACGATCGCACCGCCGCGGCCCGTGAGGCATGGCGCGCACGCGGTGCGATGATCGCCGAGTTTCCCGAAACCGCCGCAGCCGCAAAGGCGGCGGGTGCGGCGGGCGACACCATCGTGCTGGGCGCGCCCAACGTGGTGCGCGGCGGCTCGCATGCGCGGGGCGTGGACGCGCGCGCGCTGGTGGCGGAGGGGCTCTGCGATGCGCTGGCCTCGGATTATCATTACCCGGCGCCCTTGCAGGCGGCGCGCCTGCTGGCCGGACAAATCGGCTGGCCGGCGGCTTGGGAGTTGGTCTCCGGACGGCCGGCGCGGGCGCTGGGGCTGTCGGACCGGGGCGCACTGGCGCCCGGGATGCGCGCCGACCTGGTCGTGCTGGATTCGGCCGGCCGCGTCGGGCTGACCATGGCGGCCGGTCGCATCACCCATGCCGGCGGCACGGTGGCGCGGCGGCTGCTGGGTTCGGGCGCGGGTTGAATCGCGTCGCGCCCCATGCGGGCGATGGGGCGGTTGGGTGTAAACCCGGTTTCGCGCCGCATCAAAAACCGCTGGAAAAACGCCCTTCCAGCCCATATTCACGGATAGGCGCCAGATCGCGCGCAAGCCGGGAAGGGGCAAGAGATGTCCAACGATCTTTTCAACAGTTTCATGTCCGGGCCCGACGAGAGGGGCCGCTTCGGAAAGTTCGGCGGGCGCTTCGTGTCGGAAACGCTGATGCCGCTGATCCTGGAACTGGAAGAGTGCTACGAGCACGCCAAGACCGACGACAGCTTCTGGGCCGAGATGGACGACCTGTGGACCCACTATGTCGGCCGGCCCAGCCCGCTTTACCACGCCGCGCGGATGACCGAACACTTCGGCGGCGCCAAGATCTACCTCAAGCGCGATGAACTCAACCACACCGGCGCGCACAAGATCAACAACGTGCTGGGTCAGATCCTGCTGGCTCGCCGGATGGGCAAGACCCGCATCATCGCCGAGACAGGCGCCGGCCAGCACGGCGTGGCCACGGCCACCGTCTGCGCCAAGTTCGGGCTGCAATGCGTCGTTTACATGGGCGCGCACGATGTCGAACGGCAAGCGCCCAACGTGTTTCGCATGCGGCTGCTGGGGGCGGAGGTGATTCCCGTCACCTCGGGGCGCGGCACGCTCAAGGACGCGATGAACGATGCGCTGCGCGACTGGGTGACCAATGTGCGCGACACGTTCTACTGCATCGGCACGGTGGCGGGCCCGCACCCCTACCCGGCGATGGTGCGCGATTTCCAGTCGGTGATCGGCAAGGAGGTGCGCTGGCAACTGGCCGCGGCCGAGGGCGAGGGCCGCCTGCCCGATACCGTGATCGCCGCCATCGGGGGCGGGTCCAACGCGATGGGGCTGTTCTATCCGTTCCTCGACGACCCGTCGGTGAACATCATCGGAGTCGAGGCGGGCGGTCACGGCGTCAACGCCAAGATGGAGCATTGTGCCTCGCTCACTGGCGGCCGGCCCGGCGTGCTGCACGGCAACCGAACCTACCTGTTGCAGGACGACGACGGGCAGATCCTGGAGGGGCACTCGATTTCCGCCGGGCTCGACTACCCGGGCATCGGGCCGGAACATTCATGGCTGCACGAGAGCGGGCGCGCGCAATACGTTTCGATCACCGATGCCGAGGCGCTGGAGGCGTTCCAGCTATCATGCGCGCTGGAAGGGATCATCCCGGCGCTGGAGCCCGCGCACGCGCTGGCGCATGTCGCCAAGATCGCGCCGGAATTGCCCGCCGACCACATCATCGTGATGAACATGTGTGGGCGTGGAGACAAGGACATCTACACCGTGGCACGCCACCTGGGCTTCGACATGGAAGGCGCGCCCGAGGGCCGGTGACACGCCACCGCCGCTCAGGTGTTCGACAGGAAGTGCAGCACGTCGCCGTCACGCACGACATAGGCCTTGCCTTCGGCGCGCATCTTGCCGGCTTCCTTGGCGCCCTGTTCGCCGCCATTGGCGATGAAATCGTCATAGGCGATGGTTTCGGCGCGGATGAAGCCGCGTTCGAAATCGCCGTGGATAACGCCGGCGGCCCTGGGCGCCGGCGTGCCGGCGGGGATGGTCCACGCGCGCGCCTCCTTGGGGCCGACGGTAAAGAACGTCTCCAGCCGCAGCAGGTCGTGACCGGCGCGAATCAGCCGGTCCAGCCCTGCCTCCTCAAGCCCCATCTCTTGCAGGAACATCGCCGCTTCGTCGTCGTCGAGCTGGCTGATCTCTTCCTCGATCCGGGCCGAGATGACCACCGCCGCGGCGCCCTGGTCGGCGGCCATCCGGGCCACCTGTTCGGAGAACGCGTTGCCGGTGGCAGCGTGGGCCTCGTCGACATTGCAAACATACAAGACCGGCTTGGCGGTGAGCAGTTGCAGCATCCGCCATGCCTTGGCGTCGTCGGCATCGACGGCGACGGTGCGGGCGGGCTTGCCATCCTCCAGCGCGGCCTGCGCCTGCGCGAGCAGCCGGTCGGCTTGCACCGCGTCCTTGTCGCCGCCCTTTAGCTTGCGCACCAGCCCGGTGCGGCGCTTTTCGACCGAGTCCAGGTCGGCCAGCATCAGTTCGGTCTCGATCACCTCGGCATCGGCGACGGGGTCGACGCGGCCCTCGACGTGGGTGACGTCGCCATCCTCGAAACAACGCAGAACATGGGCGATGGCATCGACCTCGCGGATATTGGCCAGGAACTGGTTGCCCAGCCCCTCGCCCCGGCTGGCGCCTTTGACGAGGCCAGCGATGTCGACGAAGGTCATGCGGGTGGGAATGGTTTGCCTGGAGCCCGCGATCGCGGCCAGCTTGTCGAGCCGCGCGTCGGGCACCGCGACCTCGCCCACGTTGGGCTCGATCGTGCAGAACGGGAAATTCGCCGCCTGCGCGGCGGCGGTGCGCGTCAGCGCGTTGAACAATGTCGACTTGCCCACGTTGGGCAGACCGACGATTCCCATCTTGAAGCCCATGGCGGTCCTCCTTGCTGGCGCCGCTCATACTGCGCGGGACGGGGCGTGACAAGGGCGCGCCCGCGATCGCATCGGCGATTGAGTTCGCGGCGGTTTTGCGGCACATCCGTGTGAGCCGATCAGCAAGGACGCCAGCACATGACCCGCATCGACACCAAGTTCGCCGACCTGCGCGCGCAGGAAAAGAAAGCCTTCGTCGCCTACGTGATGGCGGGCGACCCCGATTACGACACCTCGCTGGAACTGGTGAAGGGGCTGCCGGGCGCCGGGGTCGACGTGATCGAGCTGGGCATGCCGTTCACCGACCCGATGGCCGACGGGCCCACGATCCAGCTGGCCGGGCAACGGGCACTGGCCGCCGGGCAGACCCTGCAAAAGACGCTGGACATGGCGGCGGAGTTTCGCAAGGGCGACGACACGACGCCGATCGTGATGATGGGCTACTACAACCCGATCTATAATCGCGGTGTCGAGCGGTTTCTGGAGGATGCCAAGGCGGCCGGAATCGACGGGCTGATCGTGGTCGATCTGCCGCCCGAGGAGGACGACGAGCTGTGCATCCCGGCGCAGCGGGCGGGGCTGAACTTCATCCGGCTTGCCACGCCGACGACCGACGACAAGCGCCTGCCGAAGGTGCTGCAGAATACCAGCGGCTTCGTCTACTACGTGTCGATCACCGGCATCACCGGATCGGGCGAGGCACAGGCCGGCGACGTCGCGCCCGAGGTGGCGCGCATCAAGGCGCGCACCGACCTGCCGGTGATCGTGGGCTTCGGCATCAACGCGCCCGAGAGGGCCGCGGCGATCGCCGGCGTGGCCGATGGCTGCGTGGTGGGCAGCGCGATCGTGGGCGAACTGGCCAAGGGCCACCCCGTCGCCGAGGTTCTGGATTTCGTGGCCGCGCTTGCGGAAGGGGCGCATTCGGCCTGATCCGGCAGCCACGCGGGAAACAGCGGTGCGCGGCTGCGCCGCGCGCAGGATCTCTCAGTGTCCGCCCGGGGCGGACGCCTCGGGGTGCGTTGCCGTCGCGCCACGGCATGCCCCGGCGGCGGCTCTTTGGCGAAGGGCCTCCGGCGGGAGTATTTTGGAAAGATGAAGCCGGGCGGGGTCAGGCAGCCTCGTGCATGAGGATCGCCGCTTCCGAGCGGTTGAGGTTTCGGCGCGCGTAGTCGCCATAGCTGTGCGGGTCGCTTTCCAGCCGCGGGAGTTGTGCCAGAAGGCGTGCGCGGTCGTCCATGTCCAACGTGTCGAGCACGGTGTTGGCGGGGTGAAAGCTTTCGGTTTCCACCCCGTTGGCCCACAGCACCTGGTGACGGGGCAGCAGGATGTGGATGTAGTCCACCTCGCGCAGTGCCATGTCCACCGCCACGGTGCGCCCGTTGATCAGGTCGCGCGCCGCGACCAGCACCTCGGGGGTGTTGAACAACTCGCGCGCCACGCGCCCGGAGACCAGCATCCGGTGCGCCGGAGAGACCAGCAATTCCTCATCCGGTCGTTCGACCCCGAGCGCGCCCATGCGGATGCGCACCGGGCGCAGTTCGGGCATCGCGTAGAGGCGCGCACCGGTTATTCGCCGCCGCCCCACCCACAGGATTTCCTGTGCGCCGTCATCCTTGGTCTGCACGCGGTCGCCGACGCGCAATGCCTCGACCGGTCGGCTGCCATGGGGGGTGGCGATGCGGGTGCCGGGGGTAAAGCAGATCACGCCACCGCTCGACGCTGCCATCGGGTGGGCGCGCCGCGGCTCCACCGTGTGGTGCACCACCCACAACTCGCGGTCGCGCGGCGGCATCTCGCCCAGGAACATCAGCAGCGGAGCGGCGCCGGTCCCGGGGTCAATCAGCGTGACCGTGAAGGTCGTGGTGCCGTCGGTCAGCACGATACTGCTGTCCATCAGCGGCGTGTCGGGTTTCGCGTGGTCGATTTCGTCGATATGGCGCCGGCCACTTACTGCCGCGCCGATCAGGCGTCGCACGGTACGTGCCGCGCGTTTCCTGAGGTCCGCTTCGCCGTCCGCCTGCTCCAGCCGCAAGATTTCCTGTGGACCGTCCACGCGCACGGCTTCGCCATGCCACGTCCACGGCACCCCGACGCCAAGCGTGTGCACCGGTGCGGCCCTCAGGCCATCCACTTCTGTCTGCGACCAGGAAATGACGAACGTGCCACCATAGCACGTGCTCATCGCCTGCCTGCCTCGTCTTTTTTTATTGCAGGTAGAGTATCAGGTTTAATTCTGTCTGAGAAGCCCCTGATTCACAGGGTTATTTCGCCTTTGGCACGGCGCGTTGGCGCAGAAGTTCAGAAGGCCAGCTTTAGTCGCAGCGACCCGATCAACTGGTCGTCGGCCTGGCCTTTGAATTCCTTGCCCAGCCAGCTCAGCCCGTAATAGGCGCTGCGCCCGCTTTTGCCCTGCCAATGTACGCCGGCGCGCAGCCGGTCGCGCGTATTGCTCAAGCGGTAGCCGCGCGACGCGGGAAGGTAGGTGCTGTTTGAAACCTTGGCGATGTCGCCGCCCAGGACCAGCGACAGCCCGGCCCCGCCGCCGGCGATGGCGCGGTAGCGTTGGCCGCTGACCGGGTCGCGCACCAGAAGCGCGCCCTGCCCGTAGTTGCCCACGGTCAGGTCGGCGCCGACGCGCAGGATGTTTTCCACCCCGGCGCGGGCCTCGATGAAGGGGCGCAAGCGGGCGCTGTCGGACAGAGACAGGGCGCGCCCTGCTTCGAACACCAGCGTCGGATGCACCCTGTTGCCGATCTGGGTGGCGCGCACGCCTGCGGTGGAATGATCGACGCCAAGCACGTCGTGCAGGGCGTCCTGAAACCTGTCCAGCCCGGTTTGCGGCCCGGTGAACACCATGTCGGCGCCCATGGCCACCTCGGTCGCGCCGCGGCTGAAATGGGTGTGCAGCCCCAGCGCCAGTGCCCCGGCATAAGGCCGGTCGCCGGCTGCCGGCGCGGCAAGGTTCGCCGGCGCCATGAGGGCACCGCCAAAGCGCAGTTCCAGGATGTCGCCAAAGGCCTCGGGCGCCGCGCCATCCCAGCCGGAGCCCCAGACCCGACTGGAGGCGACCGACCCGGTTTGCCAGCGGTCCTTTCCGTCGCCGAAAAGATCGTTGGTGACAAGCCGGCCGTAGCCGAGCCTTTCACGCTCCTGCGCGTGGGGCTGTGTGGCTAGGGCGGCGAAAAGGCAGCAGGCGGCGGCGAAAAGACGGATCATCCCATGTTCCCGTGTTTGGCGCCCCCCAGCGTCGAGATTTGTTCTAACCGAGGCCACGTCGCCCGGCTAGGGTGAATCCGGCAAAAGGTGCATCCGGGCGGGGGTTTCCCGCGCCACCGTAGCGACGGTGCCACAGCCCCGCACGCGCGCGCGGGGGGCTGTGGCCAGGATCAGGTGCGGAACACGCGGTAGATCGCCGGGATCACCAGCACCGTCAGCAGGGTCGAGCTGAGCAACCCGAAGAGCAGCGACAACGCCAGCCCCTGGAAGATCGGGTCGGACAAGATCACCAGCGCGCCGATCATCGCCGCGATGGCGGTCAGCAGGATGGGCTTGAACCGGATTGCGCCGGCCTCGATCAGGATATCGAGCTTGGGCTTGCCGGTGGTGTCGGCGTGGCGGATGAAATCCACCAGCAGGATCGAGTTGCGCACGATGATGCCGGCCAGCGCGATGAAGCCGATCATCGAGGTGGCGCTGAACGGCGCCCCCCACAGCCAGTGCCCGGCCATGATGCCGACGAAGGTCAGCGGCACCGGCGTCAGGATCACCAGCGGCAGTTTGAACGACCCGAACTGCGCCACCACCAGGATGTAGATGCCCAGCAACGCCACGCCAAAGGCCGCGCCCATGTCGCGGAAGGTGACCCATGTCACCTCCCACTCGCCGTCCCACAGCAGCGTGACCTTGCTTTCATCCTCGGGCTGGCCGTTCAGGCTGATCTCGGGCTTGGTGCCCGGTTCCCAGTCCATCTTGTCCAGCGCCTCCTGCACCGCGATCATGCCGTAGAGCGGCGCCTCGAAATCGCCCGCCAGTTCGGCGGTGACCATCTCGGCGGCGCGCCCGTTGTGGCGGAACACGGGGTACGAGGCGCGCTCTTCGTGCACCCGCACGACATCGCCCAGTTCGACCACCCCGCGCGCGCCGGGCAGCAGGTTGGCGGGGATCGGGGTGGTCAGGAACCGTTCGTCCATCACCCGTTCGGCCAGCGGGCGCTCGACCACGATAGGTATCGGGTCGCGCCCTTCGCCGCGGTGCGAATAGCCCACCGTACGGCCCCCGTTCAGCAGCGCCAGCGTGTCGAACACGTCACTTTCCTGAACGCGGAAGAAATCCAGGTCGTCGTTGGAAATCACCGCGCGCAGGCGCCGCGACCGGGTGCCGTAGCTGTCGTCGACATCCACGATGAAGGGCACGCTTTCGAACGCCGTGCGCACCTTGGCTGCGGCCGCGCGCCGGGCCTCGGGCGTGGGGCCGTAGATCTCGGCCAGAAGCGTCGAGATCACCGGCGGGCCCGGCGGCGGCTCGACGGTCTTGAGCGTGGTGCCCTCGGGCACGTCCAGCGCCCTCAGCCGCTCGCGCAGATCCAGCGCGATTTCGTGGCTGGCGCGTTCGCGGTGATCCTTTGCCGCCAGTTGCAGATCCACGTCGCCCATCTGTGGCGCGCCCCGGATATAGTAGTGCCGCACCAGACCGTTGAAGTTGAACGGCGCCGCTGTGCCG
This sequence comes from Sediminimonas sp., assembly GCF_024637375.1. Lineage (GTDB taxonomy): Bacteria > Pseudomonadota > Alphaproteobacteria > Rhodobacterales > Rhodobacteraceae > Sediminimonas. The sequence continues at coordinate 6,953 of NZ_JAGXFK010000081.1, read as the reverse complement.
GCATGGGTCTGGGCCTGCGTCACCTCGGGCATCTCCAGCGCGGCGCGCGCCACTCTTTGCGCGACCGCGTCCGTCGCCTCGACCGAAGCGCCCTCGGGCAGGTCGATCACCACCATCAGTTCCGACTTGTTGTCGAAGGGCAGCAGCTTGACGGTCACATCCTTGGTGTAGAGGAGCCCCAGAGACCCGAAAGAGATCACCACCGTGACCAGCAGAAAGGCCAGCGAGCCCGATTTCGTCGCCAGCAGCGGCCGCGCCACGGCGGCGTAAATGCGCCCCAGCATGCCACCCGGATGGCCGCCATAGGTGTCGTCATGGGCGTGTTCGCTCACCTTTGCTTTGCCGGCGATCTTGACCATCAGCCAGGGCGTGATGATGACGGCCACGAAGAACGAAAAGATCATCGCGGCGCTGGCATTGGCGGGGATGGGGCTCATGTAGGGGCCCATGAGCCCCGAGACGAACAGCATCGGCAGCAGTGCCGCGACCACCGTCAGCGTCGCCACGATGGTGGGGTTGCCGACCTCGGCCACCGCCTCGATGGCGCCGCGCACACGGCTTTTGGCGGGGTCTATTGCCCAGTGTCGCGCGATATTCTCGATCACCACGATGGCGTCGTCCACGAGGATGCCGATGGAAAAGATCAGCGCGAACAGCGACACCCGGTTGAGCGTGTAGCCCATGATCCAGGCGGCGAACAGCGTCAGCAGGATGGTCACCGGAATGACGATCGCCACCACGATGGATTCGCGCCAGCCGATCGCCACAAGCACAAGCCCGACAATGGATATCGTCGCCAGCCCAAGGTGGAAAAGCAGCTCGTTTGCCTTTTCGTTGGCCGTCTCGCCATAGTTGCGGGTCACGTCCACGATGACGCTGTCGGGGATCAAGTCGTCCTTCAGCGTGTCCAGCTTGTGCAGTATCTCCTCGGCCACGACCACGGCGTTGGCGCCGGCGCGCTTGGCCACCGCCAGCGTTACCGCCGGGGCGCGCTGCACGGCGCCGTCCGCATCGCGGGTGACGTTCGAGACGACCATGTCGGCGCTGTCGCTGACAAAGGATACGTCCGCCACGTCGCCCACGTAGACGGCGCGCCCGTCGCGGGTGGTGACCAGCAGGTTGGCGATCTGTGCCGGTGCGATCAGCGTCTCACCGGCGATCAGGTCGATCTGCTGGCCGCCGTCACGCAGCTTGCCGGTGTTGAAGGTGCGGTTGGCGCCGGCCAGCTTGCCGGCCAGTTGTTGCAACGTCACGCCGTATAGCGCCAGCCTTTCCGGGTCGGGCGCGACGCGCAGGATTTCGGGCACTTCGCCCACCAGGTAGGACAGGCCGACATTATCGATCTTGGCGACCTCGGTGCGTACTTCGCGCGCCACGCGCGTCAGGTCGTTGCCCGATACACCCGAACCGGGCGCGGACGAAAAGGTCAGCGCCACGATCGCCACGTCGTCGATGCCGCGCCCCACGATCAGCGGCCGCGGAATGCCCACGGGGATGCGGTCCATGTTGGCGCGCACCTGGTCGTGAACGCGCAGAACCGCCGCGTCGGTCGAGGTGCCGACCTCGAAGCGCGCGGTCACCAGGGCGCCGTCATCCTGAGTTTGCGAATAGACGTGCTCGACATCGTTGATCGCCTTGACGATGGTTTCCATCGGCTCGGTCACCAGTTGCACCGCGTCCGGCGCCCTGAGTCCGGCCGCGTCGATGTGAATATCGACCAGCGGCACCGAGATCTGTGGCTCTTCCTCGCGCGGCAGGGTGACGAGCGCCACGATCCCGACCGCCAGCGCGGCGATGATGAAAAGCGGCGTCAGCGGCGATGTCACGAAGGCGCGGGTCAGGTGGCCCGCCAGCCCCAGTTTGACGCCGTCGCCGGGATTGTTCTCGTTGTCACTCATTGCCGATCACCACGGTTTCGCCGGGGTTCAGCCCGGTCACGATCTCGACCATGGGGCGCCCGTCGATGACGTGGCGCTGCCCCGGCAGGACGGTTCGCAGCAGGGTGCCATCTTCGCCCCCGGAGATGCGCAGGTAATCCAGCCCCGCGCGGGTAATCAGTGCCGCCTCGGGCACCACCAGCGCCGCGCGTTCGTCGACCGGCAGACGCACCAGCACCCGCTTGTTGACGAAGGAGTCGCTCAACCCCGGCACCTCGACATCGGCGATGACGCGGCCGTTCTCGATTTGCGGATAAATGCGCGCCAGCGTGCCGTCGCGGGTCTTGCCCTTTTCCTCGATCTCGATGGTTTCGCCTTCGACAAGCGATCCGGCGTGGCGTTCGGGCACCGCCAGGCGCAGGAAAAAGCCGCCGCCACCGATGGTGGCGACGACCTCGCCGGGCATCACCACCGCGCCCTTTGTCACCGGCACGTCCAGAACCAGCCCGTCGAGCGGTGCCAGAACCGTGCCTTCGGTGACTTGCTGCTCGATAACGTGGCGGTCGGCCTGCACGCCGTCCAGTTCGTTGCGCAGCACGTTGACATCGGTGCGCAGGGCATCCAGCCGTTGCGCGGTGGTCACGCCGCGTTCCAGCAGCTTTTCGCCGCGCGCCAGTTCGCTGCTCGCGTTCTCGAGCTGCGAGGTCAACGCCTCGGCCCTTGCGTCCAGCGCCGAGAGGCGGAATTCCAGCTTGTCGTCCTTGATCCTCGCCACGTCCTGGCCGCTGCTGACCCGGTCGCCCTCGGTCACCCCCAGCCGCACCAACGTGCCACCCAGCCGGGCGCGCGCGGGCACGCGGTCGCGCGCCTCTATCCGGCCGTAGACGGACTTCCATTCGGTCAACGTGACCGGTTCGACGGTGAAAGCCGCCTGCGCGGCCAGGCCCGCCGGCAGAACCGCGATCAGCGCGGCGGCGAAAGCAATCAGGCGCATCTTCGTCTTCCTTCCAGTGCGGGGGACCGTTTTCGGCCCCCTACTATTCCAATTTCGGAATATATAGAGGTGCCTGCGTCCCGGCACAACCTGCACGGTTGCGGTTTCGTTGTCTGCATAGGGTACGCCCTTGATCCCCGAAGCGGCAAGCGGCGCTTGCGTGCTGCATTGCGGCATTTGCGCGCCCAAGCGATTGCGGGTTTGCTCCCACACGCCGGACACCATATGATCTGTCCATGTCGAACTCCAGCCGCCTCACTCGCCGCGACTGGCTTGTCGCCGGGGTGCAGGTCTTGGCAAGCGACGGCCCCGGTGCGCTGCGTGCCGAGCCCATGTCGCGGCGGATGAACACCACCAAGGGCTCTTTCTACTGGCATTTCAAGGATGTGCCGGATTTTCACGCGGCGCTGCTGGCGCAGTGGTCTGACGGTGCGCTCGCCGCACTCGATAGCGCGCAGGACGCCGCTGCCCCGGCCGCGGCGCAACTGCGCGGGGTTTGCCAGTCGGTCGCGATGCTGGCGGCCCGCGGCGCCGGTGCCGCGGTGCGTGCCTGGGCGCACGACAGCGCAGCGGCGCGCGCGGCCCTGGCCCGGTTCGATGCGCACTGCCACGCGCGCCTGGTCGAACTGCTGGCCGACACCGGTATCACCAACCCGGAAATGGCGCGAATCCTGCACGCCGCGGCGATCGGCATGCCGCAACTGCCCGGTGAGGACGGTGCAGTGGAAGACGCGATCGGAAGCCTCGTCGACCTGGTGCTGGCGCTGCGCGATTGATCGCTGCCTGACCATTCCCTGACGCTTGTGCGCGATCATTCGCGCAAGGTCTTGCGGAAGGTTTCCACGAAACGGTCGCGCGCCTCGGGCAGGGGGCGGTTGCCAAGCGCCGGCGCCAGGCGTGCGCGCAGGAAGTGACCCGTCGTGCCGAGCCCCTGCATCACCTCGGAATCCGGCGCCGGGCCGTGGCCCAGCATGCAGGCGGGCAGCGGCAACAGCCGGTCGGCCCAGTCGCCGGCGCCGCCGCGCGACACCGCGCGCCCGGTGCGCGGTGAGACATAGCTGAGATCGTTCGCCGCCGCCCCCAGCACCGCGCAGGACGCCAGGTCGAGCCCGAAGCCCATCTCTTCGAGCACCGCCAGTTCCCATTGCAGATAGGCCAGAGGCCAGACGTCGGAGCGGCCCAGAAGATCGAGCAGCGCCTCGCTGCGCGCGTAAAGCGCGGGGTGCGCCTCGCGCTCGGGCAGCACGAACAACAGCAGCGCCGTGACCGCGCCCAGCCCCGCCAGCGCCAGTCGATCCCCCATCAGCCCCGCCGCGCGGCCGCGCAGCGGTTCCACCGTGAAAGTACCGATGTGATCCTCAAGCCGCGCGCGCCATGTCAGATCAAGCTGTGTGCCCGGTTGCAGCACCGGCGCCATGCGCCGCCCCGCGCCGCCGCGCACCACGCCGGCATGGCGGCCGTGTTGCGGCGTGAACACCTCGACGATCGCCGAAGTCTCGCCGTGCCGTCGTACCGACAGCACCATGCCCTGATCGCGCCATTCCATCGTCGGCCCCGGCCTTTCTGCTGCTGCCCCGATAGGACAGCAGATCGCCCCGGATGCCAAGCCCCGGCGGCGCCGGTCAGCGCACCGAGACCACCGTGCAATCGGCGTGCAGGTTGACCTTCTGCGACACGCTGCCCTGGATCAGCGAGCGCACCCGCCCCAACCCGCGGTGACCCAGCACGATCATGTCGGCGCCGGCCTCCTGGGCCATGTCGAGGATCGCGTTGGCCGGCTTGCCGTTGGCCGAGTGCTTGTGCACCGATTTCGCGCCGATATCCGTGGCGCGGCGCTCGGCGCGGGCAAGGATTTCGTCTCCGATCACGGTGATCAGCCGCGCCGTCTCGGCGCCGCTCTGGATGTCGGCGAACAGCGAGCCCATGCTTGCCGGGGGTACGTCGAATTCCCGCTGCGACTTGCGCGCGGCATGCTCCACCAGGTGTTCGGCTTCCGCCATGTGGGCCATTTCGTCGATATCGGAATCGCGGTGCAACACATGCCCGATCGTCAGTTCGGAGCCGAACTTTGCCGCGATTTCTGCGGCAAACTCCACGGCCTTGTGTGCGGTCGGCGACCCATCGGTCGCCACGAAAATGTGCTTCATCATGTCTCGATCTCCCATTTGATGCCATTGCCCTTGCGGATCGGGGCAGCCTGTCGCAAAGCCTTGCTGGCTGCATTGATGCAGGTCAACCGTGTTGCCGGGCGGGCCGGGGGTGGCGGGTTCAGTCCGAAAGGCCCGGCTCGTCCAGCAGGTGGCGGCCGTGGCGATCCTCGACCTCGATCACCCACAGGTCGGGGTCGGTGGCCCGTTGGCGGGCGATGGCGGCGTCTACCTGATCCTCGTGGCCCTCGGCCAACGGGGCCCAGACCCGGGCGTCGCGCATCAGATCAAAGCTGCGGGTGTACGCGGTGGCTTGTCCGTCGAGCGTGTTGAGCTTGACCAGCACCGCGCCGGCGGTGTCGTCGCCATGGGCCACCACGAAGGCGGGGATATCGGCTATCGACAGGCGCGCCATGTAGGCATCGACCCAGAAGCGCGCCGTCAGCCGCGGCATGCACAGACCCCTGCGGCGCGCCACTTGCGACGGCGATGAGTATTTCGGGAAAGATGAAGCATCGGTTCAGGCGCCATCCTTGAAGTCGAGCCCCATCTCGCCGTAGCGTTCGGCCTCGTCCAGCCAGCCGGGTCGCACCTTGACCTGAAGGAAGAGATGAACGCGGCGGCCAAGGAACGCCTCCAGGTCCTCGCGCGCGGCGCGGCCCACGGCCTTGACCGTCTCGCCACGGTGGCCCAGCACGATACCCTTGTGACCGTCGCGAACGACATAGATCACCTGGTCGACGCGCGCCGAGCCGTCCTTGCGCTCTTCCCAGTTTTCCGTTTCCACCGTCAACTGGTAGGGCAGTTCCTGGTGCAGGCGCAGCGTCAGCTTCTCGCGCGTTGTCTCGGCGGCGATCATGCGCAGCGGCAGATCGGCGATCTGGTCCTCGGGGTAGAGCCACGGCCCCTCGGGCATGTGCTCGGCAAGCCAGTGGCGCAGGTCATCGACGCCGTAGCCCTTTTCGGCTGAGATCATGAATGTCTGCGCAAAGGCAAATCGGTCGTTGAGTTGCTTGGTCAGGCCCAGCAGAACCTCCGATTTCACGCGGTCGATCTTGTTGATGGCCAGTGCGACGGTGCGGTGCTTGCCCAGCTCGCCCAGCTTTTCGAGGATGCGTTCGACACCTTCGGTGATACCGCGATGCGCCTCGACCAGCAGCACGATCACGTCGGCGTCGGCGGCGCCCGACCAGGCGGCGGCGACCATCGCGCGGTCGAGCCGGCGGCGCGGCTGGAACAGGCCCGGCGTGTCGACGAAGACGATCTGCGCGTCACCTTCGATGGCGACGCCGCGGATGCGGGTGCGCGTGGTCTGCACCTTGTGGGTGACGATCGACACCTTGGCCCCGACCATCCGGTTGAGCAGGGTGGATTTGCCCGCGTTGGGCTCTCCGATAAGGGCCGCGAAACCGGCGCGTCGGGTCATTTTCCGTCCTCCAGATCGCCAAGCAACGCTTGGGCGGCGGCCTGCTCGGCCTGGCGCTTGGACTTGGCGCTGGCATCGCTGTGCGCACCGGTTTCAAGCTGCGCCCGGATGGTAAAGACCGGCGCGTGATCGGGCCCCGAGCGCGCGGTTTCGACATATCTGGGCGGCGCCAGGCCGCGCCCCTGCGCCCATTCCTGCAACGCGGTCTTGGCATCGCGCGCGTCGTCTTCGACCCGTGCGATGCGCGCGCCCCATAGCCGGAGCACCATGTCACGCGCCGCTTCGAAACCTGCATCGAGGTAGACGGCGGCGATCACCGCCTCCATCGCGTCGCCCAGCAGCGCGGTCTTGCGCCGGCCGCCCGACATCATCTCGGAGCGGCCCAGTTTCATCACTTCGCCCAGCCCGATCTCGGCGGCGACCTCCGCGCAGGCTTCCTTGCGCACCAGCGCGTTGAAGCGCGGCGCAAGCTGACCCTCGCGCGCCTCGGCGTCATGGGCCAGCAATGC
>NZ_JAGXFK010000080.1 GCF_024637375.1 Sediminimonas sp. | reverse complement strand
TTGATGGGCTGTCGGTATGGAGGGCCAGCCATATGAACTTGCGCGGCTCAATCGACGCATACCGCTTCGGAACACGCCTATACAGCGACAACGTGTTGCCGCGTTTCTTGATGGCCATATCCAGAATTCCCTCTTGCTTGCGGAGGAGAGTATAGCAGTCTGTATAGCGTTTTGTATAGCAAAAGCGGCGAAATCAGAATGGACGCAGGCGCCGCGACTTCAAATTCACTTTTAATTACAATGGCTTATCTGAAATCAATGCAGTGTGATCTGGCGGAGGAGGTGGGATTCGAACCCACGGTGGGCGTTAACCCACGCCGGTTTTCAAGACCGGTGCAATCGACCACTCTGCCACTCCTCCGGCACAGGGCCGCGCATAATGGGTCGCGGGCGATTCTGGAAGCGCCAAGCGGTCGGGCCGCCTGAGCGGGAATTTTCGCCGACACCGCGGCGCGGACTTTTCTTGCCCGCTCCTTGTCGCTAGACTGCCCGGCAAGCGGGGCAGCACACCCCGGCACACCTCGGCGTCGGCGCGCGCATCGCGGACGTGGATTCGGGGCGGGCGGATAATCGACGCAGATAATCGACAGGGGCATCGGGTAGACATGACGGGTGACGGGAGAACATGGCGGCCGGCAGGTGGCGCCCGCGGGTGGGCTTGGGCGCCCCTGGTGCTGGTGGCGCTCGCGGGCTGTGAGCAGGGCGCCGGATTGTCGCTGTTCGGCGATGGAGAGAGTGCCAACAATGCGCAGCCATCGGCACAGTCGGTCAAGCTGATCGAACGCGACGTGGAAGCGCCCGAGGTGTTCCAGGTCACCGAGAAGGGGCTTTGGGACGGGCGCCCGTCGCTTGGCGGCGTGTGGGTGGCGCATCCCGAAGTGGAAAGCCCCGAGCGGGTGATCATCCGCAAGCCCGCGGACGGCACGTTCGTGATCGGGGCGCTGTTCCGGCGCGAACGGACCAATCCCGGGCCGCGGCTGCAGGTGTCTTCGGACGCGGCGGCGGCGCTTGACATGCTGGCCGGGCAGCCGGTCGAGTTGAACGTGACGGCATTGCGCCGCGAGGAGGTCGCCCCCGACGCCGCCTCTGATGACGCGACCGACGCCGCGACAGACGCCGGCAACGCGCCGCAGGACGACGAAACCGCAGCCGCAGGCGGGGCGGACGACATCGAGGCAGGCACCCTGCCGCCGGCCGCCGGCGCAGCACCGGCGGCGGATGCGGGCCAGACGAGCGAACAGGCCGCCAAGCCCGCTGCCCCGGCCCCGCAGGCATCATCGTTGGAAAAGCCGTTCATCCAGATCGGCATTTTCAGCATCGAAGACAACGCCCGGCGCACCGCCGAACGCATGCGCAGCGCCGGCATGATCCCGGCGGTCAAGAAACACAGCGCCAGCGGCAAGCCCTTCTGGCGGGTGATCGTCGGGCCGGCGGCCTCGGCCTCGGAGCGGCGCGCCCTGCTGCGTGCAATCCGCGACGAAGGCTTCGCGGATGCCTACGCGGTAACCGACTGAGGGCAGGAACGGGAGTTTGCCATGACACGTTTCATCTGGGGGGCGGCAGCGACGGTCTGGCTGTTGTCGCTGCTGGCGGTTCCGGCCGCGGCTTTCGAAACCAAGGCGCGCGCCGCCTACGTGATGGACCAGACCAGCGGCACGATCCTGTTGTCCAGGGATGCCGACAAGCCGGTACCGCCGGCGTCGATGTCCAAGCTGATGACGCTTTACGTCGCCTTTGAAGCAATCCGCGACGGGCGGCTTTCGCTGAACGAGAAACTCCCGGTGTCGCGCCACGCGATGAGCTATGGCGGCTCGACCATGTTCCTGGACACCACCGACCAGGTGCGGGTCGAAGACCTGCTCCGCGGCATCATCGTGTTGTCGGGCAACGATGCCTGCGCGGTGATCGCCGAGGCGCTGTCGCCCGACGGCACCGAGGCCGGCTTCGCCCGCTACATGACCCAGCGGGCGCAGCAGCTTGGCATGACGTCCTCGACCTTCATGAATTCCAATGGCTGGCCCCAGGCCGGCCACCGGATGAGCGCGCGCGATCTGGCATTGCTGGCAAACCGGATCATCACGGATTTCCCGAACTTCTACCCGCTCTTCAAGGAACAGGAATTCGAATTCGACGGGCGCGCGCCGTCCAACACGCAAAACCGCAACCCGCTTCTGGGGATGGGAATCGGCGCCGACGGGCTCAAGACCGGCCACACCGAAGCCGCCGGCTACGGCTTGGTGGGCTCGGCCAAGCAGGGGGATCGGCGCATCATCTTCGTGATTACCGGCCTGCCCAGCGCACAGGCCCGTGCCGCCGAGGCGCGTGGCATAATCAACTGGGCCTTCCGCCAGTTCGCGCAGCGCGAGGTGCTCAAGGCCGGCCAGCAGGTCGCGCGCGCCGAGGTCTGGATGGGCGCGCAACCCGATGTCGGGCTTGTCGCGGCGGAAGATGTGAGCGCCCTGTTGCCGGTGCTGGCGGGTGACGAGATCGCCGGCGAGGTGCGCTACCACGCGCCCGTCTCGGCGCCCATCGAAAAAGGCGCGGAACTGGCCGAACTGGTACTGCGCCCCGATGGCCTGGACGAGATTCGCGTGCCGCTGATGGCCGAGCGCGCGGTGCCGCGCGGCGGTTTCCTCAAGCGGATCGGAACGGTGGCGATGCTGTTGATGGACCGGTTGAACAAGGGGCCAGAGGGCGCGCTGTGACCGCACGCGGCTGTTTCATCAGCTTCGAGGGCATCGATGGCTCGGGCAAGTCCACGCAGGCGCGGATGCTGGCCGACCACCTGCGCGCGCAGGGCACCGACGTGATACTGACGCGCGAGCCGGGCGGCTCGCCGGGTGCCGAGCAGATTCGCAAGCTGCTGCTGGAAGGTGCGACCGACCGCTGGTCGGCCGAAACCGAGATATTGCTGTTCACCGCCGCGCGCCGCGATCACCTGGAACGGGTCATCGACCCGGCGCTCGCGGCCGGCAAGGTGGTGATCTGCGACCGCTTTGCCGATTCCACCCGCATGTACCAGGGGATCAGGGGCGCGGGCCTGCGCGACCTGGTGGACCGGCTGCACGCGATGCTGATCGAGCGCGAGCCCGACATGACCGTGCTTGTCGACATGGAACCGGAAACGGGGCTGGAACGGGCACTGGCGCGCGCCGGCGGCGAGGCGCGGTTCGAAACTTTCGGCGCAGAGTTGCAGACGCGGCTGCGCGCCGGGTTCCTGGAACTGGCCGCAACCGCGCCCGAGCGGATCATGGTGATCGACGGCGACCGCCCCGCCGCCGAGGTTGCCGCCGACATCGCCGCGCGCGTCGAGGCGCGGCTGCCATGACCGATACGGCCGACCGTCCAGAGCCCGACCGCATCGACGGTGCCCCGCATCCGCGCCACACGCCGCGGCTGTTCGGCCAGCAGGCGGCCGAGCGCGCATTTCTGGATGCTTTCGCCGCCGGGCGGCTGCACCATGGCTGGCTGATCACCGGCCCTGCGGGCGTCGGCAAGGCAACGCTGGCCTGGGCGATCGCGCGCTTCCTTCTGGCCACGCCGATGGCACCGGAAGCCGGCCTTTTCGGGGATGTGCCAGCACCCGATACGCTGCATATCGACTTCGATCACCCGGTGGCGCACCGGGTGGCGGCGCTGTCGGACCCGGGGCTGTTCCTGCTGCGTCGGCCCTATGACGACAAGGCCCAGCGGTTGCGCCAACAGATCACTGTCGACGAGGTGCGGCGGCTGAAATCCTTCTTCGCACTGTCGGCGGCGGATGCCGGGCGGCGGGTGGTGATCGTCGATTGCGCCGACGAGATGACCACCAGCGCCGCCAACGCGCTGCTCAAGCTGCTGGAAGAGCCGCCCGCCAACACCACCATGCTGCTGGTCAGCCATCAGCCCTCGCGGCTGTTGCCGACGATCCGCTCGCGCTGCCGCACGCTGCGCCTGGCGCCGCTGGTCGCATCCGACATGGCCCGCGCGCTGGACCAGGCCGGCGCCAACGCCGGCGACGCCCCCGAGGCGCTGGCCGAACTGGCCGCGGGCTCGGTTGGCGCGGCGATCCGGCTGACCGCGCAGGGCGGGCTGCAACGCTACGCCGAGATGGTGACACTTTATGCCGGGCTGCCCGATCTCGACCGTCAGCGGGCGCTGAAACTGGCCGAAGCGGCGGCGGCACGCGGCGCGCAGGCGCAACTGGAGATGATGATTTCGCTCAACGATCTGCTGCTGTCGCGGCTGGCGCGTTTCGGCGCCATGGGCGCGGCGCCCGGCGTCGAAGCGGCGCCCGGCGAGGCGGCGATGATCGCGCGGCTGGCCCCCGATGCGCGCCGCGCGCGGGTTTGGGCGGAACTGGCGCAAAGCCTGGGCGCGCGGCTGGCGCATGGCCGGGCGGTCAACCTTGACCCTGCCGCGCTCATCCTAGATATGGTCTTCAGTATCCGCAACACGGCGGCGGCCTGACCCGCGAGGGGAACGCGATGAGCGAACCGATCGAGATCACCGACAGCCATTGTCACCTTGATTTTCCCGATTTTGACGCCGACCGCGACGCGGTGATCGCCCGCGCCGCCGAGGCCGGCGTGACCCGCATGGTCACCATCTGCACGCGGCTGGCGGCCGAACCGGGCGTGCGCGCCATCGCCGAAAGCTACGAGCCCATCTTCTACGCCGCCGGCACCCACCCGATGAGCGCCGCGCAAGAGCCGATGGCCACCGTCGACGAGCTGGTGGCGCTGGCCGAGCATCCCAAGTTCGTCGGCATCGGCGAGTCTGGGCTCGATTACCACTACACCGCCGACTCGGCGCAGGTGCAGCAGCAAAGCCTGCGCATCCACATTGCCGCGGCGCGCGAAACCGGCCTGCCGCTGATCATCCATGCCCGCGACGCCGACGACGACATGGCGCGCATCCTGGGCGAGGAACACCGCAACGGCGCCTATGACTGCGTGATGCACTGCTTTTCCTCGGGCGAGGGGCTGGCGCGCGCGGCGCTCGATCTGGGCTTCTACCTGTCGATGTCGGGCATCGCCGCCTTCCCCAAGAGCCAGGGCTTGCGCGACATCTTCGCCGCCGCCCCGCGCGAGCGCATCCTGGTCGAGACCGACGCGCCCTACCTCGCCCCGCCGCCCCATCGCGGCAAGCGCAACGAGCCGGCCCATACCGCGCACACCGCGCGCCGCGGGGCCGAGGCGCTGGGCATGGACTATGCCGATTTCGCCGCGCAGACGCAGGCCAATTTCGACCGCCTGTTCGCCAAGGCCGCCCGCTACGGCAAGGCGGCGGCCTGATGGCCGAGCTGCGCTACACCATCCTTGGCTGTGGCTCGTCGGGGGGCGTGCCACGGCTCGGCGGGCACTGGGGCGAATGCGACCCGGCCAACCCCAAGAACCACCGCCGCCGCTGTTCGATGCTGGTCGAGCGGGTGACGGACGACGGCATCACGCGGGTGCTGATCGACACGTCGCCGGACCTGCGCGCGCAACTGCTGGATGTCGGCGTGGGCGAACTGGACGCGGTGGTCTACACCCATTCGCACGCCGATCATGTTCACGGGCTCGACGATCTGCGCATGATCGTCTTCAACATGCGCCGCCGGCTGCCGGTCTGGGCCGATGGCGACACCCAGAACGACCTTTATTCGCGCTTCGGCTATGCCTTCATGCAACCCGAGGACAGCCCCTATCCGCCGATCCTCGACATGCACACGATCAGCGGCGAAATCGCCGTCGCCGGCGCCGGCGGCACCATCCGCCTGACGCCGTTCAAGGCGCACCACGGCGCCATCGACGCGCTGGGCTTTCGCACCGGCGGGCTGGCCTACCTGCCCGACGTCATAAGCCTGCCCGACGAAAGCTGGACGGTGCTGGAGGGGCTGGAATTCTGGGTCGTCGACGCGCTGCGCCGCAGCCCGCACCCGACCCACGCGCATCTCGACCTGACGCTGGAATGGATCGCGCGCGCCGCCCCGCGCCGGGCGGTGCTGACCAACATGCATATCGACCTCGATTACCAGACCGTGGCCGACGAGACCCCCGCCCACATCACCCCCGCGCATGACGGGCTGGTGATCACCCTGCCCGACTGACATGCGCGCGCGCCGTCCTTCATCTTTCCGAAAATACTCCCGCCGGAGGCATCCCCCCGCCGACCGGCCCGCGCGGCGGCCGGGGCGGCACTAGATGCAGGCGCTTCTGGATGTCATCCTGCCGGTCTTCGTGGTGATCGGCTTCGGCTACGCGGCAGTGCGGCTGCGGCTGTTTTCCGACGCCGGCGTCGACGGGCTGATGAGCTTCACCCAGAATTTCGCCATCCCCTGCCTGCTGTTCGCCGCGATCTCGGATCTCGACCTGAGCCAGAGCTTTCACCCCAGACTGCTGGCGTCGTTCTACAGCGGCGCGACGATCGGTTTTCTTGCCGGGCTGCTGGGGGCGCGACTGATCTTTCACCGCGACTGGGAAGACAGCGTCGCCATCGGTTTTGTCAGCCTGTTTTCCAACTCGCTGATGCTGGGTCTGCCGATCACCGAACGCGCCTACGGCGCGGATGCGCTGACCGCCAACTATGCCATCGTGGCGGTGCATTCGCCGTTCTGCTACGGGCTCGGCATCACGGTGATGGAGGTGGTCCGCGCCCGCGGTCGCACGCCGCTGAAGCTGGCCGCGACAGTCACGCGGGCGATGTTCCGCAACGCGCTGGTGATCGGCATCGCGCTGGGCTTCGCGGTCAACCTCGGCGATATCGCCCTGCCGCAGCCGCTGACCGAGGGCATCGACCTGGTGGTGCGCGCAGCACTTCCGGCGGCGCTGTTCGGGATGGGCGGCGTGTTGGTGCGCTACCGCCCCGAGGGCGACCTGAAGGTGATCGCCTGGGTCTGCGCGGTGGGCCTGGTTCTGCACCCGGCCACGACCTGGGCCATGGGCCGCCTCACCGGGCTTGAACGCGACGGGTTCCGCTCGGCGGTGCTGACGGCGGCGATGGCGCCGGGGATCAACACCTATGTCTTTGCCTCGATCTACGGGCGCGCGCGGCGAGTGGCGGCCTCGTCGGTGCTGATCGGCACGCTGGTGTCGATCCTCACGGTCTGGCTGTGGCTGGGGGCGTTGCCCTGACCTGTCGCCCTGCCCCCAAGCCGGGGCCTCCGGCGGGCGTATTCCCGGCAAGCTGAAGACCCGCGCCGCGGTGGCGCGCGCAGGCGCCCCGAAATCAGGCGAAGGTCTGCACGCGCACGCCGGCATCCTCAAGCGCGCGGCGCACCGAGCGCGCAATCTCGACGGCGGTCGAGGTATCGCCGTGCAGACAGATGGTGTCGATGCGCGCCGGAATTTCGCGGCCGCTTTCGGTGACGATGGCGCCCCTGCTGACCATGTCGGCGATGCGTGGCCCGGCGATGCGCGGGTCGTGGATCACCGCGCCGGGTTGCGAGCGGTCCACCAGCGTGGCGTCGTCGTCATAGGCACGGTCGGCGAATATCTCGCCCACCCAGGCGCACCCCAGTGCCTCGGCCGCGCGTTGCTGGGCGGTCTCGGCCAGCACCATGATGCGCAGATCGGGCGCCACCGACAGCGCGGCGTCATAGCACACCCGCGCCAGTTCGGCATCTTCCGAGGCCATGTTGGCCAGCGCGCCGTGCAGCTTGAGATGGCGCACCGCGCCGCCCGCGGCCCGCGCCATCGCCTGCGCCGCGCCCACCTGGTAGCGAACCTGGTTGGCAAGGCTCGCATGGGGCATGTCGCGGCGATGCCGGCCGAACCCGGCCAAATCGTCGAAACCCGGATGCGCGCCGATACCCACGTTGCCGGCCACCGCGCGGCGCATGGTGTCGAACATCACGTCGGGGTCACCGGCATGGAACCCGCAGGCGATGTTGGCCGACGTGACGATATCCAGCAGCGCGGCGTCATCGCCCATCTTCCAGGCGCCGAAGCTTTCGCCCATATCGGCATTGAGATCGACGGTCAGGGTCATTGTCTGTCTCCTTCGGGGTCGGGATCATGGGCCGAAACCGCGCCGTCGATCAAGTGGTACGACAGCAGGTCCGGCATCTGCGCGGGATCGCGCAACAATGGGCGCACCGTGCGCGGCAGGTCCGCCAGCGCGGCGCGGTGACGGCTCAGCGCGGCGACGCCTTCGTCGTGGTCGACGAAACGGAAGCGCAGCACCGCGCCGGCCCCCGCCTGCGCCACGCGCGCCATGTCGGGCGGAATCACGGTGGCGATGCGCGGGTAGCCACCGGTGGTCTGGCATTCGGGCAACAAGACGAAGGGCGTGCCGTCGCCGGTCATCTGGATGTCGCCGGGCACGATGACCTCGGACAGGATCGCCAACTGCCCACGGGCGGCAAACGGCGCGCCGTCAAAGGCCAGCCGCACACCCATGCGGTTGGCGCGCGCGTCGCGGTTGAAATCGGTGGCTTCGAACCGCGCCCGCGTGTCGTCGGAAAACAGCGCCGTCTGCATCGACTCGGTGATCCGCACCTCGCCGCCGCCGAAACGCGGCGCGGGCTCCAGCGTCAGGCCCGTCTTGCCGCCGGGGTCGTCGCCCACGGGTAGTGAATCGCCGGCTTGCAGGGCCCGGCCCAGCCCGGCGGCCAGGTGCGCCGCGCGCGAGCCCAGCACCGGCGGCACCGACACCCCGCCGCCCAGGTGCAGGTAGCCGTAATTGCCCGTCTCGGCGGCGCCGACGCGCAACACCGCGCCCGCCGGCAGCAGGTGGCTGGCGTTCCAGGCCAGGCGCGCGCCGTCGATATCGGCGCGCATCGGCGCCCCGGTCAGGGCGATGCGGATGTCGTCGCTGGCCCGGAAGGCGCCGCCCATGCCGGCCATCTCGACGGCGGCCAGACCTGCATCCTGGCCCAGCAGCGCCGCGCCCTCGGCCAGCGCCAGCGCATCCGCCGCGCCCGAGCGCGACAGCCCCTCGCCCAGGTAACCGGGGCGCCCGGCATCCTGCACCGTCATCGACGGGCCGGCCTCGACCACCGTCAGGCTGCGCGTGCTCATCCGATCTCCTCCACCTCGGCGCCGCCCAGGCCACTGTCGTCGCGCTCACGGATCGCGTGCAGTTCCTCGGCGTCGATGGCGCGCAGGCTGATCTCGTCGCCGGGGCGCAGGGCGAAGGGCTCGTCGGCCTCGGGGCGGAAACAGCGAAACGCCGTCTGCCCGACATGGCGCCAGCCCGTGGGCGTGTCGTTGGCGAAGATGATCAACTGCCGGATCGCCACCACCAGCGCCCCTTGCGGCACCTTCGGCGTCAGTTCCTTGAGGCGCGGGATATCCCAATGTGCGGGCAACTCGCCGGTATAGGGCTGACCGGGGGCAAACCCGATGGTCAGCACCCGCGGCCGCGCCGCGCACAGCTCGTCGCGCGCCTGCGCCTCGGAAAGGCCCGCGGCCTCGGCGGCGTCGGCCAGTTGCGGGCCGTGCTCGCCGCCCAGCACGCACGGGATGCGGAAATGCCGGCGCCCGCCGGGCAGCGCGGCGGCGTACCAGTCCTGCGCGGCGAGCATGTCGCGCAGGTGCGTCTCAAGCGTCGCGTGGGGCAGGTGCAGTGGATCAAACCGCACGAAAGCCGAGGTAAGCGAGGTCGAGACCTCCTCGACCCCGTCGCGGCCCTCACTCTCCAGCGCGGCGCGGAACGCCAGCGCGGCGCGGTTGGCCGGCTCGCTCAGCCGATCGGCAAAGCGCACCGCCATGCCGCACAGCCCCACCGGGGCGATCGCCGGGAAATCGTCAGGCCGTGGCACGGCGCCCCCCATACAAACGCTTCATCACGAACGGCGTCAGGAACATCGGCAACTGGTAGCAACCGATGAACAGCAACAGCGGCGCCATCATCTCGGGCGGGAGCGCCACCAGAAAAAGCGCGATCGAGCGGTTGCCCGCCGCCACCGACAGCGCCACCACGCGCCCGCCGGTGGCCATGTGCGCCAGCAGTTGCAAGCCCAGATTGGCCACAACGGCCGCGCACAGCCACCATAGCACCCGCAGCGGATCGTCGGCCAGCGCCGGCGTCACCGCCGACATCAGCCCGATCACGATCACCGCCAGTGCCAGCGCGGTCAGCCCGTCCAGCGCCTCGGTCGCGCGGGGGGTTCTCAGGCGCGGCAGCGCCCGGCGCAGGGCAAAGCCCGCCGCGGTGGCGCCGGCGATGACCAGCAGCAGCCGCCCGGCAGCGGCCAGCACCCCGCCGGCCGACCCCAGCGCCGGCAGCACCCAGAGCACCGGCAGCACCGTCAGTGGCAACAGCGCCGTGCCGACGATCAGCAACCGCAGCCCCGGCGCCGGGTCGTGCCCCATCATCAGGGTAAAGCTGGGCACGCCGGCCACCGGCGGCGCCGCCAGCATCAGCACCAGCGCCAGCGCCAGCGGTGTCTGCAACACGCCAAGCGCGGCCAGGACGCCCGCCGCCGCCAGCGGCAGCCCCAGTTGCAGCACCAGCGACGCGCCGAGCGCCCCGCGCGCCTGCGCCAGCGACCCCGTTGCGGCGCGCGCGCCGATCCGCAGCGCGGTGAGGAACAGCAGCAGCGCCACCATCGGCGCCAGCCAGTCGCGCAACACCTGCGCCAGACCCGGCAGCGCCAGCCCCGCCAACAGCCCCGCGACAAGGGCCAGCCGCCCGTGCCGGGCGGTCCACATGAGCGCCGCCATGACCATTGTCAGCCCCCCGGCGCCTGGCGGATGTTATCGGGCAGCCAGGTGGCCAGATCGGGAAATGCGATCAGCACGAACACCATCGCCACCATGATCAGGAACATCGGCAACGCGGCACGCGCGATATAGCCCATGCCGTGCCCCGTCATGCCTTGCAGCACGAACAGGTTGAACCCGATCGGCGGGGTGATCTGCGCCATTTCCACCACCACGACCACGAAGATGCCGAACCAGATCATGTCGATTCCGGCCTGGCGCACCATCGGTTCGACCACCGCCATGGTCAGCACGATGGCCGAGATGCCGTCGACGAACATGCCCAGCGCGATATAGAACACCAGCAGCGCCATCAGCAACTCGAAGCGACTGAGATCCCAGCTCGCTATCAGGTCGGCCAGCCCGCGGGGCAGCCCGGTGAACCCCATCGCCAGCGACAGGAAAGCCGCGCCTGCAAGGATCAGCGCGATCATGGCGCTGGTGCGCGTGGCCCCCATCAACGCGTCGGTAAAGGTGGCGCGGCTCAGCGATCCCTGCGCGGCGGCAAGGATCAGCGCCCCCACCACGCCAAAGGCCGCGGCCTCGGTCGCGGTGGCGTATCCGAGGTACATCGACCCGATCACCACCGCGATCAGCGCCCCGACCGGCAGCAGAAAGCGCGAATTGTACAGCTTTTCACCAAAGCTCATCGGCGGCTCGGGCTTGGGGTGCCACTCCGACGACAGCCGCGCCTGCACCGCCACCCAGGCCATGAACATGGCCGCCAGCATCAGCCCCGGCAGAATGCCGGCGAAAAACAGCTTCGAGATGCTTTCGTTGATGGTGACGCCGTAGACGATCAGCATGATCGACGGCGGGATCATCAACCCCAGCGTCGCCGCGCCCGCCAGCGTGCCGATGACCATGCGCTCGGGGTAGTCGCGCTTGCGCAGCTCGGGGATAGACATCTTGCCGACGGTGGTCAGGGTTGCGGCCGAACTGCCCGACACGGCGGCGAAGACGGTACACCCGACGATATTGGTATGTACCAGCCCACCGGGCAGCCGCGCCATCCACGGCGCCAGGCCGCGGAACATGTCCTCGCTCAGCCGCGTTCGGTAAAGGATCTCGCCCATCCATATGAACAGCGGCAGCGCGGTCAGTGTCCAGCTGCTCGACGCGGTCCAGATGACCGTCAGCATGGTGTCGCCCACCGGGCGCGAGGTGAACAGCTCCATCCCCGCCCAGGCCACGCCCAGCAGGGCCAGGCCGACCCAGACGCCGCTGCCCAGCAGCACGAACAGGACGAACAGGAATACGATGATGGTCGAGGCGTCGTCCATGGCGCTACTCCCCGTCGCCGATTGTATCGCGGCTGATATGGTCGCGCTTGGTGAACAGCAGCGTCAGCAGGTTGTCGGTCAGCGCGATGGCGAAGATCGCCGCGCCGGCCAGCATCAGCGATTGCGGCATCCACAGCTCGGTGCGGTCCTGTCCCTGGCTGACATCGCCGAATTTCCACGACCAGTAGACGAAGCGCCAAGCATACCAGACGAAGTACCACGCCAAGACCGCGCCGACGGCAAAGCACCACAGTTCAAGCAGCCATTTCATCCGCGGCCCGGCGGCGTTCAGCAACAGCCCCACCCGGATGTGGGCGCCACCGTTGAGCGCCCCGGCAAACGCCAGGAACGACGCCGCCGCCATCGCGTAGCCGGCATATTCGGGCGCGCCGGGGAACATCTCGCCGGTCCAGCGGGCCAGCATCTGCAACACGATCAGCACCAGGATCGCAACCAGGCACACGGCAGCCAGAACGCTGGCGCCGGAATACAGCCCGTCCAGAAGGCGGCGCAGAAGGCGCAGGGCGGCCATGGGGCTCCCCCCCTATTGAGGTGTGAAAGCGTGGGCGCGCGGGCGGCGGTTCATCACCGGCCCGCGCGCCGCGCGGCTTACTTCATGGCGCGGAAGGCCTCGACGATCTCCTCGCCCTCGGCACCGGCCTGTTCCAGCCACTCGGCGGTCATCGTCTCGCCGATCTCCTGCAACTCGCCGCGCAGCGTGTCGCTGGGCGGCTCGACGGTCATGCCGCCATCGCGCAGGCCCTGCACGGTGAAGCCGGTGTATTCCTTCGACCGCCACAGGCCGGTGTATTCGGCCAGCTCGGCACAGCCGCTCATCACGTCGCGGTTTTCCTGGCTGAGCCCGTCCCATGCGTCGGAATTGACGAACACGTAGTTGCGCGGCAGCCAGGCGTCGACCTCGTAGAAATAGTCGAGGCTTTCCCACACCTTGCGGTCATAGCCGGTGGCGCCCGAGGAAATCATCGCCTCGGCCACGCCGGTGGCGAAGGCCTGGCTGATCTCGGCCGCCTCGATCTGCACCGGCAGCATGCCGGTCAGTTCGGCCAGCCGCGCCGTCGCGGAGTTGTAGGAGCGGAACTTGACCCCTTCCATGTCGGCGACCGATTCGACCGCGTCCTTGAAATACAGGCCCTGCGGCGGCCATGGCACCGCGTAAAGCAGCGTCAGGTTCTGCTCTTCCAGCACGTTCTCGATGGTGGGGCGCGCCGCTTTCCACAGTTTCTGGCTGTCCTCGAACGAGGTGGCCAGGAACGGCACGCTGTCGAAACCGAACAGCGCGTTCTCGTTCTGGTGGCCGGAAAGCAGCCGCTCGCCGATCGGCACCTGCCCGGTCTGGACCGCGCGCTTGATGTCGTTGCCGGCAAACAGCGAACCCGACGGGTGGGTCTTGATCTCGATATCGCCGCCGGTGCCGGTGGTTACGCAACTGGCGAACTCGGCACCGACCTGCGAATGGAAATTCGAGCCGGAATAGGCCATCGGCATATCCCAGGTCTCGGCCATGGCGGGGGCCACGCTGGCAACGGTCAGCGCCGTCGCCATGCTCAGGCTGGTGATTGTTTTCATGGTCTTGATCTCCCTTGATCATGTTGGAAAGCGCGGCCGTTCGGGCGACCGCACATATTGTTGCCCGACACGGCAAAGCGTGGCGGGATGCGGGCAACCGGTCAAGTGCGGCATCTCTGCCGATCATCATCAGACCGATTCCCCGACCATTCTGCCCGTCATTGAAAATTCGTCAACGTTTTGTTGACATATCGCCCCATTCGCGCATCCTTTGCAGCATGATCAACCGTGTCATAGGCCCCGTCGTTTCTTCCGCGCATCTGGCCGAGGGGTCATTTGCCGAACTGTCGGAATTCGAGTTCGGTCTCATCATCGCCTCCAACGCCTTCGACCGTTGGGTGGTGCGGGCGATGTCGGCGGCGGGGTATCCCGAGCTTTCGGCGCTTGACGTGCTGGTGCTGCATACGGTGCGCCACCGCGACCGGCCCAAGAAGCTGGCCGATATCTGCCTGGTGCTGAATGTCGAGGACACCCACACCGTCAGCTACGCGGTCAAGAAACTGGCCCGCGCCGGGCTGGTGCGCACCGGGCGCAGTGGCAAGGAAAAGACCGTCGAGGCCACCCCGACCGGCGCCGCGGCCTGCGACCGCTACCGCGAGATTCGCGAGGGGCTGCTGATCCAGACGGTGCAGGGGCTGGGGCTGGAGCCCGAGCAGGTCAGCGCGCTCGCCGGGCTGCTGCGGCTGATGTCGGGGCAATACGACCAGGCCGCGCGCGCGGCGACGTCGCTCTAGCAAGGCGGAACCGAAGTTCGCATCATTGGTTTTCAGTGCGACGGCAGGTTCGCGCCCGACCCCGAGGGTGGGCGCGTGATCGGGGCACAGTGCAAGCGTGGCAACATCTTGAAACGTGGTTTACAGAGTATTGCGGGCGATCGAATTCCCCGCCCGTCGCGCCCGCGACCGCCCGCCCCCGGGCGGGCGCGTTCCGCGCCCGCCCGGGCGATCGCGTGCCCGTCTTTTGCTCCGTTTCCGATCTGGCGCAACGCGCCCTACAGGGCATTGCGCCGGACAGGAGCCACCGGGCTGCGACCATAGGGCATGCGTAACCCGGGCGGGTGAACTTGACAGAACGCAACACCCTGTACGCACGCGGCAGCCGGGGTCGCAAGAATAGCGCACCCCCCGGAGCGCTGATCCGTCATCCCCGGCTTGACCGGGGATCTCCCGCGCACAGGGATCCTCGGGTCAAGCCCGAGGATGACATCCGCCGTCAAACCCCGATCGCACCGCATCAGGCAAAACGCCCCGGATCGTAGGGCGCGACATCGACGTTGGGCCGCTGGCCGGCGATCATCTGCGCCAACAAGCGCCCCGTCGCCGGGCCGGCGGTCAGCCCGACATGCTGGTGACCGAACCCCGCCCAGGCACCCGCCAACCCCGGCACCGCGCCGATCAGCGGCAAGCTGTCAGGGGTCGAGGGCCGGGAGCCCATCCATTCGCTTGCCTCATCCCAACGCAGATCGGGCAGCACCGCGCGCAGTCCGCGCATCAGCAGCCGGAACGGCGCGCGCGCTGGCGGCGCATCACGGCTGGCCAGTTCGACCACGCCGGCCAGCCGCAACCGCCCCTCCATCGGGTTGAGCACGAACTTGCCCGCCGACACCATCGCCGGCGCCGACAGGGTTTGCGACGGATTCCACAGCTCGACATGGTAGCCGCGTTCGGCCTGCAGCGGCACCCGCAGCCCCAGCGCGCGCGCCAGCCGCCCCGACCACGCGCCGGCGCAGACAACCACGTCGTCGCAGGCGATCACCTCGCCGCCGGCGGGCAGACCGCGCACGCGCCCGCCGCCCTCGCGCAGCACCTCGCTGACCTCGGCGCGGACAAGGCGCGCGCCGCGCGCCTCGGCCTCGGCGGCCAGCGCGCGCACGTAAGCGCCCGGGTCGGTAATGCGGCCGTGGCCGGGCAGACGCACGGCAAAGCGCATGTCGCGGCTGATCGCGGGGTCGTAGGCGTGCAGGCGGTCGGGGCCCATTTCCTCCCATGTGAAGCCGTGGGCGCGGCGGATGTCCCATGAAAACGCCTCGGCTTCGAATTCGCGGCGGTCGCGGTAGATATACAGGTAATCGCCGGGCACGATGTAGCGTTCGGCGGCGGTGCCGGCCGCCAGCGCCTGATGATCGGCCAGGCTGTCGCCCACCAGCGGCGCCAGCGCGGCGGCGATGCGGCGGGTATCGTTGGCATTGGCGTTGCCCATGAATCGCCACAGCCACGGCACCATCCCCGGCATGTCGCGCCAGCGCACGAACAGCGGCTGGCGCGGGTCCAGAAGCATCCGCGGTGCCTTGGCGATCAGGCCCGGCCCGCTGACCGGCACCACCGCGCAAGAGGCCAGGATGCCGCCATTGCCAAGGCTTGCCCCCTCGCCCGGCCCGGCCTTGTCGACAAGAATCACGCGATGGCCGGCGCGCAACAGCCACAGCGCGGTGGCGACCCCCACGATCCCCGCGCCCACGATCGCCACCGTCTTTTCCGTCTGCCCCGTCATCACTGCCCGTCGCCCTTGCCCGCCTGCCCGTTTCGGCGCCACACTGCCCCGCACGCGGCGAAATGCCAAGACCGGGCGCCGGGACGCGCAACCCCGAGTGGCCTTTTTCCCAAAATGCATTATTCTCTGCCCGCACGCCCGGTGAGGAACGACACCCACATGACCGCTTTCATCTCGGCCCTCAGGCAACTCGCCCTGATCGCGCTGCTACTGGCAGTGGCGGTGTGGGGCTGGCTCAACTATATCCCCGGCGCCGCCGAATGGATGCAGCGCACCGGCCTGCCGGCAATGCTGGGCTTCGAGGTCACCGCCGCGCAGGCGCCCGGCGACGGCGAGGGGCGCCAGCGTGAGGCGCGCGAAACCCCGGTGGTGCTGGCACCGGTCGAAACCGGCGTTCTCAACGACCGCGTCACCGCCATCGGCGACGCGCTGGCGCGTCGCGCGGTGACGGTGCGGGCGCAGGCGACGGGCCGGATCGAGCGAATCGCCTTCGACGCCGGGGCGCGCGTGTCGAAGGGCGCGATGATCTTCAAGCTGGAGGACGAGGCCGAACGCATCGCACTCGACCAGGCGCACATCGCGATCGATAAGGCGCAAGACGACCTGGAGCGGCTGACGCGGCTGGAAAGCTCCGGCACGGTGTCGGAGTTGCGCACCGCCGAGGCGC
Source organism: Sediminimonas sp. (assembly GCF_024637375.1). Taxonomy (GTDB): domain Bacteria; phylum Pseudomonadota; class Alphaproteobacteria; order Rhodobacterales; family Rhodobacteraceae; genus Sediminimonas. Next base: position 8,979 of record NZ_JAGXFK010000080.1, on the reverse strand, counting down.
GGCGCGAGTTGCGCAGCGCCCGCTTGCAGGTTCGCCAGGCCGAGTTCGAGCTGTCCCAACGCGTGGTACGCGCGCCCATCGGCGGGCGTATCGGCTTTTACGAGGTCGAGGTCGGCGATCGCATCACCGCGCAGGACGCGCTGACCCGGATCACCGACCGCTCCGGCCTGCTGGTGGATTTCCGCGTGCCCGAACGTATCGTCGGCAAGTTGCGCACCGGCATGACGGTGAGGCTGCGCCCGCTCGCCCAGCCCGACCGCGCCCTAACCGGGCACATCAGCACCATAGACACCGAGGTAGACCGCGCCAGCCGCACCCTGCGCCTGCGCGCGGCGCTGGACAACGACGACGACACCCTGCGCCCCGGCATGGCCTTCGAGGTGACGCTGTCGCTGCCGGGCGAACGCCTGGCCGCGGTCGATCCGCTGGCGGTGCAGTGGTCCGACGCGGGCGCTTTCGTCTGGGCGGCACGCGACGGCAAGGCGGTGCGCGTGCCGGTCGCCATCCGTCAGCGCGACAGCGACCGCGTGCTGGTCGAGGGCGAATTGCGCGAGGGCGAGCAGGTGGTGATCGAAGGGGTGCAGATGCTGCGCCCGGGCGCGCCGCTCGATGCCGCGAACGAGGAAGGCGACGGCGCGGCCGCCGCCGCATCCGCGCCAAGGCAACGCGGATGAGCGACGCCGGCAGCACACCCGGCGGCGTGGCACTGTTCGTGCGCCGCCCGGTTCTGGCGCTGGTACTCAGCGCCCTGATCACGCTGGCCGGGGTGGCGGCGCTGTTCGGGGTCGAGGTGCGCGAGTTGCCCGACGTGGACCGCCCCGTCATCACCATCACCACCTATTTTCCCGGCGCCGGGCCGGAAAGCGTCGACCAGGAGATCACCGGCCGGATCGAGGGCGCGGCGGGGCGCGTATCGGGGGTGCGGTCGATCTCGTCCAACTCGCGCTTCGGGCGCAGCCGCGTGACACTGGAATTCAACGACAGCGTGGACCTGGACATCGCCGCCACCGACACCCGCGACGCGGTGGCGCGGATCGCCGGCGACTTGCCCGACGACGCCGAAACGCCCGAGATCGTCAAGGCCGACGCCAACGCCCAGCCCGTTGTGCGCATCGCCGTCACGTCGGCCACGCAGTCGCCGCAGGCGTTGACGAAGATCGTCGCCGACCGCGTCGAGGACCGGCTGGTCTCGCTCCAGGGGGTGGCCGACCTGCGCATTTACGGCGACCGGCAGGCGATCTTCCGCGTCGATATCGACCAGATGGAACTGGCCAGCCGCGGGCTGACGCTGGCAGATATCCGCGCCGCGCTGGCCAACGTGGCCTATGACGTGCCCGCCGGCGACCTGACCGGCGCCCGCCAGACCGTCAGCGTGCGCACCACCGCCACCGTGACCACGCCCGAGGCTTTCGAGGCGCTGGAACTGGCCCCGCATGTCCGCCTTGGCGATGTCGCAAACGTCAGCCTTGGCCCCGCCCCGAACGAGACGGTGCTGCGCGCCAACGGCCAGACCGGGCTGGGCCTGGGGGTGATCCGGCAGGCGACGTCGAACACCCTTGAAATCTCGCGCGAGGTCCACGCGGTGGTGGACGAGTTGCAGCAAACCCTGCCCGCGGACGTCAACATATTCGTCACCTCCGACGACGCGGTGTTCATCAACGGCGCGATCACCGAGGTGCTCAAGACGCTGGCCCTGGCCGTGGCCATCGTGGTGGCGGTGATCTTCGTCTTCCTGCGCGACGTTCGCGCCACGCTGATCCCGGCGCTGACCATGCCGGTGGCGCTGATCGGCACGCTGGCCGCGATCTGGCTGGCGGGGTTCTCGGTCAACATCCTGACGCTGCTGGCGCTGGTGCTGGCCACCGGGATCGTAGTGGACGACGCCATCGTGGTGCTGGAAAACATCGTCCGCCAGCGCAGCAAGGGCACCGGCGCGCGCGCGGCGGCGGTGCTGGGCACCCGGCAGGTGGTGTTTGCCGTGATCACCACCACGGCGACGCTGGCGGCGGTGTTCGTGCCGCTGTCGTTCCTGCCCGGCCAGGCGGGGGGGCTGTTCCGCGAGTTCGGCTTTACCCTGGCGATGGCGGTGGCGCTGTCGTCGATTGTCGCGCTCAGCCTGTGCCCGATGCTGGCCAGCCGGCTGCTGACGCGCGACATGGGCACGCCGCGACGCAGCAGCGTCATGGTTCGGCTGGGCGAGGCGCTGGCGGCGCTTTACCGTGCGTTGCTGCGCGCCGCGCTGGCGGCGCCATGGGTGGTGGTGGCGGCGGCGGCGCTGTTCGCGGTGAGCGCCGCGCTGGTCACCGGCACCATCCGGCAGGAACTGACCCCGCGCGAGGACCGGGCCATCGCGCTGCTGTCGGTTTCCGCGCCGCAGGGCGTGTCGCTGGAGTATACCAACGCCAAGCTGCGCGAGATCGAGCAGGTCATCGCCCCGTTGCAGGACAGCGGCGAGGTCACGGACGTGTTCTCGATCACCGGGTTCGGCGCCGACAACCGCGGCTTCATGGTCATGCGGCTGGCGAAATGGGATCAGCGCGCCCGCAGCCAGGACCAGATCGTGGGCGACATCAATAGCCGCCTGCGCGGGGTGATCGGGGTGCGCGCCTTCGCCATCCAGCCCAATTCGCTGGGCATCCGCGGCGCCGGGCGCGGCCTGAGCTTTGCCATCACCGGCGACGACTACGCGCAACTCGCCGATGTCGCCGACCGCCTTGTCGCGCGCCTGCAGAATGACCCGGGCATGGGCCAGGTGCGCGCCGACTACGAGACCACGCAGCCGCAGCTATTCATCCGCATCGACCGCGCGCGCGCCGCCGATCTGGGCATCGACATCACCGGCCTGGGCGAGGCGCTGCGCGCGGTGCTGGAGGGGCGCAGCGTCGGCGAGGTGTTCATCGGCGCCGACGCCTACGACGTGCGCATGCTCTCGACCACCGATCCGGTCAACGACCCCGGCGACCTGGAAAGCATCTTCCTGCAAACCGGCGACGGCCAAATGGTGCCGATGTCGACCATCGTCACGCTCGAGGAACGCGCCATCGCCCCCGAGCTGAACCGCGAGGGCCAGAAACGCGCCGTGGCGATCACCGCCAGCCTGACGCCCGAACTGGCCCTGGGCGACGCGCTGGCACGGGTCGAGGCCGAGGCTGCCGACATCCTCGCGCCCGTCAACCGCATCAAGCCATTGGCCGAGGCGGCGACGCTGGACCAGACATCATCGGGGCTGGCGGTGACCTTCGGGTTTGCCATCGCGGTGGTGTTCCTGGTGCTGGCGGCGCAGTTCGAAAGCACGATCTCGGCCGTGGTGGTGATGGCCACCGTGCCGCTGGGGCTGGCCTGCGCGGTGTTCGCGCTGCTGCTGACCGGCCAGAGCCTGAACGTCTATTCGCAGATCGGGCTGGTGATGCTGATCGGCATCATGGCCAAGAACGGCATCCTGATCGTGGAATTCGCCAACCAGTTGCGCGACCGCGGCGCCGGGGTGCGCGACGCGATCGAGGGCGCCTGCATCATTCGCCTGCGGCCGGTGATGATGACCATGGCCTCGACGGTGCTGGGCGGGGTGCCGCTGATCCTGTCGGCGGGCGCAGGTGCCGAAGCGCGCACCGCGCTGGGCTGGGTGATCGTGGGCGGGCTGGGGCTGGCCACGTTGATGACGCTGTTCCTGACGCCGGTGGTCTACCTGCTGCTGGCAGGCTTTTCGCCCCCGCGCGCGCAACAAGAGGCGCGCCTGCACGCCGAACTCGGCGCCGCCGATCCAGCCTGACGCACGGCGGCGCGTTTACAAAACCTTAATTCGGCCGTCACCGAACTGAATCATTTCGCCGTCACACGTCACCGCGAAGATACAGCGGAGACGCGAGATGCTTGAAGTCGACGGCCTGACCAAATCATTCGGCACCAACACGGCGGTGGACAACGTCACCTTCTCGGTGGCGCGCCCGGCGATGATCGGCATCATCGGCGCATCGGGCGCGGGCAAATCCACGCTGCTGCGCATTCTCAACCGAATGACCGACGCGACCGCGGGGCGGGTGACGGTCGAGGGCAAAGAGGTGACCGCGCTCAGAGGGGCGCAAAAACGCGCCTGGCAGTCCGACTGCGCGATGATCTTCCAGCAGTTCAACCTGGTCCCGCGCATGGACGTGGTCGGCAACGTGCTGCACGGCACGCTCAACGCGCGCTCGACCCTGGCGACGATGTTCAACCTGTTTCCCGCCGCCGACATCCATCGCGCCATCGACATTCTCGACCGGCTCGGCATCGCCGACCATGCCCCGAAACGCGCCGAATCGCTGTCGGGCGGCCAGCAGCAGCGCGTCGCCATCGCGCGCGCCCTGATGCAGGACCCGCGCATGATCCTGGCCGACGAACCCATTGCCAGCCTCGACCCGATGAACGCCCAGATCGTCATGGACGCCCTGCGCCGCATCCATGACGAGGACGGCCGCATGGTCATCGCCAACCTGCACACGCTCGACACCGCTCGCAGGTATTGCGACCGGGTGATCGGCATGCGCGCGGGCCGCGTGGTGTTCGACGGCACCCCCGAACAACTGACCACCGGCGTGGCGCGCGATATCTACGGCGCCGGCGCCAGCTTTTCCGAGGACAGCACCTCGACCGCCATCGAATCGCTCGACCGTGGCGAGGCGCGCGCGCTGCGCGAAGCCGAAGCCGCGGTTTGACGACCCCGGCCCGCCGGGAGTGGCGGGCCATCACTTCGAACGGAGAGAGAGACCCATGAAGAAACTGATTGCTGCCGCCCTTGCGACAACCGCGCTGACCGGCGCGGCCGCGGCCGACAACCACGGCGAAGACAAGATCGACGAATTCCGCATCGGCATCCTGGGTGGCGAGAACGCGCAGGACCGCCTGGCATCGAACGAATGCTACCGCGCCAAGGCCGAGGAACTGCTGGGCGTGCCGGTCAAGCTGTTCACGCCGGCCGACTATGACGGCGTCATCCAGGGCCTGCTGGGCGACACCATCGACATGGCCTGGCTGGGCGCCAGCGCCTATGCCAAGACCTACCTGACCGACCCGGACGCCGTCGAGCCGATCATGGTCAAGACCAACATGGACAAATCCTACGGCTACTACTCCGTCGGTTTTGCCCGCAAGGACAGCGACATCACCTCGCTGGACGACATGGAAGGCAAGGTGTTCGCCTTCGGCGATCCGAACTCGACCTCCGGCTACCTGATCCCGTCGATCGAGATCCCCCAGGAAGTCGACGCCAGCATGGAATCGGGCGACTATTTCGGCGAGGTGAAGTTCGTGGGCGGCCATGAGCAGACCATCGTCGCGGTGGCCAACGGCGATGTCGATGCCGGTGTGACCTGGGCCGACGGCATGGGCGCATGGGAAGACGGCTACAACTCGGGCGCGCTGCGCAAGGCCGCCGATGCCGGCCTCGTGGACATGAACGAACTGGTCGAGATCTGGAAATCCAAACCGATCCCCGAAGGCCCGATCGTGCTGCGCAGCGACCTGCCCGAGCGCGTCAAGGTCGACATCGCCACGATGACCGCGTCGCTGCCCTACATGGATGCCGACTGCGCCTACAACTTCATGGCCGGCGAGGCGCTGGGCTTCCAGCCCATCGACCACGATGCCTATGTCTCGATCATCGAGGCGCGCAAATCCAAGATGTAGGCCCCTGGGGCTGACACAAGACCGGGCCCGCCGTCACGCGCGGGCCCGGTCTCACATGACGGGGGACGGGCATGATCGATCTGGCCGCAGGGCAGACAGGAAAACGGCACGTGGAAAACGTGCAGGCTGCATACCTGGCGATGACGCGCCGCAAGCGCCTCTATGGCGTGGTGATGCTGGCGGTGTTCGTGGCGCTGATGGCGTCGGGATTCCGGCTGGCCGACGACCGCAGCGCCGGCAGCTTTGCCGACGGCATCGGCAACATCTTCGACTTCCCCGGCGAGGTGCTGCGCGAGGCGGGCGAAAAGATCACCCTGCTGCCCGCGCTGGTGGTCAAGTTCTTTCCCTCGCTGCTGGAGACGATAAACATCGCCGCCGCCTCGACCCTGCTGGGCGCGATGGTGGCCGTGGTGCTGTCGCTTCTGGCCACGCGCGGGCTGGCGCGCTGGCCGCGGCTTATCCCGGTGGTGCGCCGGCTGATGGACGTGCTGCGCGCCATTCCCGAGATCGTCATCGCGCTGGTGCTGATCTTCGTCCTCGGCAGCGGGCCGGTGCCGGCGATGATCGCCATCGCGCTGCACACGGTGGGGGCACTGGGCAAGCTGTTCTCCGAGGTCAACGAGAATGCCTCGCTCAAGCCCATCGAGGGGCTGCACTCGGTCGGCGCATCGTGGTCGCAGCGCATGTGGCTGGGCGTCATCCCGCAGGTGGCGCCGAACTATCTCAGCTACGCGCTGCTCAGGTTCGAGATCAACATCCGCGCCTCGGCGATCCTGGGCTTCGTGGGCTCGGGCGGCATCGGCTACGACCTCAAGAACGCCTTCAGCTGGGGCCAGGGCCGCTATGACGAGGTGGCCGCGATCTTCCTGCTGCTGTTCGGCACCATCGTGTTCTTCGACCAGCTATCCAGCCACTACCGCAACAAGCTGACCGGAAAGGCCTGAGCCATGGCGATGACAGACGCCCCGATCGCCCAGAGACATGACGCCGCGCAGGCGCTTTTCAAACGCAAGCGCCTCTTCGCCGGCGCGGTGCCGCTGGTTGTGCTGGCCTATCTTGCCAATGTCTTCTTCGCCTTCGATATCCCCGGCCTGGCCGAGCGCGCGCGCATGGACAATGCCGCGATCCTGGTCGCCGACAGCTACAGCTACAAGACCCACGTCACCCGGGACAACCGCACCGGCGACATCTCCATGGCCGTCGAAGGCAGCGCCAAGGGCCGCTACCCCGAGGGCATGTCGCCCGAATGGGTCACCCTGTCGGGCGACGACAGCGCCCGCATCGCCCTGCCCCAGGGCCACGAGGTGACGATCGACGGTGACACGATGCGCTACGACGTGCCCGGCTACGGGCCGATAACCGCCACCGCCAGCCGCCGGGGAATCGACCTGACCCTGCCCACGGCCCAGGCGCCCGACTGGATCAGCGCCTCGAACGCACGGGTGAACATCACCACCCGGGCGGGGCGTGTCACCGTCACCAAGGCGCGCACCGAGGTGATGCGCTACGCCATCGGGTGGGAGCTGTTCTGGTTCACGCTCGACAGCCCGTTTTACGGCAAATCCTTCGGCGAACTGGCCGCGCTGGTGGTGTCGGGCGATCGCATCAAGGCGGGCCAAAGCAACCTCGCCGCCATCGTCGGGGATGTCTGGAACAACCAGATGTGGCGCCACAAGGATGTGCTGTGGGCGCTGTTCGAAACCCTTCTGATGGCGTTTCTGGGCACCATGGGCGCGGCCATGGTGGCGCTGCCGATGGCGTTCCTCTCGGCGCGCAACTTTACCCCCCTGATGGTCGTGCGCCAGGCATTCCGTCGGATCTTCGACCTGCTGCGCGGGATCGATGCGCTGATCTGGACGATCGTGCTGTCACGCGCCTTCGGGCCGGGGCCGCTGACCGGCAGCCTGGCCATCCTGCTCACCGATACCGGCACGTTTGGCAAGATGTTCTCGGAGGCACTGGAAAACGTCGACCCGCGTGAAATCGACGGTGTGCAATCCACAGGCGCCAAACCGCTGCAACGCTACCGCTTCGGGGTGATCCCGCAGATCACGCCGATCCTGCTCAGCCAGGTGCTCTACTACCTCGAATCCAATACCCGCAGCGCCACCGTGATCGGCGCGATCACCGGCGGCGGTATCGGGCTGTTGCTGACCCAGGCCATCATCACCCAGCAGGACTGGGAAAAGGTCAGCTACTACATCGTGCTGATCGTGCTGCTGGTGGTGTTCATGGACTGGATCTCGGGCGTCGTCCGCCGCCGCCTCATCACCGCCGACGATGGCGGCACCTGATCGCCCGGGCTTCATCTTTCCCCAAGTACTCCGGGGGAGTCGCGGCTTGCCGCGACGGGGGCAGCGCCCCCCGCCCCGGCCCAACCAAGGAAAACCCCATGCCCAGGCTCCAGCCCGACAGCCCCGTCATCCATCCCGATTGCGACATTGCCGCCACCACCTTCGGCCGCTACACCGAAATCGGCCGCGGCAGCCGCATCGTCAACGCCCATGTCGGCGACTACAGCTATACCGACCGCTACGCCGAGATCGCCAACGCGCGCATCGGCAAGTTCGCCAACATCGCCGCGTTCAGCCGCATCGGCCCCACCGACCACCCGCTGCACACCGCCTCGCTGCACCACTTGGTGTACCGTTCCGACGACTACTTCGACGATGCCGCCCGCGACGCCGCCTTTTTCGAACACCGCGCCGCGCGGCTGGTACATGTCGGCCACGACACCTGGGTCGGCCACGGCGCGGTGATCATGCCCGAGGTCACGCTGCACGACGGCGCCGTCGTGGCAGCGGGCGCCGTGGTCACGCGCGATGTCGCCCCCTATTCCATTGTCGCCGGTGTGCCCGCGCGCGCCCTGAAGCAGCGCCAGCCGCAGGACATCGCCGAGCGGCTGATCGCGCTGGCGTGGTGGGACTGGCCGCATGAGCGCCTGCGCGCGGCGCTGGAGGATTTCCGCGCCCTGCCCGCCGAGGCGTTCCTTGAAAAGCATGGCGGCTAGTGTTCCCCACCTGGCACAAGATACCCCATAAAAGCAGGGTGTCGGACACTCGTCCGGCATTCTTGAGCGAGACGGTCAGATGACGGGTTCGAGCCCTTTGCGCCGGACCAGGCCGGCGCGGTATTGGCAGCGCGTGGTCTGGAGCGGACTTTGGGCGCCCGGCTGAGGTGCCGCGCGGTGCCCGACCGCCGGGTGGGCGCTGCAACGAATGTGGATCGCGCTTTATGCCGGCCAAATACATCCGCGTTGTCATCAGCTTGATACGCCCGCAAAAGCGCCCGCCCGAGGGGGCGGTCGGGCGCTGCGCG
>NZ_JAGXFK010000079.1 GCF_024637375.1 Sediminimonas sp. | reverse complement strand
CCACTCGCCGCCAATACCGCGCCGGCCTGATCCGGCGTAAAGCGCTCGAACCCACCATCTGACCGTCTCGCTCAAGGATGCCAAACAAGTGTCCGATACCTGCTTTTATGGGGTATCTTATGTCAGGTGGCAAACACTAGTGGGTCGTACTCGCCGGGCGGCATCCTTGCTGGCGGCGCGCGAAACCGGTTGCGCCCGGTCGCTCGGGCGTTACGCTGCGGTCACGGGCATGCCGGAGAGGCCGCACATGACACATCGCTTACCCATTCGCGTCTACTACGAAGATACCGACATGGCGGGAATTGTCTATTACGCCAACTACCTGCGCTATATCGAACGGGCGCGCAGCGACTGGGTGCGCGGCATGGGTGTCGATCAGAAGCAGATGAAGGATGAAGGTGTCGTTTTTGCAGTGCGCCGCGTCGAGGCGGATTACCTTGCCCCCGCGCGGCTGGACGATGAACTGATCGTCGAAACCGAGGTGGCGCAGACCACCGCGGCGCGGATGGTGATGGACCAGAAGGTCTGGCGCGGCTCTGACCTGCTGTTTCAGGCGATGGTAACGGTGGTGGCAATCACCGATGCGGGTCAGCCCACGCGGCTGCCGGCCACCCTGCGCCGTGGCCTGCACTGAGCGGGCTGCCCTGCTGATGGAAACGTGAGGTCGCATCGCGCTTTCCGGGGGCGAAGCTCAACAAGCGGCCTCTGTGCCGCCCCAGTGACGAATAGGTTGGCAAGCGCCAGGGCACACCCGGCACCCGGTGCCGGATGCGCGCGGCGGCAAATATCCGCCTGCAAACCGGTCGATCAGGCCTAAACTGCGGGAATCGACCCGGATATGTTGGATTTCGGCTTGGATATCGGCTAGTTTGCGCGCAAATGGCCGCTGACAAGGCCCGATAAGAGAGCAGGCATATGGAAGCTGAAACACTTGCGCTGGCGCAGGAGATGGATTTCTCGCTGTGGGCGCTCTTCGCGCGCGCCACGCTGACTGTCAAACTGGTGATGATCATCCTGATCCTGGCCTCGTTCTGGTCGTGGTCGGTGATCGTGAAAAAGCTCATCGAATACCGTCGCGCGCGGGCCGAGGCGGATGTCTTCGACCGCGCGTTCTGGTCGGGCGAGCCGCTGGACGAGCTGTTCGAGAAGATCGGCGTCGACCCGGCCGGGCGATCCGAGCGGATATTTGCCGCCGGGATGATCGAGTGGCGCCGCTCGCACCGCGGCGACGGGGCGCTCATTCCCGGGGCGCAGTCGCGGATCGAGCGGTCGATGGACGTGGCCATCGCCAAGGAGACCGAAGGATTGCAAGGCGGTTTGCCGGTGCTGGCTTCGGTCGGGGCCACCGCGCCGTTCATCGGGCTGTTCGGCACCGTCTGGGGCATCATGCATGCCTTTATCGGCATCGCGGAGCAGCAAAACACCAACCTTGCCGTGGTTGCGCCGGGGATCGCCGAGGCGCTGCTGGCCACCGGGCTGGGCCTGCTGGCGGCGATCCCGGCGGTGATCTTCTACAACAAGCTTAGCACCGATGCCGACCGCATCGTCGCCGGCTACGAAGGGTTCGCCGACGAGTTCGCGACCATTCTCAGCCGCCAACTGGACGGCTGAGCCATGGGCGCGGGCGGAATTCAGCGCGACCAGAATGCGCGGGGGCGCCGGCAGCGCCGGGGCCGGGCGCGCCCGATGGCCGAAATCAACGTCACGCCCTTCGTGGACGTGATGCTGGTGCTGCTGATCATCTTCATGGTCGCGGCGCCGCTGATGACGGTGGGCGTGCCCGTGGAACTGCCGAAAACGGCGGCCGACGCGCTGCCCGGCGAGCCCGAAGAGCCGCTGACCCTGACCATGACCGCCGAAGGCGAGGTACTGATCCAGAAAACCCCGGTGCCGCGCGACCGGCTACTGGGCCGGCTGCGGGCCATTGCCGCCGAGCGCAGCAGCGACCGGGTCTACCTGCGCGCCGACGGGGCGGTGCCCTACGCACAGGTGATGGAGGTGATGGGCGCGCTCAACCGCGGCGGGTTCACCAACATCGGGCTGGTTACTGACACCGGCGGGCCGGAGCTCGACAGCCCGGACGGTGGCTGAGCCGCCATGCATGCGGGGCACTATATCTCGGGCGCGGGCCATCTGGGCCTGATCGGTTGGCTGCTATGGGGCGGCGGGTTCGCCCCCACTCCCGAGCCGTTCGAGGTCAGCGAGGTGGCGGTGATCTCGTCCGAGGAATACGCTGCCCTGACCACGCCCGAGCCCGTGCCGCAGGCGGCGCCGCAACCAGCAGCGCCATCGCCGCCCGAAGACACCGACACGCCCCCCGAGCGGCCCACTGCGGATGCCGACGCGCCCCCGGCGCGCGACGACCCCGAGGCGGCGCAGCCCGGCACGCCCGACCGGGCCCCGGACGTAAGCGGCTTGCAGCGCCCGGCGCCGGCCGAGGCCGACGATTCCTCGCCGCAGCGGCCCGCCGCACCACCCGAGAGCGCCACGCTGGCGCCCGATACATCGGACCGGCCCACGCCACGCCCGGCGCCGCGCGTCGCGCCGCAACCCGTCGCCCCGCCCGAGCCCGATGCGCGCGTCGACGAGGTGCGGCAGGAGGAGCGCACCCCCGACGAGGGCGCCGACACCCCCGCCGAGCCCCAGGAGGCTACCGCCCCCGAGGCCGCCGCGACCGAAATCGTGACCGAGGCCGAGGAAGCCTCCGCGGCGGCGCCGCGGACCTCGCTTCGGCCGCGCGCGCGACCGGCGGCACCCCAGGCGGTGGCCGAGGCGCCGCAGGACGACGCAGCCGACGAAGCCGACCCGATCCGCGCCGCGTTGGAAGAGGCGCTTGGCGGCGCCGACGAACCCGCGCCGTCTGCCGCCCAGCCCTCCGATGCACCCGCCGGCCCGCCGCTCAGCCAGGGTGAACGCGACGCGCTGCGCGTGGCGGTGCAGAACTGCTGGAACGTCGGCTCCTTGTCATCGGCGGCGCTTGCCACCACTGTGGTAGTGGGTGTTTCGATGGGTCGCGACGGGCGGCCCGACGTGGGGTCGGTCCGGCTGATCGGGTCCGAGGGCGGCAGCGGCGAGGCAGTGAATCGGGCGTTTGAGGCGGCGCGCCGCGCCATCATAGTTTGTGGCAGCAGCGGCTACGACCTGCCCGAGGACAAATACGAGCGTTGGCGCGACATTGAAATGACATTCAATCCGGAGAAAATGAGGATTAAATGATGCGCATGATACTGACCCTCCTTGCGGTGTTGGGGCTGTTGGCGGCACCCGTCGCGGCCCAGGACGGGCCGCTCCGGATCGAGATCACCGAGGGCGTGATCGAGCCGATGCCCGTTGCAGTGCCGGATTTCGTGGTCGGAGACGGCGCCGCGCGCGAATACGCCAGCCGCATCGCGCGGGTGGTCGCCGACGACCTCAGCGGCACGGGGCTGTTCCGCGAGATCCCGCGCGAGGCGTTCATCAGCCCGATCACCAGCTTTTCCAGCCCGGTGCAGTTCGCCGACTGGAAGGCGATCAATGCGCAGGCGCTGGTGTCGGGCGCGGTCGAGATCGGGCAGGACGGTCGTCTTGTGGTCAAGTTCCGCCTCTATGACGTATTCGCCGGGCAGGAGCTGGGCGAAGGGCTGCGCTTTGCCAGCGCGCCCGAAGGCTGGCGGCGCATGGCCCACAAGGTGGCCGATGCCGTCTACACCCGGATCACCGGCGAGGGCCCCTATTTCGACAGCCGCGTCGCCTTTGTGGCCGAAACCGGCCCCAAGAACGCGCGCCGCAAGCGGCTTGCGGTGATGGATTACGACGGCGCCAACGTGCGCTACCTGACCGGTGGCGACGACATCGTGCTGGCGCCGCGCTTTTCGCCTGATGGCGAGAAGATCCTGTTTACCAGCTATAGCAGCGGCTTTCCGCGCATCTATCTCATGGATGTGGCGAGCCTCGATTTGCGCGCGCTCGAAGAGCAGCCCGGCAGCATGAGTTTCGCACCCCGTTTCGGCCCTGACGGGCGTACGGTGGTCTATTCGATGACCCGCGGCGGCACGACCGACATCTACACGCTCGACATCGACAGCGGCACGACGCGCCGGCTGACCCGCTCGCCCAGCATCGACACCGCCCCCAGTTTCAGCCCCGATGGCACGCGCATCGTCTTCGAGAGCGACCGTAGCGGCAGCCAGCAGCTCTATATCATGTCGTTGGACGGCGGCTCGCCCGAGCGCATCAGCTTTGGCCAGGGGCGTTACGGCACGCCCGTCTGGTCGCCGCGCGGCGACCTTATCGCCTTTACCAAGCAATCGAAGGGGCGTTTCCATATCGGGGTGATGCGCCTGGACGGCAGCGAAGAGCGGCTTCTGACCGCGTCTTTCCTCGACGAGGGGCCGACATGGTCGCCCAATGGGCGGGTGATCATGTTCACCCGCGAATCCCAGGGCGCGGATGGGCAGGCCAGCCTCTATTCGGTGGATATCACGGGGCGAAACCTCAAGAGGATGCGCACCGAAACCGGTGCCAGCGATCCGTCCTGGTCGCCGTTGCTGCGCTAAAGCCCGCGGCATGGGAGATTCCATTGGCGCGGTGGCTATGATATGGCTTGGGCAAGCGTGGCGATAACGGGTGCCGCGGGGCAACGGGAAAACAGGTAAAGCGGGATATTGACATGAGATACACGAGCAGGGCGATTTTGCTGGTCGCGGCGGTGGCGCTTGGCGCCTGCACCAACGCGAACCGTTTCGACGACAAGGATGCCGTGGTTCTGGGCGGCGCTGGCGCTGGCGCAGGCGACGCCAGCAACCCCGCCTCACCGGCCTATTTCCAGCAGGCGGTAGGCGACAGGGTGCTTTTCACGGTCGATCAATCGCGCCTTTCGGAAGAGGCGAAAGCCGTGCTGGATGGCCAGGCACGCTGGTTGCAGGACAACCCCGAATACGCAGCCATCATCGAGGGTCACGCAGACGAGCAGGGGACGCGCGAATACAACCTTGCGCTGGGCGCCCGTCGGGCCAACGCGGTGCACGAATACCTCGTGTCGCGTGGCGTTGCCGGCTCGCGTCTGGAAGTGGTCAGCTACGGAAAGGAACGCCCCATCGAGATCTGTAGTGACGAAAGTTGCTACGCCAAGAACCGCCGCGCGGTGACCGTGATCTCGGCCGGGCTGTCGGGCTGAGGCGGCATGATCAGCGTGGTGACAAAAGGCGTGGCGATGCGGCGGGCCTTGGGGGCGGGGGTGATGCTGGCCCTTGCCTGCGCACTGCCGGCGTCGGCGCAGCAGCAAGCCGGCACGCTGGCCGATATCCGGCAGGAGCTGACGGTGCTCAATGTTGAGATTCAGCGCCTCAAGCGCGAGATGTCGACGACCGGTGCGCCGTCGATCGATGCCGGGCAGGGGGAAAGCACGCTTGAGCGGGTCAACGCCATCGAGGCCGCCCTGGAGCAGTTGACCGCGCGAACCGAGCGGCTGGAGCACCGAATTGAGCGGGTGGTGCGCGATGGCACGACGCAGATCGGCGACCTGCAATTTCGGCTCTGCGAACTGGAACCCGATTGCGACATCGCGTCGCTGGGCGAGGTGCCCAGCCTGGGTGGCGGTGAGGCACCCGGCGGGAGCGCGCTGCCTTCCGACGCCGCGCCAGCGGATGACGCGGCGCCCGAACTGGCGGTGGGCGAACAGGCCGATTTCGACGCCGCCGCCACGGCACTGGAGGCGGGCGACCACGCCCGCGCGGCGGAATTGTTCGGCGCCTTTCTCGACGACTATCCCAACAGCCCGCTGGCGGCGGGCGCCCACCTGGGCCGCGGCGCAGCGCTGGAAGCGCAAGAGGATAGCACCGGCGCCGCCCGTGCCTATCTGGAGGCGTTCGGCGTCGCGCCCTCTGGTGAGCAGGCGCCCGAGGCGCTCTTCCGGCTGGGTCGGTCGCTGGGGCGGCTTGGCAAGGTCGATGAGGCCTGCGTGACCCTGGCCGAGGTCGGCGCGCGCTTTCCCGAGGCAGGCGAGGTCGTGACGCGCGCGCAAACCGAAAGGGCGCAGCTGGAGTGCCAGTGACCGGCGGCGGCGATCCGGGCGCCAGCGACCCGGTCGCGCAAGCGGTGATCGCGCATTTCCGCCCCGATCCGCCCGCACGGCTGGGTGTAGCGGTATCCGGTGGCGGCGATTCTGCCGCGCTGCTCAGGATTCTGGCCGACTGGGCGCCCGGCGCGGGCGTCGATCTGCATGCGGTGACGGTGGATCATGGCTTGCGCCCCGAAGCCGCCGACGAGGCGCGCGCGGTGGCGGCGCTGGCCGCCCGGCTGGGGGTGGCACATGACACGCTGGAATGGCGCGACAGGGACCGGACCGGCAACCTGCAGGCGGCGGCACGGCAGGCGCGGTACCGGCTGATTTCCGACTGGGCGCGGGAGCGCGATATCGCGCAGGTGGCTTTGGGGCATACTGCCGACGATCAGGCGGAAACGGTGCTCATGGCGCTGGCGCGCGGCGCTGGCGTCGACGGACTGGCGGCGATGCCCGTGCGGCGCCGGTTCGGCGCTGTGACCCTCGTGCGCCCAATGCTGGGGCTGCGGCGTATGGCACTTCGTCGTTGGCTGGAGGCCCGCGGCGCCGACTGGTTTGACGATCCGGGCAACGCCGATACGCGCTTTGACAGGATCAAGGCGCGCCGCGCGCTGGATGTGCTGGCGCCGCTGGGTGTGGATGCTGCGGCGCTGGCGCGAGTGGCGGGCCAGATGGCCGAGGCGCGCGCGGCGCTCGATGCCGCGACGGCGCGTGCGGCGCGCGATCTGGCCGAAGTCGCCGCCGGCGAGGTCACGCTGGCGCGCGACGGGCTCGCGGCCCTGCCCGACGAGATCGCTCGGCGGCTGCTGATTCACGCGCTGCGGATGGTCGGCGGTGCGCGGCAGGCCCCCCGCCGCGCCGCGATCGCCCGCCTGCGCGCCGCGATCACGGCGCGGCCCCGCATGACGCTGGCCGGTTGCCTGATCACCGCATCGGGCGACGGCGTGCATATCGGGCGCGAACCGGCGGCGGTGGCAGGGTTGCGCGCCGCGCCCGGGGCAGTATGGGATCGGCGCTGGCGGCTTCGGTCGCCGCCGGGCGGTGCCGCGCCGAGTGCGGCGACCGCGGGCGTACATGTCGCCGCACTCGGCGCGGCGGGGCTGGCGCAGTGCCCGGACTGGCGCCAGACCGGCCTGACGCGCGAGACGCTGCTGGCTTCGCCGGCGCTGTGGCACGGCGATGAACTGCTGGCGGCGCCGTTGGCGGGCGAGGCGGCAGCGCGCGGCTGGCACGCGGAGCCGGTTCTGGATGCGCGGGCCCTTGCCGCGCATCTGACCGTGGAGTGATTGCACATTGAAGATGGCGTTTCGATGTCTATTTTAATGTGGCGGGCGGCATGCTAGGTCCGCCTCAATCGGATTTTGAGGAGAGTTTCCTTGGGCAACGCGCGAAACATCGCATTCTGGGTCGTCCTGTTCCTGCTGGTGCTGGCCCTGTTCAACCTGTTCAGCGGGTCGGGCGGCACGATGCAAAGCCAGTCGGTGAGCTATTCCGAGTTCATCCAGGCGGTCGAGAACGAAGAGGTCAGCCGCGTCACGCTGGATGGTGAAAACGTGCGTTACCGCGGCACTGATGGCAAGGACTACATCGCCATCAAGCCGCAGGATGCGGAACTGACGCAGAAGCTGATCGACAACGGCGTTCCCATAAAGGCCGAACCGCAGGAGCAGTCGGGGTTCCAGACCTTCATTCTCTCGCTGCTGCCGTTCCTGCTGCTGATCGGGGTGTGGATATATTTCATGAACCGCATGCAGGGCGGGGGCCGCGGCGGCGCCATGGGATTCGGCAAGTCCAAGGCCAAGATGCTGACCGAGAAGTCGGGTAACGTGACCTTCGACGACGTTGCCGGGATCGACGAGGCCAAGGAAGAACTGGAAGAGATCGTGGAATTCCTGCGCAACCCGCAGAAATTTTCGCGCCTGGGCGGGCAGATTCCCAAGGGGGCGCTGCTGGTCGGGCCGCCGGGTACCGGCAAGACGCTGCTGGCGCGCGCTATCGCCGGCGAGGCGGGCGTGCCCTTTTTCACCATTTCGGGCTCGGACTTCGTCGAGATGTTCGTTGGCGTGGGCGCCAGCCGCGTGCGTGACATGTTCACCGACGCCAAGAAGAACGCGCCGTGCATCGTGTTCATCGATGAGATCGACGCCGTCGGCCGTGCCCGCGGCGTGGGCATCGGCGGTGGCAACGACGAGCGCGAGCAGACGCTCAACCAGTTGCTGGTCGAAATGGACGGGTTCGAGGCCAACGAGGGCGTGATCATCATCGCCGCGACCAACCGCAAGGACGTGCTTGACCCGGCGTTGCTGCGCCCCGGTCGTTTCGACCGCGAGGTCACGGTCAACAACCCCGACATCAAGGGCCGCGAGAAGATCCTGGGCGTTCATGCCCGCAAGACCCCGCTGGGCCCCGACGTGGACCTGCGCGTGATCGCGCGCGGCACGCCCGGGTTCTCGGGCGCCGACCTTGCCAACCTGGTGAACGAGGCGGCGCTGATGGCCGCGCGCGTTGGCCGGCGTTTCGTGACCATGGAGGATTTCGAGAACGCCAAGGACAAGGTCATGATGGGGGCCGAGCGCCGTTCGATGGTGTTGACGCCCGAACAGAAGGAAAAGACCGCCTATCACGAGGCCGGCCACGCCATCGTCGGGTTGAGCCTGCCCAAGTGCGACCCGGTCTACAAGGCCACGATCATCCCGCGCGGCGGTGCCCTGGGCATGGTCGTCAGCCTGCCCGAGATCGACAGGTTGAACTGGCACAAGTCGGAATGCGAGCAGAAGCTGGCGATGACCATGGCGGGCAAGGCTGCCGAGATCCTGAAATACGGCGAGGACGAGGTCAGCAACGGTCCTGCCGGCGACATCCAGCAGGCCAGCGGCCTGGCACGCGCGATGATCATGCGCTGGGGCATGTCCGACAAGGTCGGCAATATCGACTATGCTGAAGCGCACGAGGGCTATTCGGGCAATACCGCCGGGTTCTCGGTGTCGGCGCATACCAAGGAGCTGATCGAGGAAGAGGTGCGCCGCTTCATCCAGGAGGCCTATGACCACGCGCACAGAATCCTGACCGAACGCAAGGACGATTGGATTCGCCTTGCCGAGGGGCTGCTGGAGTACGAAACGCTGACCGGCGACGAGATCGAGCGTGTCATCCGCGGCGAGCCACCGCATGCCGGCACCGACGATGGCGGCGGCGACAAGAGCGGCAGCGCGCCCTCGGTCACCGCGGTGCCCAAGACCAAGCCCAAGGGCAAGGGGAAGACGGGTGGCAAACCCGAAGACGGTGGCGGGATGGAACCCGAACCCTCGAGCTGAGCGCGCCTGATGGAGTGCCCCGGCCCCGCGATCGCGGGGCCGGTGGCATTCGTGGCGTGCGTGCGGCAGGGGCGCTGTGCCTCTTGGCCTGCGGCCAATTCACCCCGGGACATTTTCTGAGAGAGGACCAACGCGGGTCGGTGCCGGCAATGCCGTGTTGACGGGGGCGGCGCAGCCGGCAAGGCTGCGCGCTGGACATGAGCACAGAGGAGACGTCATGCCGGCGCTAAGACTGACCGAGTTCACCATCAGGGTGGTGTGGCTGGGGCGCGTGCCCGACCGCGACGCGAGCCTGCGCGCCGAGGCACTGGAGGTTGTCGATCTAAGCTATGCCGGGGTGCCGGGCGAGGCGCATGGCGGGTTGACGCGCCCTTCGTGCAGCCGGGTGCGAGATCTCTATCCGCGCGACACCGAGATCCGCAATGTGCGCCAGTTGAGCATTCTCTCGGCCGAGGAGCTGCGCGCCATCGCTGCCGAAATGGGCGTGGAACGGTTCGATCCGGCCTGGGCGGGGGCCTCGATGGTGATCGCAGGTATCCCCGATTTCAGCCATGTGCCGCCGTCCTCGCGCCTTCAGGGGCGGGGGGGCGTGACGGTGACTGTGGATATGCAAAACCGCCCATGCAACTTGCCCGGCCCGGTGATCGAGGCCGAAGCACCGGGCGCCGGGCGCGCCTTCAAGGCGGCAGCCAGGGGGCGACGCGGTGTGACCGCCTGGGTGGAGCGCGAAGGGCAGCTGGCAGTGGGCGATGAGATGCAGCTTTTCGTGCCCGACCAGAGGGCCTGGGCACCGCGCTGAGCGACCGGAATAATGACGCTCTGAATCATCCTTGCGGCCTCCCGCCGCAAGCAGGTCCGGAAATGTCGATTTTGCGACCCACGCAGGGTGCCGCGATCTGTATAGGCGGGGCAGGACACGGCCACTGCGGCCTATACAGGGAAGTTATTCATGAGCCACAAATCCGACATCGAAATCGCCCGCGCCGCCCACAAGAAGCCGATCCAGCAGATCGGCGAAAAGCTGGGCATTTCCGCGGACCATCTGCTGCCCTACGGCCATGACAAGGGCAAGGTGAGCCAGGAGTTCATCGATTCGATCCAGGGCAACAAGACCGGCAAGCTGATCCTTGTCACCGCGATCAACCCCACGCCCGCGGGCGAGGGCAAGACCACCACCACGGTGGGCCTGGGTGACGGGCTCAACCGCATTGGTAAGAAGGCCGCGATCTGCATCCGCGAGGCCAGCCTCGGCCCCTGCTTCGGGATGAAGGGCGGCGCCGCCGGCGGCGGCTATGCGCAGGTCGTTCCGATGGAGGACATGAACCTTCACTTCACCGGCGATTTCCACGCCATCACCAGCGCTCACAACCTGCTGAGCGCGATGATCGACAACCATATCTACTGGGGCAACGACCTGGGCATCGACGAGCGCCGTGTGACCTGGCGCCGGGTGCTGGACATGAACGACCGCGCACTGCGCGATATCGTCACCAGCCTGGGCGGCGTCGCCAACGGCTTTCCGCGCCAGACCGGGTTCGATATCACCGTCGCCTCCGAGGTCATGGCGATCCTGTGCCTGGCGCGCAATCTTGAGGATTTGCAGCACCGGCTGGGCAACATCATCGTGGCCTATCGCCGCGACAAGACCGCGATCACCTGCCGCGAGATCGGCGCGAGCGGTGCCATGACGGTGCTGCTGAAGGACGCGATGCAACCTAACCTGGTGCAGACGCTGGAAAACAACCCCGCCTTCGTGCATGGTGGGCCGTTCGCCAACATCGCCCACGGGTGCAACTCGGTCACGGCGACCACCACGGCGCTGAAGCTGGCCGACTACGTGGTCACCGAAGCCGGGTTCGGCGCTGACCTGGGCGCCGAGAAGTTCATGAACATCAAGTGCCGCAAAGCCGGCCTGGCGCCCGATTGCGTGGTGCTGGTGGCCACGGTGCGCGCGATGAAGATGAATGGCGGCGTGGCCAAGGCCGACCTGGGGTCCGAGAATGTGCAAGCGGTCAAGGACGGCTGCGACAACCTCGGCCGGCATATCGGCAACCTCAAGTCATTCGGCGTGCCGGTGGTGGTGGCGATCAACCATTTCGTCACCGATACCGATGCCGAGGTG
>NZ_JAGXFK010000078.1 GCF_024637375.1 Sediminimonas sp. | reverse complement strand
CTCGCAAGATTGCCGAAGCTCCTGGCCACCTGACCACGACAGCCATCCTGAGCCCGGGGTCCGAGCCTCCGGAGAAACCGCCCTCAAACCACGGCAGACGGGAAAACGTCCTTCCAGCCAGACTTCTTCAGCAGCCTGCTAGAGCCGCTGTCACAAAAGTTAGTCCGAGCTGTCGAGATTTTACCTGCATCTCGTTGAAGTGCATTTGCGTTTCGACCACACGAGACCAAATTTGAATGTACATTTGGTGTTCTTCGCTGGTTTCCATCATGCGCCCCTTCGGATCATCAGTGTACAAACACAAACGTTGGATAACACACTCTTCCGGGGCTCAAAATGGTCGAATGGCTCTGGATGTAGTAGCCTGGGTTTCCGGGCGGCAACGGAGCATGAACCCTGAGCGGTGAGCCGGTTCCGGTGTTAGGCCGCGCTCGTTTGAATTGACTTTGCAAACTCCCTCCCTGCGCATAGCTGCCGTTGGGGCAAGCGCAGCATCTGCGACCTTGGCCTCGAACCGGTCCTTCGCCGCGCGATGGGCCGGGGCCGCTCAGCGCGGCGAAGGGGGCGCTCGGGTCGGTTTTGGAGCGTGGCCGAGATGGCCTGTTGCTGCCGTTCGATACTCTGCCCTGCGCGGAATCAAGGCCGAAGGCCGCCGCGCATCGACGGGCCGCCGCCCGGCACGGCGATCTGGCTGCAACCTGCGCAACGCACAAATGTCTTTCGGACTTGGCTGGTATAAAGTGCCCCGCACCAGCGTAGGATCGCCGCACCGCGGCCCGTCGATGCGCGGCTCCTTACCCGCTCGATCCACTAGGCGGCGCGCGCCCCGCGCACCCATGTTCCGCGCAGCACCGGGGTGCCGTCGATGCGGGCCACCCGGATCAGGTCGGCGCGCAGGCCCGGGGCGATGCGGCCGCGATCGGCCAGCCCGGTGGCGCGGGCCGGGGCATCGGTGACGGTGGCGACAGCGCGCGCCATGTCGTCCCACAGATCGCCCAGCATCACCGCCGACGACAGCAGCGCCGAGGGCACGTAATCGGACGACATGATGTCGATCAGCCCGGCCCCGGCCAGATCGGCCGCCGCCACGTTGCCCGAGTGCGAGCCGCCGCGGATCAGGTTGGGGGCGCCCATCATCACCGCGATGCCCTGCGCGCGGCAGGCGGCGGCGGCATCGCGCGTGGTGGGAAACTCGGCAATGGTGGCGCCGTGGCGCGCCGATGCCGCGACCTGCTCGGCGGTGGTGTCGTCATGGCTGGCCAGCACCGCGCCAAGGCGGCCGGCGGCATCCACCGCGCCGGCCTCGTGCGCGGCGCCAAGCCGTTCGCGCAGCGCGCGCTGGCTGGCGACGTGATCGGCGAACTCGGCCTCGGACAGGCCGTGCTTGCCGCAGACATAGGTGCGCAGCTTGTCGAGGTCGCGGAACTGCCGCTCGCCGGGGGTGTGATCCATCAGGCTGACGATGCCGACGCGGTCGCCGGCGGTGAACTCGGCCAGCTCGTCGAGCAGGGTTTCCGAGCACACCTCGGCGCGCAGGTGCAGGTAGTGGCTGATCCTCAGCGCGTCGCGGGCGCGCAGGTCCATCAGTTCGCTGGCCAGTTGGCGGGCGTATTTGCCGTAGTTGGTGCGTTCGTTGCTGACGACGGAGCCCACGCGCATGGCGTCGAACACCGTGGTGATGCCGACGCTGGCGAGTTCGGCATCGTGGGCGACGATGGCGCTGGCATGGGGCCAGCCCACGCCGGGGCGCGGCGCGATGTGACGTTCCAGGTTGTCGGTGTGCAATTCCACCAGCCCGGGCATCAGCATGTCGCCTTGCATGTCCTGCGCGCCGGGGGGCACGGCGGCGCCGGTGTCGATATCGTGGATCAGCCCGTCACGCAGGCAAAGCGTGCCGGTGACGGTGGCGTCGGGCAGCACCAGCGTGGCGTTGGCCAGGATCGTTTCGGTGATCGTTTCGGATTGCATCACGGGCCTTTCTTTTCGGCGTCTCGATAGGGTAGCACCGTCACCGAATTGTGACAGTCACGCGGTAGGGCGGCATCATGGACAACTGTGAGCGATACGCGATCTATTACGCGCCACCACCGGGGCCGCTGTCCGATTTCGGGGCGGCATGGCTGGGCTGGGACGCGCAGGCCGGTCGCACGGTGGCGCACCCCGATGTGCCCGGCCTGCCGGCGCCGGTGGCCGAGTTGACGCAGCGCCCGCGCAAATACGGCTTTCACGCCACGCTCAAGCCGCCCTTTCGCCTGGCGCCGGGGCGCCGGGGCGCGGACCTGGCCGAGGATGTCGGCCTGCTGGCCGCGCGGTTGGCGCCGGTGCGGTTGCAGGGGTTGCAACTGGACCGGATCGGCCGCTTCCTGGCGCTGACCCCGCGCGGCGGCGTCGGCCCGCTGGCGGCACTGGCCGGGGCGGTGGTGACCGGGCTCGACGCGCATCGCGCGCCTCTGACCGCGGACGAACGCGCGCGCCGGCGGCCCGATCGCCTCAGCCCGCGGCAGCGCGCCAACCTTGACCGCTGGGGATATCCCTTCGTGCTTGAGGAGTTCCGCTTTCACCTCACGCTGGCCGGCCCGCTGGACGACGCGCAGGCCCGGGCCACGCGCGCGGCGCTGGCGCCGGTGCTGGCGCCGATCCTGCCGGCGCCGTTCGATATCGCCCACATCTGCCTTTTCGGCGAGGGCGCGGATGGTCGCTTTCGCCTGATCCATCGCTACGCCCTTTCCGGCTGAATGGCCGCCAGCATTGCCGCCGCGCCTTCGGCCACGGTGCCGGAATTGTCGATCTCGGCCACCGGCACCCCGGCCGGCAGGTCGGGCACGCGGCGCGCCAGCCGTGCGGCGATGCGGGCCGCGTCCTCGCGCCCGCGCGCCGTCAGCCGCTGCGCCAGAACCTCGGGCGAGGCACGCACCAGCAGCACCCGCAGCCCCGGATACCGCACCGCCGCCTGTGCGAGTGCTGCGCGCGAGCCGTTGAAGATCACGTCGCGCCCGGTGGCCAGATCGGTGTTTATCCCGGCCGGGATGGCGTAGCACAGGCCATGCGCCTGCCAATGGATGGCAAAGGCGCCGGCGGCGCGGCGCTGCTCGAACGCGGCCGCGCTGACGCCCTCGAAATCCTCTCCGCCGGCGGTTTCGGGGCGGGTGATGACGCGCCGCGCCCGCACCAGTCCGGGCCGGGCGCGGCAGGCGGCCTCGATCAACGTGTCCTTGCCCGCGCCCGATGGCCCGGCCACGGCAAACAGGCGCCCCGGCGCCCTCATGGTGCTATCGGCGTGAACCGGCCGACATCGACTTCGCGGTCGCAGACCCGCGCGCGTGCGTCGGCGTCATGGAAAATGCCCAGGATCGCCGCGCCGCGCGCCTTGGCCTCTTCGATCAGGGTCAGCACCTCTTCGCGGTTGGTCGGGTCAAGGCTGGCGGTCGGCTCGTCCAGCAGCAGCGCGGGGTAGTCATGCACGAACCCGCGCGCGATGTTGACGCGCTGCTGCTCGCCGCCCGAGAAGGTCGTGGGCGACAGCGACCACAGGTTTTCGGGGATATTGAGCCGCGCCAGCAAGGTGCGCGCCCGCGCGTGCGCCGCATCGGGTGCGGCGCCCAGGGTGATCAGCGGCTCGGCCACCACATCCAGCGTCGGCACCCGTGGCACGACGCGCAGGAACTGGCTGACATGGCCCAGCACCTCGCGGCGCAGGGCGATGATCTCGCGCGGGTCAGCGCGCGCCACGTCCACGCTGCCCACCACGATGCGCCCGCCATCGGCCAGGTAGTTGCCCTGGATCATCCGCATCAGGGTGGATTTCCCCGCCCCCGAGGCCCCCACCAGCGCCACGCATTCCCCCGGCCGCACCTTCAGCGCCGCGCCCGCCATCACCGGGATCACCGCGCCGCCCTGGTTGTGCAGGGTGAATGATTTCGAAACATCGCTGAGCGCGATCATCGGTTGAAGGGTCATAGCAGGTTCTTCCATCGGAAAAAGAGATAGGACAGCAGCGAGGACAGCACCATCGAGGCAATGGCCGCAGCAAAGCCCCAGGGCGCGTCGAGCCACGGCATCCACGCGAAATTCATCCCGAAAATCGAGGCGATCAAGGTGGGCGGAAGGAACAGTACCGCCACCAGCGAAAAGGTCTTGGTGGCAGAGTTCTGTTCGATCGTGGTCAGCCCAAAGATCGTGTCGAGCAGCAGGCTCAGCTTCTGCGTCAGATAGCCGGCATGTTCCGCCAGGGAGGTCACGTCGCTGGACAGCACCCTGAGCGCGTGCGTGGCCTTGCGCCCGGACCCGGCCGCCTCCGCGCGGTCGAGAAAGGCCAGTGCGCGTTCGATCGTCACCAGGCTGTTGCGGACATCCGAGACCAGCGCCCCGGTCTGGCCGAGCGTGGCCAGCGGTGAACGCCGGTCGCGAACCAGCGGTTCGCCCCCGGTCCCGAAAAGCCCGCTCGAGACCTTTTCGATCCGGGCATCCGTAAGTTCGAGGATGTCGGCCAGGCGGTCGATGATCTCGTCCAGCAGGCCGAAAAGCACGTCTTGCGGCGTGGTCGTGTCATAGGGACTATGCGCCGCGCGCTTGGGGTAGCTCACGAACGGGCGCGGGTTGTGGTAGCGCACCGTGACGAGCTGTGTTGCGCCGAGCGCAAAGGTGACCGGGGCAACCTGGTGTTCATCCGTCTCGGTCAGCGCCGGCAGTACCAGGGTCAGGAACACGACGTCGCCGCTGCGGTAGAGGCGGCTGGAAAGCTCGATCTCCTCCATGTCCGCAAGTGTCGGCAGGTCCGCCCCGGTCGCCGCACTCGCCTCGGCAAGCTCCTCGCGGGTCGGATCGTTGAGATCGATCCAGATCGCGCCACTTGCGATGCCGTCACTGCGCGTGAGCCCGGCGTCCTGATTCGGGATGAAACTTTCGATCATGGATGTGCCTTCATCTTTCCGCAAATACTCTCGGGGGGTGTGGGGGGCAGACAGCCCCCCACCTGCGCCCGCTCAGACCTGTAGCACACTGGAGACCAACAGTTGCGTGTAGCCGTGTTGCGGGTCGTCGAGCACCTGGTCGGTCAGCCCCGATTCCACGACATGGCCGTCTTTCATCACCATCAGCCGGTCGGCCAGCAGCCGCACCACCGCCAGGTCGTGGGTCACGATCACCGCCGACAGGCCCATCTGCCGCACCAGCCCGCGCATGAGGTCCAGCAGCCGCGCCTGAACGCTGACGTCGAGCCCGCCCGTGGGTTCGTCCATGAACACCAGCCGCGGGCCGGTCACCAGGTTGCGCGCGATTTGCAGCCGTTGCTGCATGCCGCCCGAAAAGGTACCGGGGCGGTCGTCCATGCGGTCGGCGGCGATATCGACGCGGTCCAGCCAGTCCGCCGCCCGGGTGCGGATGTCGCCATAGTTGCGCGCGCCCACGGCCATCAGCCGCTCGCCCACGTTGCCGCCCGCCGAGACGCCCATGCGCAGCCCGTCGCGGGCGTTCTGGTGTACGAAGGCCCAGTCGGTGCGCGCCAGCATGCGGCGCTCGGCCTCGGCCATCAGAAGCGTGTCGCGCGGGCCTTCGGCACGGGTGTCGAAGATCACCTCGCCGGCATCCGGGGCAAGCTGCCCGGCCAGGCACCCCAGCAGGGTGGACTTGCCCGAGCCGCTTTCGCCGACCACGCCCATCACCTCGCCCGGCCACAGGGTGAAGTTCACGTCCTTGCAGCCCAGTCGCGCGCCGTAGCTCTTGGTAATGTTGCGCACATCCAGAAGCGGTGTCATGCGGCGTCCTCCGTGCCGTGGCCGGCGTCGCGCCGGGCGGTGCAGTGATCGGTATCGGAACACACGAACATGCGGGTGCCCGCGTCGTCGGTGATGACCTCGTCGAGATAGCTGTCATGGTCGCCGCACAGGGCGCAGGCGGCATCGGCCTTGGACGGCTCGAAGGGGTGATCCTCGAAATCCAGGCTGACCACGCTGGTATGCGGCGGCAGGGCATAGATGCGCTGCTCGCGCCCGGCGCCGAATAGCTGGATCGCGGCGCAGTTCGACAGCTTGGGGTTGTCGAATTTCGGGATCGGCGACGGGTCCATCACGTAGCGCCCCTCGACCTGCACCGGGTAGGCATATGACGTGGCGATATGTCCGTGCCGCGCGATGTCCTCGTACAGCTTGACGTGCATCAGCCCGTATTCCGACAGCTCGTGCATCTTGCGTGTCTCCACCTCGGAGGGTTCCAGGAACCGCAGCGGCTCGGGGATCGGGACCTGGTAGATGAGGATCTGGTCGGCGCTCAGCGGCGCCTCGGGAACCCGGTGGCGGGTCTGGATGACGCTGGCCTCGGGCGTGCGGGTGGTGGTGGCGACCTGGGCCGTCTTTTCAAAGAACTTGCGGATCGACACCGCGTTGGTGGTGTCGTCGGCGCCCTGGTCGATCACCTTGAGCCGGTCCTCGGGCGTCAGCGTCGCGGCGCTGAGCTGCACGCCGCCGGTGCCCCATCCGTAGGGCATCGGCATCTCGCGGCTGGCGAACGGCACCTGGTAGCCGGGGATCGCCAGCGCCTTGAGGATGGCGCGGCGGATCATCCGCTTGGTCTGTTCGTCGAGATAGGCGAAATTGTAATCGGTCATTGCGCGGCCTCCGTTTCGGTTGCCTGCGTGGCCTGCCTGCGCAATTTGCGCACCAGTTCCAGCTCTGACTGGAAATCCACGTAGTGGGGCAGCTTGATATGCTCCAGGAACCCCGTGGCCTGGATGTTGTCGGCGTGCGACAGCACGAACTCTTCGTCCTGCGCGGGGGCGCCTTCATCGTCCTCGCCCAACTCCTTCCAGCGCAGCGCGCGGTCCACCAGCGCCACGGAAATCGCCTTGCGCTCGGTCTGCCCGAAGCTCAGACCGTAGCCGCGGGTGAATTGCGCGGGCTGCGTTTTCGAGCCGGTGAACTGGTTGACGGTTTCGCATTCGGTCAGCGTGATCTCGCCCAGTTCGACGGCAAAACCCAGTTCGGGGATATCCAGCTCGACCGCCACCGCGCCGATGCGCAACTCGCCCACGAAGGCGTGGTTGCGCGCGTAGCCGCGTTGCGTGGAATAGGCCAGCCCCAGCAGAAACCCCTCGTCGCCGCGCGCCAGCGCCTGCAGCCGCAGCGCGCGGGCGGCGGGCAGTTCCAGCGGTGCGCGCGTCAGGTCGGGGGGGGCGTGTCGTCCGGTTCGGCTGGTTCGATCAGCCCGTCGCGGCCCAGGAATTCGGTCACATGGGGCACCGGGTCGGGCGTCGCATCGGGGCGTTCGCCGGCGTCGGGCGCCTCGCCCTCGGCGGCCAGCTTGAAATCCAGCAGGCGGTGCGTGTAGTCGAAGGTCGGGCCCAGAACCTGCCCGCCCGGCACGTCCTTGAACGTGGCCGAAACGCGGCGGATGCAGTCCATCGCGCCGGTGTCGACCGGGCGCGTGGCGCCAAAGCGCGGCAGCGTCGTGCGGTAGGCGCGGATCAGGAAGATCGCCTCGATCAGGTCGCCGCGCGCCTGCTTGATCGCCAGCGCCGCCAGGTCGGGATCGTAGAGCGAGCCCTCGGCCATCACCCGGCCCACCGCCAGCGTCATCTGCTCGCGGATCTGCGCCACGCTCAGTTCGGGCACATCGGCGTCGCCGCGCCGCGCGCGGGCCAGCCAGTCATGGGCGGCGTCGATGGCGCGCTCGCCCCCTTTCACGGCCACGTACATCAGGCGTCCTCCACTCGGGTAGAGCGCGGCAGCGCGGCGAGCCGGTCGCCGGCGGTGAAATAGAAATCCAGGCCCTGCGGAAACAGCGCGTTGTTGGCGCGCAATGCGGCCGGGCCAGGCAGGTTGAGCGCCGCGTGGCCGTCGATGCCGGGGCCGCTCAGCCGCGCGCCCGAGGCGGTCAGCGTGTCCACCTCGACCACCAGCGTCGCGGACCGGTCGGGATAGCGCGCGGTGCCCACGGGGTAGCCGGCGAGCGGTTGCAGCGCCGCCCAGGTGCCGGCGGCAAAGGCCGCGTCGGCGCGATTGCCCGTCAGCGGCGCGCCGGTGTGAAAGGCCAGCCACTGCCGTACCGCGTCGCGATCGTGCGCGCCGGCCAGGTAGACGGGCGTATCGGCATCGCACAGCGTCAGCAGCAGCGCCCCCGCCGCCGGCGACAGCGGCGCGGGTGGTGTGGCGCCGCCTATGGCCTCGATCCGGCCGGGGCGGGCCATCGCGGTCATGCAGGCGCGAAAGGCGCGCGCCGCGTCGTGCGGGGCGTTGGCAAAGCCGCCCTCCAGCGTGGTCTGGCTCATCAGTCCTCTCCCCTGACCATGGTGAAGAAATCGACGCGGGTGGCGGCGGCCTCGCCGGCACGGGCGCGGCGGCGCTTCTCGGCGTCGGCGGCGAGCGGCGCCAGCACCTCGGCGCGCAAACGCTGCTCCATCGCCGTCTGCATCAGCGCATCGACCAGCGCGGCGATGCGCGCGTGGGTCTTGTCGCGCCCTTGCACATAGGCGTGACCCACGGTGCCGCCATCGGTCAGCCGCAGCGCGCAGCGGGTCACCGTCATCTCGCCCAGGTTGAACGGGGCACCGGTGCCCCCCATGCGGCCCTGCACCATGGTGCTGCCGATCTCGGGCGCGCGCGCCCAGGTGAAATCGGGCGCCAGCCCGGTGTCGTTCCACAGCCGGCGCAGCGCCTCGGGCGGTGCCTTGGCCAGCAGGCTCATCCATGTCTTGCGCGCGTCGCTCATTGTTCGACACCCTTGCGTGGTTGTCTAAGTAAATATACAACTAGACAAATAGAACGGAATCGCCGCCGCTTGCAAGGGGCAGGGCGTGAAACTTTCGTGACAGGCGGGAAGGGGGCGGGCATGGGCCGCACGGCAATCTGGACATCCATCCGCGACACGCTGGCCGCCGAGATCGCGCAGGGCCATTACGCGCCCGGCGACAAGCTGCCGACCGAGGCGGCGCTGGCGGCGCGCTTCGGCGTCAACCGCCACACCGTGCGCCGGGCGCTGGCGGCCCTGGCCGAGGCCGGGCTGACCCATGCGCGGCGCGGCGCGGGGGTCTTCGTGGCGGCGCGGCCTGCGGATTATCCCATCGGGCGGCGGGTGCGGTTTCACCGCAACCTTGCCGAGGCCGGCCGCAGCCCCGAGCGCAGGTTGTTGCGGCGTGAGACGCGCGCGGCGGACACGCGCGAGGCGGCGGCGCTGGGGCTGCGTGCGGGCGCACAGGTGCATGTGATCGAGGGGATATCGCTGGCCGATGGCGCGCCGATGGCCTTGTTTCGCAGCGTGTTCCCGGCGGTCCGGTTTGCGGGTCTGCTTGAGCGTCTGGGCCGTCTGACCTCGGTCACCGAGGCGCTGCGCGAAGAGGGGTTGAGCGATTACACCCGCGCCGAGACGCGGATCACCGCCAAGGCGGCCACGGCGACGCAGGCGCTGCATCTGCACCTGTCCGAGGGCGCGCCGATCCTGCGCACGGTGGCGGTGAACGTGGATGCGGACGGCGCGCCGGTCGAGTTCGGCCATACATGGTTTGCCGGCGACCGGATCACCCTGACCGTGACGCCTGAAGACATGCGCTGAGGCGATCCGCGCCGGGGCGCAACGCCAGTACGCTGGCGTTCACCACCCGACAAAAGTTCCCAGTCTGTTTCCGGTGCGCCTGCGGTTTCTCGGAGCGAGGTTCGAGAGGCCGCAATGCGGGACGAAGCGGGCGCTCGTTTTGCACCCCCAGCGCGGAATCAAGGCGCGGAACGCGCCGCCGCGCAGCGCCCGACCGCCCCCTCGGGCGGGCGCTTTTGCGGGCGTATCAAGCTGATGACAACGCGGATGTATTTGGCCGGCATAAAGCGCGATCCACATTCGTTGCAGCGCCCACCCGGCGGTCGGGCACCG
>NZ_JAGXFK010000077.1 GCF_024637375.1 Sediminimonas sp. | reverse complement strand
ATCGTTGCCTATACCCGCGATCGCAAGCCGATCCGTGCAGCCGATCTCAAGGCGCATGGCGCCATGACTGCGCTGCTGAAGGAGGCGATTGCGCCGAACCTGGTGCAGACGCTTGAAGGCACGCCCGCCTTCATCCACGGCGGTCCGTTCGCCAATATCGCGCATGGCTGCAACTCGGTCACGGCAACGACGACCGCCTTGAAGATCGCCGATTACGTGGTCACCGAAGCCGGGTTCGGCGCAGACCTGGGCGCCGAGAAGTTCATGAACATCAAGTGCCGTAAAGCCGGCCTGGCGCCCGATTGCGTGGTGCTGGTGGCCACCGTGCGCGCGATGAAGATGAATGGCGGCGTGGCCAAGGCCGACCTGGGGCCCGAGAATGTGCAAGCGGTCAAGGACGGCTGCGACAACCTCGGCCGGCATATCGGCAACCTCAAGTCATTCGGCGTGCCGGTGGTGGTGGCGATCAACCATTTCGTCACCGATACCGATGCCGAGGTGCAGGCGATCAAGGACTATGCCGAAACCCAAGGGTCCGAGGCGATCCTGTGCCAGCACTGGGAGAAGGGCTCGGAAGGCGCCGAGGCCCTGGCCACGCGGGTGGCCGAGATCGCCGATTCCGGCGTGTCGCAATTTGCGCCGCTCTATCGCGACGAGCTGCCGCTGTTCGACAAGATCGACCGCATTGCCAGGTCGATCTACCGCGCCGACGAGGTGCTGGCCGATGCCAAGATCCGCAACCAGTTGCGCGAATGGGAAGACGCGGGATACGGACACCTGCCGGTGTGCATGGCCAAGACGCAATATTCGTTCAGCACCGACCCGACGCTGCGCGGCGCGCCCCTGGGTCATTCGGTGCCGGTGCGCGAGGTGCGCCTGTCGGCGGGCGCGGGGTTCGTGGTGGTGATCTGCGGCGAGATCATGACCATGCCGGGCCTGCCTTCGCGCCCGGCGGCGGAGGCGATCAAGCTCAATGCCGATGGCGACGTCGAGGGGCTTTTCTGACGCATGGAAGATCGGGCGCGCGTGCGCTAGCAGGGGCCGACCCCGATGCGGCAACAGGAGGCCCAGCCATGCGCGCGCCCGAAACCTGCACCACCATGACCGATCTTCGCGCGGCCATTGATGCGCTGGATGAAAAGCTGATCGCGTTGTTGGCGGCACGGGCAGGCTATATCGACCGGGCGGTGACGCTCAAGCAGGCCGAGGGGGTGCCGGCGCGGGTCGGCTCACGGGTGGACGAGGTGATTGCCAATGTGCGCGCCGCCGCGCACGCGCAGGGGCTGGATGCGGACCTGGCCGAACGGCTGTGGCGCGAATTGATCGAATGGTCCATCGCCCGCGAGGCGCGAAGACTGGACCCGTGAAAGGGAGAGGCGCCATGCGCGCGGCAGTGATCGACGGGAAAGCCATCGCGGCGACGATCCGCGCCGAGGCGGCCGAGGACGCGGCGACGCTGGCCGATCAGGGCTGGCAGCCGCGGCTGGTGTCGATCAGCGTCGGCGACACGGCGGCGGCGGAGCTGTACGTGCGCAACCAGAGCCGCAGCGCCGAGGCCGCCGGCGTGCAGTTCGAAACCCGCACCTACCCCGAGACGATCTCGATGGAGCAGTTGGTGGGCGTGCTGCACGGGCTCAACGCCGACCCGCGCCAACGGCATCATTATTCAGCGCCCATTGCCGGCGCATATCCCGGTGAAGGCGCTGCAAAAGGCGGTGCACCCGCTCAAGGATGTCGAGGGGATGCACCCGGCCTCGATCGGCAACATCGTCTACAACGATCTGGCGTTGGGGCCGTGTACGGCGGTGCGGTCGCGATACTCAAGACCTTGCCGCTCAGCCTCGAGGGGCTGGACGTCACCGTGATCGGCCATTCCGAGATCGTCGGCAAGCCGATCGCCTTTCTGCTGATGGGGCTGGGCGCCACGGTGACGGTGTGCCACCACATGACCCGCAGCGTCGCGATGCACAGCCGCGCCGCCGATGCGGTGTTCGTGGCGGTGGGGCGCGCGGGGCTGGTCACCGGAGAGATGATCCGCCCCGGGGCGGCGTTGATCGACATCGGCATCAACCGTGTGGAAACCGATGACGGCGTGCGCACGGTGGGCGATGCGGATTTCGACAGTTGCGCCCAGGTGGCGGGCTGGATCACGCCGGTGCCCGGTGGGGTCGGCCCGGTGACGGTGGCGACGCTGATGAAGAACGCGGTGCTTGCGACCCGTATGCAGATGGACCACTACCGGGACATGTATGCCCGGACCGACATTTGAAAGGACACGGCGATGACGGCGCAGATAATCGACGGCAAGGCGTTCGCGGCGAAGGTGCGCGAAAAGGTGGCGGCGCATGTGGCGCGGTTGAAGGACGACCACGGGATCACCCCGGGGCTGGCGGTGGTGTTGGTCGGTGAAGACCCTGCCAGCCAAGTCTATGTGCGCAACAAGGGAAAGCAGACGATCGAGTGTGGAATGTCGTCATTCGAACACAAGCTGCCCGCCGATACCGCGCAGGAGGATCTGCTCGAACTTCTTGACCGGTTGAACGCCGATCCGGAAATTCACGGGATTCTCGTGCAGTTGCCGCTGCCTTCTCATCTTGATGAAGAGCTGATCGTCAATCGGGTTGACCCAGACAAGGACGTGGACGGATTCCACATTTCGAACGTGGGGCGGTTGGCGACGGGGCAGAAGTCGATGGTGCCGTGCACGCCGCTTGGGTGCCTGATGATGCTGCGCAATCAACTGGGATCGCTCAGCGGCAAGGAGGCGGTGGTGATCGGGCGCAGCAATATCGTGGGCAAACCGATGGCGCAGTTGCTGCTGGGCGATAGCTGCACCGTGACCATCGCGCATTCGCGCACGCGCGACCTCGCGCAGGTGGTGCGCCGCGCTGATATCGTGGTGGCCGCGGTGGGGCGCCCGCGCATGGTGCCGGGCGAGTGGATCAAGCCCGGCGCGACGGTGATCGACGTCGGCATTAACCGGATCGAGGCGCCCGAGAAGGGCGCCAACGAGGATGGCTCGGTCAAGATGCGTCTGGTGGGCGACGTCGATTTCGACAGCGCGGCGCAGGTCGCAGGCGCCATCACCCCGGTGCCCGGCGGCGTCGGGCCGATGACCATCGCCTGCCTGCTGGCCAACACGCTGACCGCCTGCTGCCGCGCCAACGGTGTGGCCGAGCCCGAGGGCCTGACCGCCTGAACGGGGGAGGGGGCTCTACCCCCGTGGCCC
The DNA here is from genome assembly GCF_024637375.1 of Sediminimonas sp. Classification (GTDB taxonomy): domain Bacteria; phylum Pseudomonadota; class Alphaproteobacteria; order Rhodobacterales; family Rhodobacteraceae; genus Sediminimonas. Next base: position 27,215 of record NZ_JAGXFK010000077.1, on the reverse strand, counting down.
GCGGGCGATTCCCGCGGGATATTTCGGCAGAGAGGAAAAGGCCCGTGGTGCGCCGCTTTCAGGTGGTGGTCAGCTTGCCGGGACAGGGACCATCGTGCCTTGCAATAGCGCGACCTGGCGCATGTCGCCCGTCGCGTCCCGGGCGTGCACCTCGGCGGCAACGACAACGAGCCGGCGCCCCGGCTTGACGACGCGGCCGGTCGCGACCAGAAGCGCGCCGGTGGCGGGCGCAAGCAGGTTGATCTTGATCTCGGCGGTCATCACCTCGCTACCCGGGGGCAGAAGCGTGAGCGCCGCATATCCGGCGGCGCTGTCGCCGATGGAAAAGCTCAACCCTGCATGTGCGGCGCCGTGCTGTTGGCGCACCGAAGGCAGAATAGGGGCCTCGATCACCACCCGACCGGGCGCGATTTCGATCAGCTCGGCGCCGAGGGTTTCCATCATGCTTTGCGCCGCGAAGCTGCGTCGGATCCGGGCGTCCATATCGCTGTCGGTGTGGGTCATGCGCCCTCCCTTGCCGTGTCGGAAACAGCATTAGCGTCCGGCGGGGCCAACGGCAACGTCCATCCGTTTGCAACCTCCGGTAAGCGCATGGTAAGCCATTGGCAATATTTGCTTTTGGAAATTATCGTATTTAGGGTTCGGTTGCGGTGGTAGCCATTCTGTTAAAGCGCGCGGTGCGCAATTTCTTCTCGTCCTATGTCTTTGCGATATGGATGCTGGCCGTTCTGGCGGCGGTGGTGACTGCCCCCTTCGGGGCGCATGTGCCGATGGGGGCGGTTGCAAGATTGCCGTTCTGGGCGGTGACCGGGGCGGTCGGCATCGTCCTGGGCCAGGTGATCCATGCGTTGTGCCAGCGCCGGATGGGCAGAGGCCATCGCCCGCTGGCAGGATGGGTGTGCGAACTGGGTATTTTCACGGTGGTGTTCAGCCCGCTGGTCTATGTCCTGGCGCGTTGGATGTCGGACGGCATGGCTGCGGGGCCGGCGATGATGGCGCGGATCGCCGGGTTTGTTCTGATGGCGGCTTTCGTCATTACCGCGCTGCGCCGTATCCTCTTGAACGGCGGCCTGATGCAGGAAACGTCGGGCGCGCGGGAGCTCGCCGCGCCGCCCCTGCCGAAGCCGCCGCGGCTGTCGCGGCGCTTGCCCGATGGAGCCGCCGGCCCGGTCCTGCACCTGTCGGCGATGGATCATTTCGTGACCGTCGAGACGCCCGATGGCGAATACCGTCTGCGGATGCGTTTGCGCGACGCGATCGACGAGATGGACGGTGTCGAGGGGTTTCGAACGCATCGGTCGCACTGGGTGGCACGGGCCGCCATCCGCGCGGTGACCCGCGAGGAGGGGCGCGTGGTGCTTGTTCTGGCGAACGGTGTGCGGGTGCCTGTCAGCCGCAAGCATCGCTCCGAGCTGGAGGCGGCGGGGATCGTCTGAGCGATCCGTTCAGCGCGCCCGCGGCATCGGCACCGGCAGAGGTGCCGCGCCGGTGAGGATGGCCAGTGCCTCGGGACGCATGAGCCGGGCAAGGGCCGGGTCGCGACAATCGAGCCCGCCGGTATGGCCGCCATAGGCGGGCAGGATCATGCGATCGCCGTCGAGCAGGAAACACGGCTGCGCGACGCTGTGCCCGCGTAGGGCGGCCCTGGCCATTGGGTGGTAGTGGCCAGAGACTTCGCCGCTGGCTCTGGCCTGGGCGATGTGGCGAAAGCACAGCGGCGGACGGGGAAGTTCGGCAAGGTGACTGCCGCCCAGCGACACCGGGCCTGGGTCATGGTTGCCCGCGATCCAGATCCAGCTGCGCCCGGCCTGGAGCCGGGCGATCCAGGTCTGCTCGGACTCCGGCAACGCGTCGGCGCTGTCGTCGAAGGAATCGCCCAGACAGACCACGGTGCGGGTCCCGGTTGCGTCGAGATCGGCTTGGAGCCGCAACAGGGTATCGCGGGTCTCAAAGGGGGGCAGGGCGGCCGCCCCTTGCCGGGCGGCGTGGTCCGACTTGCCAAGATGCAGGTCCGAGACACAGAGCAGCGCCGCCTCTGGCCAGTGCAGGGCGCCGGAGCCGAGCGCGACCAACTGCACGCCGGCAAGGGAGAAGGCATAGCCGCTCATGCGCCCCTGTTTGGCGGGCCGGGTTGGACATTGCAAGCCGTGACCGAGGCCCGCAGGGGGCGTCCGGGCCGAGGGGCAGCCGATGATGAGGCAGAGCGAGCGCCCGCGGCGCGTGCGGGCCAGATCAACAATCCAAATATTTCGATGCCGCCGCGACGGATACGGCGCGACCCCGCGTTTAACGGTGAGGCAACGCGTATAGATGGAGAAGACGATGAAATTTCTGCGCAAATGGGCAACACCGCTAACCGTCGGATCGACGTTTATCGTGACGATCTCGGGACTCATGTTGTTTTTTCACTTCAGCCCCGGGCTTACCAGGCCAGCGCACGAATGGATCGGTTGGGTCATGGCCGCGGCGGTGATCGCGCACCTGGTCTTGAACTTTCGCGCGCTGACGACCTATTTCCGCAAGCCTTGGGGTATTGGCATCATGGGGGTGTCGATGGTGGTGATGGGGTTGAGCCTTTTCGACCTGGCCCCGGCGGGGGCGACGGGCGGCAGCCCGGTGCCGCTGCTGATGGGCGCGGTCGAGCGCGCGCCGATCGAACGGGTGATCGCGCTGTCGGGTCACACGGTTCAGGACGGCCTCGGCCGGTTGCGCGACAATGGCTTCGAGGTCCTATCAGGGCAGTCCGTCAGCGAGATCACCGGCGGCGACCGTGGCCGCCAGGCGGAGTTGATCCGCACGCTATTCGTCCAATGAAGACTGCCGGGAACGGTCAGCGTGCATCCCGTCCGTTCCCGGCGACGACATTCGTGCGCCCGCCGGCCTTTTCGGTCAGGCAGGGCTCGCTTGCACGGTACGGATGTCAGCGCACCACCGCGCCTTCGCGTACGAACATGTTGTCCCAAGCGCGGTCGATCAGGTCGGGCGTCATCTGGTGCGGGATACCTTCGAAGTTGCAGATGGCGATCATCTGGTCGATGAGGAATACCGGCTGGTAGTTGGCATAGACGTTGTCGATCTGCGGATACTTCTCGTGTAGCAGGTGCACCAGCGCATCCTCGTTGAGGGTGATGCCTTTCTTGCGGGCAACCAGTGCCAGGATCTTGAGAAAATCCTGCTGGTCGGGCCCATCGATGCGGATCTTGTAGAAAATCCGGCGCAGCGCGGCCTGATCGAAGATCTCGTTGGGATGGAAGTTGGTCGAGAAAATCACCAGCGTGTCGAAAGGCACTTCGAATTTCTCGCCCGATTGCAGGGCCAGGATATCCTTGGATTCCTCCAGCGGCACGATCCAGCGGTTGACGAGTGTTTGCGGCGGCTCGGCCTGGCGACCGAGGTCGTCGACGATAAAGATGCCGCCCATCGACTTGAACTGTAGCGGCGCCTGGTAGGTGCGCGCGGTCGGGTTGTAGACCAGGTCGAGCATGTCGAGCGACAGCTCGCCCCCGGTGATCACCGTGGGGCGCTGGCAGCGCACGTAGCGGGTATCGAAGCCGCGCTTGCGGCGCAGGCTGCCCGGGTCGTCGCGCTCGGTCTCGGCGGCGCAGTGAACGACAGGGTCGTAGACGGTGATGACCTGCCCGGCATATTCCACCGCCCGCGGCACATAGATGCGGTCGCCAAGCGCGTCGCGGATGCCGTTCGAGATCGAGGATTTGCCGTTGCCGGGTGGGCCATACATCAGGATCGACCGCCCGGAACTGACCGCCGGGCCGAGGTTGGACAACAGCGAGGGCGGCAGCACCAGATCCCCCATGGCGCGGGTCAGATCCTCGCGTGTGATCTGGATGTTTCGGATCGATTGGCGCGCCACCTGTTCGCGATACACGTCCAGCGGCACCGGCATGGCGCCGTAGTATTCCGATTGCGCCAGCGCGTCGAGGGCGCGGGCCTTGCCGGCCTCGCTGAGTTGGAAGCCCGGCATGCCGCCTGCGCTGGCGTTGAGGCTGCCGGTCGCCTCGACCAGGCGGTTCTGGCGCGCGATGTCCAGCAGCTCCTGCGTGATGTGCTGCGGCACGCACAGCGCCTCGGCCAGGTCGCTGAGCGCCGTGAGGCTTTTGCGAAACATGGTCTTGATCAGGATGTCACGCATCATCACCATCGGCAGGCGCATTTCCGACAGGTCGCGCGGCGGTGTGGGCGGCTGAACCATGGTTTCGGGAGAGTGCATGTTCATCTGGTCGCTCTCGCATCCTGTTTCGCAGTGAATGAACCGGCCATCGCGCATGCGGCCGGGCGGGCCGAAAACCCGTGCCTTGATCATCGTGGCCTGATAAAGTGGCAAAAAAATGGACAAGGGCGTACATGAGCAGGGCGGAAAAGGCAGGATTGTTCGTTTCGCTGCTGGCGTTGTGGTTCGTTCTGGCGGTGGTCGTGGCGCTCAAGGGCGGGTTCTATTTCGCCAAGCACGAGGGCGACACGCTCCACCTGATCCAGATCGTTCTGCGCATCGCCGCGGGCGAGTTGCCGCACGTCGATTTCATGACCCCGATCGGCATTGGGTCGTTCGTACCGATGGCGTGGCTGGTGCGCGCCGGAACGGGGGCCGGCAACGCCATCCTGTGGGGACAGATGCTGGTGGCCGCGGCGATGCTTCCGGCGTTGTGGTGGGTCGGCGCCAGCCGCATGCGAATCGGGCCGGCGCTGGCGTTTGGTGCTGGCGGGCTGCTGCTGATCGTGGCGCTGGTACACGGCGAGACGGTGCGCAACGTGTCGATCTCGATGCATTACAACCGCTGGGCCTGGGCGGTGGCCTTCGTCCCGCTGGCGCTGGTGCTGCTGCCGATCCGGGCCGGGGACGCGGGCGCCGGACAGCGCGCCGGCGGTACCACGCTGCGCGCCCCGCGCGGCGAAGGGCTGCTGATCGGGCTTTGCATGGCGGCGCTGGCGCTGATCAAGGCCACCTATTTCGTGGCTTTCGCGCCGGCGGTGTTGCTGGGGCTGGGCCTGCGCGGGCAGTGGCGGGCGCTGGCGTTGGCGCTGTTTTCGGGGGCAACGGTGGCGGCGGTCCTGACGGTCATGCTGGGTATCGGGTTCTGGTCGGCTTACCTGGGCGATCTGTTGGCGGTGGCGCGCTCCGAGGTGCGCCCACAACCGGGTCTGAGCCTGTCGCAGATCGTGCTGTCGCCGGCCTACGTGCTGGTGACGGGCGTGGCGTTGGCTTGCGTCGTTCTGCTGCGGCGGCTGGAGAACGACCCGGCCGGCTATATCCTGTTCGTGGCGCTGCCGGGGTTCGTATACGTGACCTGGCAGAATTTCGGCAACGATCCGCTGTGGCTGTTCCTGCTGGGGCTGGTGATGCTGAGCCACCGGCGCGATCCGGGGCAGGGGTTGCGCGCCGATCGCGGGCGCGATGGCGCGCTGGTCACCGCCGGCACCGTGGCGCTGGTTCTGGTGGCGGCGCCGGCACTCAACATCGGGTACAGCCCGGTGCGTCACCTGCTGCAACCCACGGCCCCGTTCAGCCGCCTGTTCGGGGGCGAAACGGCGCATGACGACATCCACGCGGTGCGGGTGCGTGCCGCGAGGGTGGACGGGCAGATCCCGCTGGACCTGCCCGGTGGCGGGCTGGAATGGTTCCGCCGCATCGCCGAGCGCCCCGAGCCGACGGTGTTGCAGGGCCGCACCCTGCGGCAGTGCAAGCTGAGCAGCGGGCTCATCGCATGGCTGAGCGCCATCGCCGCCGACCTTGAGGCGCGCGGCTATGGTGGCCGGCGGGTGCTGAGCGCGGATCTTTACGGCGGGGTGTGGTTGTTCGGTAACCTGCGCCCGGTGTCAGGCTCGGCGCCGTGGTACTATGGCGGCGCACCGGGGATTGAGGCGGCGGAGTACCTGCTGGTACCCGCTTGCCCTGTCGCGCCCGAGGTGCGCCATGCTTTCGTCCAGCAGATCGAGGCGCAGAAAATCGGTCTGGCCGAACTGGTGCGCACGCCGCTTTACACGCTTTATCGGGTCGGCGGCCGCGTCGCCGAATAACGGCCGCGCGGGCCTACTCAGCCGGTGGTGGTGCCCCACAGCGCGCCGAGCACGAGGTAGATCGCCAGCGTCGGGCCCAGAGACAGCCCCATGGGAAACTCGGTGTGCCGGGTCCAGCTCTGCCAGTCCGGCGCCAGCCGGCGCAGGGCCGAGCGCGCGGCGAGCCGGTGAGTGATGAACGCGGCCAGAAGGTTGGCCGCGAACAGCGCGATCACGAAGCGAACGTCGCCGAGCGCGACAAAGGGCGCGGCGGCGGCGGCGAACTTGGCATCGCCCGCGCCCAGAAGCCCCGCGGCATTGAGCCCCATGCCCACGAGCAGCACCACCACAAGATGCAGCATCTGCCAGGCGAAGACCGACTGCGGCAGGGTCAGCGGCCCGACCACCACGAATACCGCCGCCAGCGCCAGTACCGCGCGGTTGGGAATGCGCATGTCGCGCAAGTCGCTCCAGGCGACCCAGATGCACAGCGGCAGGGCAAAGGGCAGAAACCACAGGGCGGCCGCGGCCGGGATTTCAAGCGTCATCTTGGCCTCGCCTCGCTGGTGTCTGCTGCCATATCCCGGAGAGCGGCGATCAGTTGACCACGTTGTTTTCCAGCGCGCGCAGGCTGCGCACGGCGGTCTCGAAATGCTGCGGGTGGGTTTCGATCGCCTCGTTCAAGAGGCCTTTGCCGATCGCCACGTCGCCCTGCTTGATGGCGCTGAGCGCCAGCGTGTGCAGCAGTTGCGCCCGCTCCACCTGGTCCATCGGGATCACCGGCAGGCTGTATTTCTGCTGTGAGCCGCGCGCCAGTACCAGGTTATTCTTGGCGGTGAAAAGACCGCGGTCACGGCGGATGGCTTCGGTGAACAGGCGCTCTGCCTCTGGGTAATCGCCGCGGGTCAGCTTGGAATAGCCCCAGTTGTTGAGCACCCCGGCGGGCTGGGTGGTCAGGCCCGCGGCGGTGTCGTAGAAATGGTCGGCCTTTTCCCAGTTTTCCTCGGAATCGGCGATCATCGCTTCGAGGCGGTAGCGCTTGTAGGTCTCGAAGGTGGGCGGAACGCTGTCGAGAACCTTCGCCGCCGCTTCCCATTTGCCGTTGCGGATCAGAGCGTCGGCGTGATCGACTCGGTCCTCGTTGGTGGCCTCGGGATGGCGGGTGACCTTGTCCCAGGCGCTGACTGCCTCTGTCTCGCGCCCGGCGCGCAACAGCGATCGCGCCAGCCCGCGTTGCGGGCCGATAAGGTCGGGGTTCTCGGCGCTGGTGCGCTGGAAATAGGCGACCGCCTCTTCGGGGTCGGCGACGGTCAGCATGATGTCGCCGAGGTTGGCCTCGTCGACGACGTTGACATCCCTGAACGCCCGATCCACCGCATCGCCGCCGGGCTTTTCGCAGGCGGACAGGGCGACGAGCCCGATCAGGCCAAAGGCCAGTTGTCTGGGGTGGCGCATTTCTTGCGTCCTCTTACTGCTCTTGCCTCGTCATGGTATCGTACGGATAAGGTATTCCCCACTGCCGCGACGCACCAATTTGTAATCTTGTTCTTTCGCCCCATCGTAGCGCCGTTCGCGGAATTTTGCGAGGGCCAGGCGCAAATTGTCGCGAATTGCGTCACTTTCGCCATTATCGAGCGCGTAGGCGCGGCGAAAGACCTCGACGGCCTCGGGGGTTTCTCCCTGCTCCATCAGTGCCACGCCGAGGTTGTTCCAGGCTTCCGGGACGGCATCGTCGCTGCGCACCGCGCGGCGCAGCAGCGTTTCGGCCTGCCCCAGACGCCCGAGCGCAAGGTTGGCGCTGCCCAGTCCCGACAGCACGTCGACGGTCATCCCCTGTTCAAGCGCGGCGCGGGTATAGGCATCGAGCGCCGGTTCCGGCTGGCCCGCCCGCATCAGGCGGTGACCCACGGTCAGCCCGTCCACCGCTTCTGCGCCCGGTTCCGAACCCGGCGCGTAGGGCCCTTGCGCCGGTATTGAGAACCCGCCCGCATTGCAAGCGGGCAGGGCAAGGACCAGCAACAGGAAGAAACCGCTCGCCGTGCGCCGTGCCGTCATGGCTAGAAATTCATCTCGCCCATCTTGGTGATGCCCACAACCGAAGGACCGACCAGGATGATCAGCAGCGGGGGCACCGTCAGCATCATTGTGGCCAAAGTCATCTGCGTGGGCAACTTGTTTGCCTTTTCCTCGGCCCGCATCACGCGCTTGTCGCGCATTTCTCCCGCATAGACGCGCAGCGCCTCGGCGATCGAGGTGCCGAAGCTGGCCGACTGGATCAGCACGGTGACGAAGCTGGATACGTCGTTGACGCCGCAGCGTTCGCCCATGTCGCTGAGCACCGAGGCCTTGTCCTTGCCGGCGCGGACCTCGTAGCTGACGATTTCGAACTCGTCGGCCAGGGCCGGGAACGAGGCACGGATCTCGTGTGCCACGCGCATGATCGCCTGGTCCAGCGACTGGCCCGCCTCGACGCAGACAAGCATCATGTCGAGCGCGTCGGGAAACCCGGAAATGATCTGTTCCTGCCGTTCCTGCCGGCGCTTGGTCACCCAGTAGCGCGGCAGCATATAGCCCGCGCCTCCCGGCCCGAGAATGAAGATCAGGGTCTTCTGAGTGGTGACGTCCGGCCCGCCGGCCAGCACCAGCAGGTAGTAGCCCACGCCCAGCACCAGCCCGAGGATACCGAGAGCGAATTGTGCGAAATGGAAGAAGCGCACCGCATCCTTGGTGCGATAGCCCGCCTGCATCAGCTTCATGCGGACATCAGAATACTCGGCCTCGCTTTGCGGTTCGAGGAAGCCCGAGTATTTTTCGAGCTTGTCGTTGCCGGCCTTGGCGCGCAGCGTGGCTTGGCCCGCATGGTTCGCGCCGCGATCGGCGCGGGCGCTTTCCTTGAGCTTGTCGAGCGGATCCTTGCGCTGGTTCAGCACGAAAGGCAGCGTCGCGAGGATCATCCCGATCCCGATCACGCCGGCAAGGATCACCGGGCCGAAGCCGGTCGTCGCGAATTCGATGAAGGTTTGCATTGGGGACATTGCCGGGTGTTCCTCAGACCTTGATATTGACGAGCATGCGCATCACGAAAAGGTTCGCCGCCAGAAAGCCGCCGACGGCCAGGCAGGCGGGGATGAACCAGGGGTGATCCATGACCTCGTCGTAATAATTCGGGTCCATGACGTTGATGGCGACCAGCGCGACGATCGGGAAGGCCGACAGGAACTTGCCCGACCATTGCGCCTCGGCGGTGATCGCCTTGACCCGGCGGAACAGGCGGAAACGCGCCCGGATCACCTTGGACAGGCCGTCAAGGATCTCGGCCAGGTTGCCGCCCGATTGTTGCTGGATCGTCACCGCGACGGCGAGAAAGCGCAAATCCTGCATGTCCAGCCGCTCGGCCATGTCCTTGAGCGCCTCGCCCACGTCGCGGCCATAGGCGGATTCGTCGGCGATGATGCCGAACTCGGTCGCCAGCGGGTCGGCGACCTCCTTGGCGACGATCTGGATCGCCGAGGAAAACGGGTGGCCCACGCGCAAGGAACGAACCATCAGTTCGATCGCGTCGGGGAGCTGCTCCTCGATCATCGAGAGGCGCTTGTTGGCCTTGGAGCTGACCCAGAAGAATACCCCGCCCACGCCCATGGCCACAGAGATGCCGGCCCGGATCGCCAGCGCGGTTTCGGTGCTCACGGTCAGCCCCACGAAGGCCACGCCGCTGAGCGCGGCCATGACCATGATCAACTGCTGCGGCGTAAAGGCGATGGCCGCCTTCTGCGCGCGGTCGGCCAGGATGGCGTAAAGCGGAATGCCGCGCGAATTCATGTGCTGGCGCATTTCCTTGCGCAGCTTTTCCATGACCTCTTCGCGGCGGTCGCCCTTTTCCAGCATTTCCAACCGGCGGTTGACCCGGTTGTTGAGGCTGATCGAGCGGCCGAAAGCGGTCAGGTACAGCCCTTCGACCAGCACGATGACGCCGATGAAGATCAACCCGTAGATGAGTAGTTCGATGCTGATGGTCATGGGTCTATTCCCCGCTCACTTCGTCATAGATCCCCGACGGCAGGTCATAGCCCCACAGGCGGAACCGCTCGGAATAGTTGCTGCGCACGCCGGTGCCGGTGAAATGACCGATGATCTTGTTTTCAGGCGTCAGCCCGGTGCGCTGGTAGCGGAACACCTCCTGCATCGAGATCACCTCGCCCTCCATGCCCGTCACCTCGGTGATCGAGGTCATCCGGCGTGAGCCGTCCTGCAGGCGGCTGGCCTGCACGATCAGATGCACGGCCGACGCGATCTGGGCGCGCACCGCCTTGGTGGGCATCTCGATACCCGACATCGCGATCATGTTCTCCATGCGGCTGACGCCGTCGCGGGCGCTGTTGGCGTGGATCGTGGTCATCGAGCCGTCGTGGCCGGTATTCATGGCTTGCAGCATGTCGATGACCTCGTCGCCGCGGGTCTCGCCGACGATGATGCGGTCGGGGCGCATGCGCAGCGCGTTGCGCAGGCAGTCGCGCTGCGTCACTGCGCCCTTGCCCTCGACGTTGGGCGGGCGGCTTTCCATGCGCCCGACATGAATCTGTTGCAGCTGCAGTTCGGCGGTATCCTCGATGGTGAGGATGCGCTCGGAATTGTCGATGAACGACGACAGCGCGTTGAGCGTCGTCGTCTTGCCCGAGCCGGTCCCGCCCGAAACGATGATGTTGAGCCGGCAGGCCACGGCGGCCTGAAGGTAGGCGGCCATTTCCTCGGAAAAGGCGCCGAAGCGGATCAGGTCGTCGATGCCCAGTTTTTCCTTGGTGAACTTGCGGATCGACACCAGGCTGCCATCCACCGCGATCGGCGGCACCATGGCGTTGAAGCGCGACCCGTCGGCGAGGCGGGCATCGACATAGGGGTTGGATTCGTCCACGCGCCGGCCCACGGCCGACACGATCTTGTCGATGATCCGCAGCAGGTGTTTTTCGTCCTTGAAGGTGACGTCGGTCAGCTCCAGCTTGCCGCTGCGCTCGACGAAGATGCGGTGCGGTCCGTTGACCAGGATGTCGTTGACGCTTTCGTCCTTGAGCAAGGTTTCCAGCGGGCCGAGGCCGCGCACCTCGTCGTAAAGCTCCTGATTGATCTGGGTGCGGTCCTCGCGGTTGAGCACGATTCCCTTTTCCTGCAGCACCTCGGTGGCGATGTCGCTGATCTCGGCCTTCAGGTCGCTTTCGCTGGCGGTTTCCAGCGCCGACAGGTTGAGGTTGTCGAGCAGCGCGTGATGCAGATCGAGCTTGATCTCGGCAAGCCGTTCCTTGCGCTTGCGTTCCTTGTCGGCCGCTGCGACCTGTGCAGGGGGCTTGGCTTTGGGCGCGGCGCGGCGGATCGAGGTGGGTGCCGGAGCGGCGGAGCCGCCGCCCGAGGGTGTCGGCTCGGGTCGCGTGGCGGCGGCCTCGTTCGCCGGCTTGACGGGTTTCGAGTCGGTCTTGCGGTAGCGCGAAAACATCTCTCAGTCTCCTTGACTGCCTCAGGCGGCGCGGGCGTCGGAGCGACCCAGCTCGTGGAGCGAGGCGGCGAGCTTCGCGATCTCCTTGCGCAAAGGGTTCTTGACCGCGTCCAGCGCCAGCGGACGACCGTGATCGCCGCATTGCGTGACCGGCTTGCCGCCATCGGGCAGCAGGATCTCGATCGAGATCTCAAGGCTGTCGGCAAGGCGCTTGACGCGCGATTTGCCGGTGATGTCGGTGAACTTGGGGGCTCGGTTGAGCACAAAGCGCAGCTTGTCGAAAGGCAGGTCCTCGGACTTGAGCGCCCGCTTGAGCCGCAGCGTGTTCTGGGCCGAGCGCATGTCCAGTTCCAGCGTGGTGAAATAGAGTTGCGCCTCCTGAAGGACGGCCTCAGTCCACTGTACCACGGTACCGGGCATGTCGACGATCACGTAGTCGTAGTTGCGCCGCGCCACCTCGATGATGCGGGTCACGTCGTCGGGCGAGATGAAGTCGAGCGGCAACAGATCGGATGGTGCGGTCAGCACCTGGAGCTTGTCCTCGAAGGTCATCAGCGCCTGCGAGAAACTGTCGTCGTCCATCGACTCGGTGTCGGAAAGCAGCGCGAAGATCGCCTCGCGCCGGGGCAGGTCGAGATAGGTCGCGACCGTGCCGTATTGCAGGTCGAAATCCAGCAGGCACACCCGCGGGGAAGGGGCGTCCTTGGTTTCCATGCTGGCCAGTTCCCACGCCAGGTTGACGGCCAGCGTGGTGGCCCCGGTGCCCCCTGCCAGCGGTTGCACCGCCAGCAGGACGCCCTGCCGGTCGTGTGCAGAGGGCGCCGCCGCGGGCGGTTGCGCAGCCGCCTGCGGCGCGGCGGCGGCAGGCTCGGGGGTGCGCAGCCGTTCGATCGCGGCCTGCAATTCGTTCTCGGGCAGCGGATAGGGCACGAATTCGTCGGCCCCCTCGCGCAGCAGCCGGTGCAGGGCCATGGGGCTGACGTCGTCAGCGATCAGGATCACGCGGATCCCGCGGGCATGGGCCTTGCCGATCAAGTCGCCCAGCATCTCGGTCCTGGCCTCGTCCTCGGAATCGATGGCCAGCGCCACGAACTCCAGATCGTCGGCCTCGGGCTGCGCGAGGAAGGCGGCGGCATCGGCGAAGCCCAGGTCGCCCCAGCTCTCGCCGAGGATGTTTTCCATGTCTTCGATCAGCAGGTCGAAATTCTGTACGTCGCGGCTGATCGTGCAGGCGCGGATCGCGGTCGCTGTTGAATCGAAATCTTCATTACTCGTCATTTTGCCTCACGTCCTTTTGCATTCGGATCGCGCAACGGAACCGGCCCGTCGGCCCGGGTGCCAGCCGGGCCATGCTGCGCAATCCGGCGTCCGAATCGACGGACGCGCTTTTCTGCGTGAGGCCAAGGTCGCGAAAAATATTGGCGAGATTGGGGCCAAAAGATCGTATTTATGCGGTCAACGTGGACGAAACCCGCTGCGGGGCCGGATTGTTCATGTGCGCGGCAACGCCGCGCTCACTCGCCCCCGCCCCCGGCTTCCGAGACGCCGCTGACACCCGCGCTGGTCAAGCCGGTTTCCGCGGTCGCGCTTTGGACGTATTCGCGATAGATGATCTCGGCATATTTTCCATCCAGAACAGTGGGATGGCGCTGCATGAATCCCGACACCTCGGTGACGGTGCGGCGGTTGCGGCGCTCGCGCCCCTCGGTCACGATCAGCGGTTGCGTCTCGCCGTGCGAGACCAGTGCCTCCAGCCGGCCGCGGCTGATGCCGCGCCTGGCGAGGTGGTTCACCACCGCTTGCGCCCGGCGCAGGCCCAGGCGCTTGTTGTAGCGCGCCGATCCGACCTTGTCGGTATGCCCGTAGACGCGGAAGCGCACCTCGGGGAATTGCCGGATCCAGTGTGCCTGCCGGTCGAGCGTGGCGCGTGCGGCGCCGTCCAGCCGCGCGGAATCGAACCCGAAGGTGACGGTCGATTCGACCTCTTCGGCGAAGCGGTGTGCCAGGTCCACCACGTAGGTTTTCTGCCCTGTCATGATTTGCGTGTTGTGCATCGTGGCGTTGCCGAAATGGCCACCATCGACGCCGGCGCCGGCCTCCTGGAAAAAGCCCCGGGTGTTGGGGTTCTCGGGCGAACACGCGACCAGCCCGATCAGGACGGCAGCGGCGGCGATTGTTTTCATGGGCACCTGCATCTCGTCATTCCATCACATAGCCGTAAGAGCCGCTGAAATCCTGCTTGGCCACTTCGCCGGCTCCACCGGTCAGTTTGTCAGCGTCCTCTCCGGTGAGGTTGCCGAACAGGAAAAGGTCGCGCTCGGTCGGCGGCGTGACCCGATCGGTTGGCAACACCAGCGCCTCGCCCCGGGTCGGCGTGACGAGGTGGGCTGTGATGATGATCACCAGTTCGGATTGCGCGCGCTGGTAGTCGGCGCTGCGGAACAGCGCGCCCAGCACCGGAAGGTCGCCCAGCCACGGCACCTGGGAACTGGTGTCGCGGAAATCGTCCTTGAGCAGTCCGGCGATGGCAAAGCTCTCGCCGTCGCGCAGCTCGACCGTGGTCGAGGTTTCGCGGCGGGTGAAGGCGTCGATGCTGAAGCCGTTGCCTGTGGCCACCGAGTTGGTGTCGTCTATCGCCGAGACGGCGGCCTTGAGTTCGAGGTTTATGAGCTTCTTGTTCACCACGCGCGGGATGAAGTTGAGCTCGACCCCGAAGGGCTTGTATTCGACGCTGATGGTGCCGCCCTCCTGGCTGACCGGCACGGGGTATTCGCCGCCGGCCAGGAACTTGGCCTCCTGCCCCGAAAGCGCGGTCAGATTGGGCTCGGCCAATGTGCGCACGACGCCCTTCTGTTCGAGCGCCTCAAGCAGCACGCCCACCTGTACAGACCCAGCATTGAACCCGAACAGCATGGTGCCGGTATTGTTGGGGTTGGAAGAGATGTTGCCGCCCAGGATGCTGCTCTGCCCGGACAGGTTGGCGCCGTTCCCGGTGCCGCCCGTCACGTCGGTGGAGTCGATGGCCAGCGACGCGCCAAGCGCCTTGGAAACGGTGCGCTCCATCTCGGCGAAGCGGACCTTGAGCATCACCTGCTGAATGCCGCCAACGCTCATCAGGTTCGACACCCGTTCGGGCGCGTAGCGCTCGGCCAGGTCGAGCGCACGCTGCATGCGCTGCGTGCTCGACACCGTGCCGGACAGCACGATGCCGTCATTGGCTGTGCGCACCTCGATCTTTTCGCCGGGCATGATCTGTTGCAGGCGTTCCTTGAACTCGCTGATGTCGGCCGAGACGCGCACGTCCACGTTGGCAATCAACTGGCCGGTCGCATCCAGAAGCGTCAGCGTGGTCATGCCCGGTGCCTTGCCGAGCACATAGATAGTGCGGTCGGACAGCGACGAGATATCTGCGATCGCCGGGTTGGCGATGGAAAGCTCGGCAAAGGGCACGTCGCTTTCGACCACCACGGCGCGGTTCATCGGCACGCCCAGCTTGGAGGTGACGCCGGCGCGTACCACGCGCACGGTTTCGGCATGCGGCGTGGCCGGGGCGGCCCACTGTAACGTCAGGGCGAGCACGCCCATCAAGGCCGCCCTCAGGAAATTGTCGGTTTTCATGTGACCTGCCTTTCCGATCACGCCTCAAACGCGGGTCTTGAGCCCGCTTTTCCAGCCAGCCTGCTCCATTTTTCGAAATATTGCAAGAATCAAAGCCTTCGGAGCCGGGCTTGATGTGGATAACTCGCAACAGGGCGGCCACGGCCGCCCTGTTCGAAGGGCTCAATTGGTGCAGGGGATCGGAATTTCCACCACTTCGCTGCCACGGCGGGTGCGGATGGTGCATTCCTCTTTCTTCTCCACCGGTTCGGGTTCACGTGCCCTGGTCAGGCCCAGCAGCATTTGCTGGTCCATCTCGATCGACGACGACACGCTGTCGTCGCCCGCGCCCACCAGTGCCAGCGACAGCTTGCCGGTGCTCTGGGCCTGTGCCAGCGCCGCCACCTGGTTGGGGCGCACGGCAACGGTGACGGTGCGTGCGACGGTGGCGCCGGGGCGCTCGTCGCTGGCGCTCTGATCCACGGCGACAAGCTGCACCCCGGTCTGAATCAGCTTGGTGATTTCGCCGCGTCCTTCGCCGCCCACGGTCATACGCCCGACATTGCCGGTCCAGTAGACATCGACCCGGTCACCGGGGCGCAGGAAGCCCGACACACCGCTTGTCGCGTCGACCTTGATGGCGAAGGCGCGCATGCCACGCTTGAGCCGCGAGGTAATGCCCGCGTCCTGGCCGGGTTCGGTAATCTTGACCGCAAGGATGGGTTCGTTCTTCTCCATCGTGCGCAGGATGGTGCGCGGGTCCTTGTCTTCGGGAAACAGCGCCGCGGCCTCGGTGAACACGCCCTCGGGAAGGGCGGACTTGGGCCATTTCACCAGGCGCACGGCCTCCTTGGCAAGCCGTGCGCCGTATGTCAGTTGCTCCTTGGCGACGAAGACCTCGACGGTATCGACGATCTGCCCCTGTGCGGCGCGGGCCTGGGCAAGCGCGGCCTCGTAGGTGTCGAGGCGTTCCTTGACCATGTAGGCGGCGAAACCGGCCAGGCCGATCCCGGCGATCAGGACTAGTCCGAAAACAGCTCGCATCTGAACAACCTTTCCGTTGCGCGCACGTCGCGGCGCGGGTGGGTACACGTCTATGCTGGCACGGTGCCGCGCGAATGTGGCGAAAGCGGGATGATTCCGTGATCATCGCGCGTCAACCGGCGCTGTGGGGCGCTCAGAATGTCGCGGTGCTCATGTAATCGCGGGTGCCGGTGCTGAGGTCCAGCGTGGCGGTCTTGAGGTTGCCGTAGCCCGCGGCAAGCAGCGTGACGACGAGTGCGCACAAAACGACCCAGTCGACGGTGACGGCACCTTCCTCGGTGCGTCGGAATTTTTGAAACAGCTTGCGCATTCAATGACCTCGCATGTCCTCGGGGTGACAGGAGGTTCCATTCTGGAAACAACGGGCCGGTAGTTTGGCCACGCGCCCCTGACCAAAAAAATCGGCCGCACCCGGTCCGGCCGGGTGCGGCCTGTGATCTGCGTGATGCGGCGGGCGTATTAGAACGAGCCCGGCGTCTGCGAACCCATGTAGGTGTTGGTCGCAGCGGTCATGTTGGTGGCGCCCGTCTTGATCGAGCTGTAGGCGGCCACGGCCAGGCCCACGACGGCGGCGGTCAGAACGACCCAGTCAACGGTCACGGCGCCGGATTCGTCATTGCGGAAGTTCTTGATGAAGTTGATCATGGTTTTGTCCCTCCATAGGATCAGATAGGTTTGCTCAGTTTCACGACCTCGTCGGTGGTCTTGGTGGGCCGCCTCTCTCTTTGGCCCATCACCGCCTCGGTATGGGGATATATAGCCAATCGAATGGGGCAACAGTTTGGCGTGAAAATAGCAATTTTGGACGTCTCGATTTTTTGCGGCAGGCTTTAAGTAACCATTTGAACATGAACAATTTTATTTTTGATATTTCTTCAACCTTTTCTACTTGTGGTGGATTCGGGCGGTGTGCGGATGGCGGAAAGGCTGGTGAATCGGGGTTTTTCTGGCCTCCGAGTCGCCGTCGTGCGATGGTGATCGCGTCTGAACGGGCCGCTTCGGCACAGCGAGGGGACGGTCGATGATCCGGGGCATGCGTCTGATGGCTTTGGGGCTTGCGCTGGCCGGGCAGGGATTGCCCGCCGGGGCCGGGCCGCCGCCGTTTCCAGATTTCACCTTCAAGCGCGTGACCCCGCCCAAGCCGGGCGACAAGCGCATCACCGTACAGATCGCGCCCCCCGCCCCCGAGGCCCCCGCCGCGTCCGCAGACGAAGACGGGCAGGCGCCACGCCACGCCTGGTTCTGGCGCGCCATCGATGCGGGTGGCGATCCGGCGGCGGCGCGGCTTGACCTGGCGCTGCGCACGCTCGGCAACCCGCCCGCGGGGGCCCGGGTGCCGGCCCCTGCCGTCGCGCGCCTGCTGGATATCGTGGCGCGTCACGGCCCGGCGATGATGCGCCACACCGTGGGCACGGGGGTGTCGCCGGCGCTGGTGCTGGCGGTCGCGGCTGTGGAATCGGGCGGGCGTACCGATGCCGTCAGCGCCAAGGGCGCGCGCGGGCTGATGCAGTTGATGCCCGACACCGCGCGCCGCTTCGGCGTTGCCGATGCGCTGGATGCCGAAGAAAACCTGCGCGGCGGTGTCGAATACCTCGACAGCCTGCTTGCCGATTTCGACGGCGACCCGGTGCTGGCGCTGGCTGCCTATAACGCGGGGGGCGGTGCGGTACGCCGCCACGGGGGCGTGCCGCCCTTTGCCGAAACGCGCGATTACGTGCCACGGGTGTTGGCGGCCTACGGCGTGGCGCGCGCCTTGTGCATGACCCCGCCCGAGCTGCTCTCGGACGGGTGCGTGTTCGACACCGGCGCGCGCTGAGGCGGCTCAGATCGACAGTTTCTTGAACACCGGTTCCGGGATCAAGCGGATGACCAGCATGATCAACCGCCAGAACCCGGGCGTGTAGATGGTGTTGCGGCGCTTCGATACCGCGCGGCGAATGTCGCATGCCACCTTGGCGGGCGGCGCCACCAGGAACATGCCCTCGACCCCCCAGGTCATGGCGCTGTCGACGAAGCCGGGTTTAACCGTCACGACGTGCCCGCCGGCGCGCCCCAGCCGGTTGCGCAGGCCCGACAGATAAGTGTGGAACGCGGCCTTGCCGGCACCGTAGACGTAGTTTCCCAGCCGCCCGCGGTCGCCGGCGACCGAGCCGACGCCGACGATCGTGCCGCACCCGCGCGCCTCGATCATCGGGGCAAGCCGGTGGAGGAACCGCGCCGGGCCGGTGAAATTGTCCTCGATCACGCCGGCCAGACGTGCCGGATCGGCGTCGATCGCGGCCTGGGGCGGCATCGCGCCGACGAAGACGGCGGCGTTGAGCGCGCCTTCGGCGGACTCCAGCGCCTCCAGGATCGCGCCGTCATGACGCGGTGCGCGGGTGTCGAACCGCATCGCCCGCGCCGCACCCGCGCCGCGCAGTGCGCAATCGGTGGCAAGGGTCTGCAATTCATCCATGTCGCGCCCGGCCAGGATCAGGGCGTGCCCCTCCTCGGCCAGCAGCCGTGCATACGCCCGCGCCATCGCCGAGGTCGCGCCCAGTATCACCCATGTCTGTTGCATCATGCGCTCCTCAGCCCAAGCCGTCGGATCAGGTCGGTTTGCAGCACGCCGTCGGGGTCGGCCTTTGCCGCCTCTGCCGCCCAGTCGGCGTGTTCGGGATACATCGCGCGGATGGGTTCGGGCGCGGCCAGCGCATCCTTGGCGAAGTAAAGCCGCCCGTTCGCCGCGGCCACGTCCGCCTCCAGCGCGCGGATCAGGCCGCGCGCGCGTGTGCGGTTGGGGAAATCCACCGCCAGGGTGTACCCCGCCATCGGGAACGACATCATGCCGCCGCGCCCCGAGCCGAGACGCTTGAGCACTGCCAGCGGCGAGGCCAGCCCGCTGTTTGCGATCCGCTCCAGCATCGCGCGCAGCGCGGCGGCCTGGTCGACGGGAACGACGCATTGGAACTGGTGAAAGCCCCGGCGCCCGTAAAGGCGGTTCCAGTCGTGGATCTTGTCGAGGGGAAAGAAAAAGTCCTCGAAACGCCTGGACACCGTCCGCCCCGCCGCGGGAACGCGGCGGTAGTAGACCTCGTTGAAGGCCCGCACGATCGGCTTCGACAGTGCCCAGTGCGGCGCGGTAAAGGGCACCGTGTGCGCCTTTCGCGGTGCCGGTGCCGGGTCGGGGCCGATTTCGCCCTCTTCGACGATGCCGCGGCCAAGCGCATCGCCGCGCGCCGTGGCGTCCAGCCAGCCGACGGTATAGGTGGCGTCCGAGGCATCGAGCAGCGCGATGTGTTCGTCCCAGCCGCCGACGCGGCTTTCGCGCACGCGCATGGTTTCGCCCTCGACCGGCATCATCCGCACCTGCGCCGAGACGATCGCGCCGGTCTGGCCCAGCCCACCGATGGTGGCGCGCATCAGGGTGGGGGCCGTCTTGGCCGTGACGCCGCGCAGCTTGCCGTTTTGCAGCAACCGGATCGCGGCGACGTGTTGGCCGAAACTGCCCGCGTTGTGGTGGTTCTTGCCGTGCACGTCCATGGCGATGGCGCCGCCCAGGGTGGCAAACCCGGTGCCGGGCAGCACCGGCAGCAGCCAGCCGCGCGGCGCCATGAGGCGGGTGATCTCGCCCAGGGTGATGCCGGCCTCGGCCTCCAGCAGGCCGGTTTCCTCGTCGAACGACAGCAGCCGGTCGAGGCGCGTCATGTCCACGGTGCGGCCCTCGTTGTTGAGGCAGGCATCGCCATAACTGCGCCGGTTGCCGATCGCCGGCGCAGGCGGCAGCGCGCGCAGGTCCGCCACGCGTTCGGGGCGCGCCATCTCGCCATGCGCGTGCAGCGCGCGGCCCCAGCCGGTATAGGTCAGGTGTTTCCAGGTCATGTTTGTCCCTCGCGTGATTTGCGTTCGGCGATCGGGAACGCGATGAACCCGACGATGATGGCGAACCACAGCGTTGTCACCCGGATCACTGCCGTCGCGGCTATGGCGGTCTCCATCGGAACGCCCTCGACCAGCAGCAGCGCCACCATCGCCCCCTCGGCGCCGCCCAGCCCGCCCGGCGCGCCGGTCAGCCCCCCGGCCAGCGTCGAGAAGACGAAGATCAGCGTTGCCTTCCACAGCCCTGTTTCAAAGCCCATCCAGCCCATCAGCAGGTGGAAGGCAACCCCCTCGGCGAGCCAGCCGCACATCCCCAGCCCGGTAGCGGCGAGCAGCACCCATGGGTTGGAAAAGCGCCCCAGCGACCGCGCCGCCAGCCGCACCCGTACTACCAGCCGGGGCAACAGCCCGGTCAGCCCGTAGAACCCTTCGGCCAGCCCGCGTAGCAGCCGCGGGCGCGTCACCAGGTAGGCGCCGGCCAGCGCCAGCCCCGCTACCGGCAGCGCCATCGCGATGCTGGTGCTGCTGAGCGCCACGGCAAGCCCCAGAAGTAACCCCATCGCGACCATGTCGCTGGCCCGGTCCGCCACCACCATCGGCGCCGTGCGCTCGATCCGCCAGCCCGTTTCGCGCCCGATCCAGCGCAGGCGGATCACCTCGCCCACCCGGCCCGGGGTTACCACCATGGCAAAACCACCCCAGAAATGGCGCAGGCTTTGCAGGGGTGTCACCGGCAGTCCGAGGCGCCGCGCGAACAGGTGCCAGCGCAGGCCGCGCAGCCCGTAATTCACGCATGACAGCAGCAGCAGCACGGCGATCTGCACCAGCCCGAGGCGCGACAATTGCGCGACCGTCTGTTCCCAGCCGGTGGCAGCGGCCAGCCCGGCCAGCCCGGCCACGACCAGCACCACCAGCACCGCCATCAGCGCGATGTCGCGCCAGCGTGCGACTGGCCGGCGCGCCAGGGGCGGGGTGGGGGTGTCGTCGGTCATCGAGTCGCGGCCGTCCATGATCATGGCTGCGGCCATACTAGGGGGCCGCGCCGGCGAATGGAACGCCCCGGCGCCGATATTCACCCACGGGAATGGAAAGGGCCCGCGGGCGTTTGCGCGCGCCCCCGGGCCCCGGCCATGCCAGCCGCTCCATTGCAGCGCCGGCGCGCGTGCCTCAGTTGACGATGGTCGCCTCGGTCGCGGCGCGGATGTCGTCCTCGCTGACGCCGTCGGCGGTTTCCACGATCCTGAGACCACCCTCGACCACGTCGAGCACGCCCAGGTTGGTGATAATGCGGTTCACCACCCCGGTGCCGGTCAACGGCAGCGTGCAGGCCTTCAGCAGCTTGGAGTCGCCCGCCTTGTTGGTGTGGTCCATCACCACCACGACGCGGCGGACACCCGCGACCAGGTCCATCGCGCCGCCCATGCCCTTGACCAGCTTGCCGGGGATCATCCAGTTCGCCAGGTCGCCGTTTTCCGCCACCTCCATGGCGCCCAGGATCGCCATCGCGATCTTGCCGCCGCGGATCATGCCGAAGCTGGTGGCGCTGTCGAAGTAGCTTGTGTTGGGAAGTTCGGTGATCGTCTGCTTGCCGGCGTTGATCAGGTCGGGGTCGATTTCGTCCTCGGTGGGGAAGGGGCCCATCCCCAGCATCCCGTTTTCCGATTGCAGCGTCACCGTCACGCCCTCGGGGATGAAATTGGGCACCAGCGTCGGGATGCCGATGCCGAGGTTGACATAGGTGCCGTCCTCGAGTTCCTGCGCGGCGCGTGCCGCCATCTGATCGCGATCCCAGGCCATTACAGATCCTCCCCTTGTCCGGCGTTGCCTTTCGTGCCGGGCCGCGTCGTGCGTTTCTCGATGCGTTTCTCGTGCTGCCCCTGGATGATGCGGTGCACATAGACGCCCGGCAGGTGGATGCAATCGGGGTCGAGTTGCCCCGGCTCGACGATCTCTTCGACTTCGACGACGCAGGTGCGCCCGCACATCGCCGCCGGCGGGTTGAAGTTGCGCGCCGTCTTGCGGAACACCAGGTTGCCGGTGGTGTCGGCCTTCCACGCCTTGACGATGCTCAGGTCGGCGAAGATGCCGCGCTCAAGGATGTAGGTGCGGCCGTCGAATTCCTTGTGGTCCTTGCCCTCGGCGATCTGGGTGCCGACGCCGGTGGCGGTGTAGAAACCGGGGATGCCGGCGCCGCCGGCGCGCATGCGTTCGGCCAGCGTGCCCTGCGGGTTGAATTCCAGCTCCAGCTCGCCCGACAGATACTGGCGCATGAACTCGGCGTTCTCACCCACGTAGGAGCTGATCATCTTCTTCACCTGCTTTGTCTGCAGCAGGATGCCGATGCCGAAATCGTCCACCCCGGCGTTGTTCGAGGCAAAGGTCATGTTCCTGGTGCTGGCCTTGCGGATGGCATCGAGCAGCAATTCGGGAATGCCGCACAGCCCGAAGCCCCCCGAGGCTATGAACATGCCGTCGAACAGCAGCCCGTCGAGCGCCGCGTCGGCGTTAGCGTAGACCTTCTTCATCAGTGTCTCCCTCGTTGGCGGAATTATGCGGGTTGTGGCCCCTGCGCACGAGGGAGTCAACGCGTCGTCCGCCGCCCGTTCCGCGATACGTAGAACTGCGTAAGCCCGTGCGCGGGCGTCAGGACGCGGATTTCTTCCCGGTCGCGGTTTTCTTCGCCGCAGGTTTCTTTGCGGTGGTCTTGGTCGCGCCCTTGCCGGTGGCCGCCTTTTTTGCCGGCGCCTTGCCCTTGGTGCCCTTCTTGGCGGCTTTTTCGTTGACCAGTTCGATGGCCGACTCCGGCGTCACGTCTGCCGGCTCCGTCCCCTTGGGCAGGGTGGCGTTGATCTTGCCCCATTTCACGTAAGGGCCATAGCGGCCGTCCATCACGTTCATGTCGCCGCCGTCGGGGTGTTCGCCCAGCTCCTTGAGCGGCGCCGCCGCGGCGCGCCCGCGCCCGCGGCTGGCGGCTTTCTTGGCCAGTTCCTCGACCGCGCGGTTCATGCCGATGGTAAAGACGTCGTCGACCTCCTTGATGTTGGCATAAAGGCGGCCGTGCTTGACGTAGGGCCCGTAGCGGCCGATGCCCGCCTCGACGGGTTCACCGTCTTCGGGGTGGGGGCCGATCTCGCGTGGCAGGCTCAGCAGCATCAGCGCCTTTTCGAGGTTCATGTCGTCGGGCGACCAGCCCTTGGGCAGCGAGGCGCGCGGCGGTTTCTTGTTGTCCTCGGTCGCCTCGCCGCGCTGCACGTAGGGGCCGAACCGGCCCGAGCGCAGGCTGATCTCATCGCCCTGATCGACGCCGAGAATACGGTCGCCCTGGCCCTCGTCGCCGCCCAGGGGGCGGGTGTAGCGGCATTCGGGGTAGTTGTTGCACCCCACGAAACCGCCGCTGCGCGAGGTTTTCAGGTGCAACTGGCCGGTGCCGCACAGCGGACAAGTGCGCGGGTCGCCGCCATCCTCGCGCGGCGGGTAGAGTTGCGGCGCCAGGGCATCGTCGAGCACGTCGAGCACCTCTGAGATGCGCAACTCGGATGTCTCGGCGATGGCGGCCGAGAAGTCGCGCCAGAACCTCGCCAGCACCTCCTTGTAATCGGCCTTGCCGGCGCTGACCGCGTCGAGCTGATCTTCCAGGTCGGCGGTGAAATCGTATTCCACGTAGCGCCGGAAGAAATTCATCAGGAAGACGGTGACGATGCGGCCCTTGTCCTCGGGGATGAGGCGGTTTTGTTCCTTGCGGACGTATTCGCGGTCCTGGATGGTGCCGATCACGCTGGCATAGGTCGAGGGGCGGCCGATGCCCAGTTCCTCCATCCGCTTGACCAGCGTGGCCTCGGTGTAGCGCGGCGGCGGCTGGGTGAAATGCTGCTCGGGCGTGACGCCGCGCTTCTCGGTCGGCTCGCCCTGCATGATCTGCGGCAGGCGCTTGTCGTCGTCATCGCGGCCCTCGTCGTCGCGGCCTTCCTCGTAGACCTTGAGAAAGCCGTCGAACAGCATCACCTGCCCGGTGGCGCGCAGGCCGACCTGGCCGTCGGCGCTGCCGATATCGACGGTGGTGCGTTCCAGCTTTGCCGCGGCCATCTGGCAGGCCAGGGTGCGCTTCCAGATCAGGTCGTAGAGCTTGCGCTGGTCGCCGTCCGACAGTTTCAGCGCCGCGGCGTCGCGGGTCATTTCGGTGGGCCGGATGCATTCGTGCGCCTCTTGCGCGTTCTTGGCCTTGTTCTTGTACATGCGCGGGGACTTGGGCACGTAATCGGCGCCATAGCGCGCGGTGATCGCGTCGCGCGCGGCCATCACCGCCTCGGGGGCCATGTCGATGCCATCGGTGCGCATGTAGGTGATGTGCCCGGCCTCGTAGAGGCGCTGCGCCGCGCTCATGCACTGGCGCGCGCCCATGCCGAACTTGCGGCTGGCCTCCTGTTGCAGCGTCGAGGTCATGAACGGGGCCGAGGGGTTGCGACTGGCCGGCTTGGCCTCGACCGAGGTGACACTCAGATCGCGCGAGGTGATTGCCTGCACCGCCATCTCGGCCTGGGTTTCGTTGGCGATGGCGTACTTGTCGAGCTTGTCGCCGGCCAGCGTGGTCAGGCGCGCCTCGAATTCCTGTCCGCGCGGGGTGGAGAGCCGGGCCTTGACCGACCAGTATTCGCGCGGGTTGAAGGCCTCGATCTCCATCTCGCGCTCGACGATCAGGCGCAGGCAGACCGATTGCACCCGGCCCGCCGACTTGGCGCCGGGCAGCTTGCGCCACAGCACCGGCGACAGGTTGAAGCCCACCAGGTAGTCGAGCGCGCGGCGCGCCAGGTAGGCCTCGACCAGGGGTGCGTCGATGTCGCGCGGGTTCTTCATTGCCTCGGAGACCGCGGTCTTGGTGATGGCGTTGAACACCACGCGGCTGACCGGCGTGTCCTTCTTCAGGGCGCGGCGTTTCCTGAGCGCTTCTTCCAGGTGCCAGCTGATCGCCTCGCCCTCGCGGTCGGGGTCGGTGGCGAGGATCAGGTCGGGATCGTCGGCCAGCGCATCGGCGATCGCCTTGACGTGCTTTCGGGCATCGACGCCGATTTCCCATTTCATGGCGAAATCGTGCTCGGGATCGACCGATCCGTCTTTCGGCGGCAGGTCGCGGACGTGCCCGTAGGACGCCAGAACCGTGTAGTCGGAGCCGAGATATTTGTTGATCGTCTTGGCCTTGGCCGGCGATTCTACAACGACGACTGGCATCGGCAATCCTTTCGACTCGGTCCCTTGTCCATGGCGGCGGACCATGTGGGGCGGAGCGGGGAATTGTCAATGCGCCGGGTTGCGTGGCGGTTGCGCGGTCAGCTCAGCGCCAGCATGCCGCCGGTGCTGCGCCTGATCTTGCCGTCGAGTTCCAGATCGACCAGCGCCGGTGCCACGGCACGCGCCGGGGCGTTCAGGTCGCGGATGAGTTGATCCTCGGCCACCGGGCTGGGCCCCAGGCGTTGCAGGATGGCGCTGTGCAGCGCCGCGGTTTCGCGCAGGTTGCGCCGTGGCGCGGGGTCTGGCCGCGGCGGGGCAGGCGGTACGGGCGGCGGCGCGGCGTTGCTGCCGGCCGCCGCCGGTGCCGGGTCGAGGGCCAGTTGCGGCTGATCGGGTGCGTGGTCGGGCGCAGCCGGTGGCAGCGCCTCGATCACGTCGGCGGCGTTGCGCACCAGCACCGCGCCGTCGCGCAGCAGCATGTTGCAACCGGCGGCGCGGGCGTCGAACGGATGGCCGGGCACCGCCAGCACCTCGCGCCCCTGGTCAAGGGCGCTGCGCGCGGTGATCAGGCTGCCGGATTTTGCCGCCGCCTCGACCACCACGACACCGCGGCACAACCCGCTGACGATGCGGTTGCGGCGTGGAAAGTGGCGGGCCTGTGGGGCCATGCCCATGGGTTGTTCCGAAAGCCGCAGGCCGCGCGCGGCGATGTCCTCTGCCAGGCGCGCGTTCTCGGCCGGGTAGAGCACGTCGACCCCCCCCGGCCAGCACCGCGAGCGTGCCGCTTTCCAGGGCTGCCGCGTGGGCGGTGGTGTCGATGCCGCGAGCCAGGCCCGAAACGATGACATACCCGGCCTCGGCCAGTTCCGTGGCCAATGCCCGCGCCATCCGTGCGCCCAGCGAACTGGCGTTGCGCGCGCCTACGAGCGCGATCATCGGGCGCCTGGCAAGCGCGCTGTCGCCGACCGCCCACAGCACCGGCGGTGCGTCGGATATGTCCGCAAGATCAGCGGGATAGGTGGCTTCACCGTAGAATACCGGGTGGGCGCCGGCGGTTTGGCCGGCCTGCATTTCGGCCGCGGCGACCTCGGGCGGGCAGGGCGCGTAGCCCTCGACCCCGGCGGCACGGGCCACCCCGGGCAGGGCGGCGAGCGCCGCCTCGGCGTTGCCATGTTCGCCCATCAGGCGGAAAAAGGTGCTGGGACCGACCCGGCGAGAGCGCAAGAGACGAAGCCATGACAGCCGCTCATCTTCCGTGGTGGGTGGGAGTAGGGGGTGAGTGGAAGACTTGCTTTGGTCCACGGTCATCACGACTCCGTCTGCTTGCCCGAACAGCAATAGCGCGGGCAGTGTTAATGGCTGGTAAACCGAAATGGGCCGAGTCGCGGTTTTCTTGCCGATTTCGTATAAGTGCATGATATCGTGCGTTAATTATATCGGTTCCGGTGATCCGCGCGGTGCCGGTGCCGCGTCGGTATCCTGTCGGTATCGCGTCGGTGGCGGGGACGGGGGCCGCGCCGGAAGGCGCGTTCGTGACCATGGCGCGCGGGGCAGGCACGCGATCGCAAGCCTTGCGCGGGGCCGCCATGAGTATTTGGGGAAAGATGAAGGGCAGGGGCGGCGCGGGGCCGGTCAGGCCGGTGCCGGCATTGCCCGGCGGTGACGCGATCGCGCGCGCCGGCCGGGCGCGACACGTTCGGCAATGACACCGCCCCGTCGGGCGTGACCGCCGCCCCGCGTGAAAAGGCACGCCGGGGTGTCCATTTGGCAGACTTTCCTGCCGGTCGCTGCCTTTTATGCTGATGGATCAGGATTGTCACGCCACAACCGTGGCAGACTTTCGCACCTCCGCTCTCAAGTCGCGTGTTGTGTCGAGGTGTTGCCCACTCTAAGTGTTTCATCCCGGATGATCACATAGCTCCTCGTCGATCTGCGCTTTTCATGGCACGATCTGTTCTGAACGAGGTGCGAGACGGGAGATCGGCATGCTGATCAAGCT
>NZ_JAGXFK010000076.1 GCF_024637375.1 Sediminimonas sp. | reverse complement strand
GTCAGACGGGCGAGCAGGCGGCCAAGCTCGGCCGGATCGAAGCGGGGCATGACAGGTCTCCAGAGCGGTTTCGGACCTCTGATACTAACCTGTTGGTGCCGAAGAACAAAGGCGGAACCAACACGATTTGCTGACACCGCCTCGCAGGGTGTGACGCTTGCTTCCGGATCGCAAACACGGCGGCAGATGCTTGCCAATGCCGGGGTGGATTTCAATGTGCAGATGGCCGGTGTCGATGAGGATGCGGTAAGAACGGCGCTGCAAGCCGAAGGTGCGATACCGCGCGACATCGCCGATGCCCTGGCCGAACACAAAGCGCGGCGCGTTAGCGCCAAGGCGCCCGAGCCGTTGGTGATCGGCTGCGATCAGGTGCTGGAGTTCGAGGGTGTATCGCTGTCCAAGTCTTCCGCCCGCGACGAGGCAGCGGCACAACTGCGCCGGTTACGCGGCCACACGCATTCGCTGCTGTCTGCGGCGGTCATCTACGAGGCGGGCGCGCCTGTCTGGCGCCATGTCGGCAAGGCGCGATTGCACATGCGTGCCTTTTCGGACATGTTTCTGGATGACTACCTAGACCGCAACTGGCCGGCTGTTCAGTCGTCAGTTGGCAGCTACCAGATCGAGAGCGAAGGTATCCGCTTGTTTTCCAGGATAGAAGGAGACTATTTTTCCATCCTGGGTCTACCGTTGCTGGAGGTTTTGACATACCTCACCCAGCGTGGAGTGTTGAAGGAATGACGCAGGACAGGATTCCGCTTGCCGGTGTGATCGGATCGCCGGTCGCGCACTCGAAATCTCCGCAGTTGCATCGCCATTGGCTACGTCAATACGGATTGCCCGGCTACTACATCCCGATGGATGTGGGGCCCGACGACCTGCGCCAGGTTATCGAAGCACTGCCCAAAGCCGGGTTCGTGGGTGCCAACGTCACCGTTCCCCACAAGGAAGCGATCATGGAAATCGCTGACCTTGCGACGGATCGCGCAACGCTGATCGGCGCGGCGAACACGCTTATATTTCGCCCCGACGGCAAGATTCACGCCGACAATACCGATGGCTACGGATTCATCGAAAACCTGCGCCAGGGGGCCCCGGACTGGGATGCCAAGGCCGGGCCATGCGCGGTGCTGGGCGCCGGGGGCGCGGCGCGGGCGGTTATTGTCGCGCTGCTTGATGCCGGCGTGCCCGAGATCATGCTTTCGAACCGCACCCGCGCGCGCGCCGAGACGCTGCAAAAGGAATTCGGAACCCGCATAACGGTGGTCGAATGGGTACAGGCCGGCAACATGCTGGAAGATGCAGCGACGGTGGTCAATACCACGTCGCTGGGCATGATCGGGATGCCCCCCTTGCGCGTGCCGCTGGACGGCCTGCAGCGCGGCGCAACGGTAACCGACCTCGTTTATGCCCCGCTGCAAACCCGGTTTCTGCAAACGGCCGAGGAAATGGGCTGCACCACCGTCGACGGGCTTGGCATGCTGCTGCATCAGGCCGTGCCCGGTTTCGAGCGGTGGTTCGGTCAGCGGCCCGAAGTCGATGCCGCCGCCCGCGCGGCCGTTCTGCGCTGATGTTCAAACTGGGGCTGACCGGCTCGATCGGGATGGGCAAATCCGCCACGGCTGATCTGTTCTGGCAACACGGCTGCGCGGTTTGGGATGCCGATGCCGCCGTTCATCGCCTGTATGAGCCCGGCGGACGGGCCGTTGCGCCGATCGGTGCCGAATTTCCCGGGGCCGTCGAGGATGGCGCCGTATCACGCGCGCGGCTGCGCGAGATCATCGCCGAAGATCCTGGCGCGCTGTCCAGAATCGAGAAAATCGTGCATCCGCTGCTGGCTTGCGACCGGGCCGATTTCGTTGCCGGCAGCTCGGCCGACATCGTGGTCTTCGACATTCCATTGCTGTTCGAAACCGGGGGCGACCGGGAAATGGACGCGGTCGTGTGCGTCGATGTCGCAGCGGACGAACAGCGCGCGCGCGTTCTGGCCCGGGGCACCATGAGCGAAGCGCAGTTCGAGGCCATCAAGGCCAAGCAGATGCCCAACCAAGACAAATGCGCGCGCTCCGACTACATAGTGGAAACCGACACCCCGGATCACGCCGCGCAACAGGTGCGTGCCATCGTCGAAGACATACGGAACAACCTGCGGAAGGCTAGCGATGCGTGAAATCGTGCTCGACACCGAAACCACCGGGTTCGACCCCGAACAGGGCGACCGGATCGTCGAAATCGGCGCCGTGGAGCTTTACAACCACATGCCCACGGGTCGGACCTTTCACGAATACGTCAACCCGCAACGCCCGATGCCGCAATCGGCGTTCGAGGTACATGGCCTGGGCGATGACTTCCTGCGCGACAAGCCGTTGTTCCACGTCGTCGCGCAACCCTTCCTGGATTTCGTCAAGGACGCCAAACTGGTGATCCACAACGCCGCCTTCGACATGAAATTCCTCAACGCCGAATTGCAGTTGTGCCGCCTTCCCGCTTTGCCCTGGGAACAGGCGATCGACACGCTGGCGATCGCGCGCAAGAAATACCCCGGCTCTCCGGCGACGCTGGATGCGCTGTGCCGCCGCTTCGGGATCAACAACGCATCGCGCACCCTGCACGGCGCGCTTCTCGATTCCGAGATCCTTGCCGAGGTCTACCTGGAACTGATCGGTGGGCGCCAGCCCGATTTCGGCCTTGCCGTTTCGGGCGATTCCGGTCGCTCACACGGTGACGCGGCGGCTTGGCGCCCCACGGCGCGGCCGCGGCCCTTGCCGTCGCGGCTGACGGAGAAAGAGGCCGCCGCCCACCGAGCTTTCGTTGAAGGCATGGGCGACGGCGCGCTTTGGAACAAACTGGATTAGGCGTCGGGCGTCTGCGCGGCCGGCTCGCCCTTCTGCGATTGGCGGCGGGCCAGCTCGTTGCGGTAAAGCTGCACGAAATCAATGTTGTCGAGGTTGAGCGGCGGAAAGCCACCATCGCGGGTGACGTCCGAGACGATGCGTCGCACGAACGGGAAGATCATGCGCGGGCACTCGATAAGCAGGAAGGGGTGCATCTGGTCTTCCGGAACACCCTCGACCTGGAACACCCCGGAATACTCAAGCTCCAGCAGAAACATCTTTTCGCCGCTCTCCTTGGCCGAGGAGTCGACGACGAGCTTCATGATCACCTCGTACTGGTGTTCGGCCTCGCGCTTCCTGGCATCGAGGTTGACCTGTACCTTGACATCGGGCTGCACCTCGCCCGAGGCACCTTTCTGCGCAAGGACATTCTCGAACGACATATCCCGGATGAACTGCGTCAGGATATTCATCTTGATTTGCGGCGCCTGCGCCTCTGAATTGCCGTTCTCGGCCATCTCCGGTCTCCAGAAAATTGTTGTCGGCGTTTACCTAGCAGGATGCGGATGCCGCCTCAATGCCTTGTCCGGTCGGCGCGCCCGGTGCCGTCGCGGTCTTGCGGGTCGACGATCTCGTACTCGCCCTCGATGATCTCGGGACGCCGCGCGGGGTGCGGCTCGCGCGGGTCGTGGCCGGCGGCGCCCGGCCCGCCCGGCGGCGGACCACGCCGCGAGTGATGAACGCGCACCCGCGCCCGCAAGAACAGGAAGACGGCGCTGCGAACCGCCGGGATCAGCAGGCCAAGGCCCACCGCGTCGGTGAAAAACCCGGGGGTCAGCAACAGCACCCCTGCCACGAGGATCATCGCCGCGTGCGCCAGCGGCTCGGTCGGGTCGCGCATTTCGGAAAACGACCGCTCCAGGTTGCCGATGGCAAGCCGTCCCTGGGTGCGCATCAACCACGTCCCCAACACGGCGGTCAGGATGACGATGGCAAGCGTTGGCATCGTGCCGATCGCGCCGCCGACCTGTATGAAAAGGGCGATCTCGATGATCGGAATGGTCACGAACGCCACGAACAACCACATAAGGAACCTCTTGCAATCTGTTGCCTGTGCGGTGGACTCGGCCGCATGCGTCACCTACATAGGTTTTAACGCGCCATGTTACCATGCCCCGCCCGTCAAGAGGACGCCATGAACTCACCTATCATTCAGCTTCTGGTTCTGGCCGGTATCGCTGTGTTCCTGATCCTGCGATTGAAAAGCGTCTTGGGCACTCGCGACGGTTTCGAGAAGAAGCCGCAGCCCGAAGCGCACCGCGGCGACGCGCGGCAACCCGCGTTCGAGGTGATCGAGGGCGGCCCCGACCGTGACATCACCGATCACGTCCCCGAAGACGGCCCCGCCGCCAAGGCGCTGGCCGAGATGAAGCGGGTGGAGCCGGATTTCAGCGTCGGCGAGTTCCTCGGCGGCGCGCGCGACGCCTACGAGATGATCCTGATGGCCTTCGAGCGCGGCACGATGGACGAGATTCGCGACTTTCTTGCCGAGGATGTGTACGAGTCGTTCAACGATGTCGTGACCCAGCGCGAGGAACAGGGGCTGACCATCGACGCCGAGTTCGTCGGCGTTCGCGAGCTGAAGATCATCCAGGCGACGTTCGACGATACGACCGGCCTGGCCGAGATCACGGTGCGGTTCGTCGGCGAACTCACCTCGGTCGTTCGCGACAGCGAAGGCCAGATCGTCGAGGGCAAACCGAGCGAGATCAAGCGCCAGAAAGATATATGGACCTTCGCGCGCTCGCTGGGCACGGATGATCCGAACTGGCAATTGGTCGCCACTGGCGAATGACGGGCCGGTTTCGGACCGGGGTGCTTGCCCTGATGGTCGTCTGGGCAACGGGAGCCATGTCCGAAACACGCACACGCGTTCTTGAGTTTTCCGATCTCGACGGGTGGGAAAACGACGACCACGCCAAGGCGCTGGACGTATTCCTTGATACCTGTACCGATCTGACCGCGCCCGACTGGGCCGCGCTTTGCGCCGTGGCGCAGAGCCAAGCCAGCGGGCGCGAGTTTTTCGAGCTTTTCTTTCGCCCTGTCCTGGTCGAGGACGGCCGCGACCCCCTTTTCACGGGCTATTTCGAGCCCCAGCTCGAGGGCGCGCTCGAGCGCAGCGACAGGTTCCGCCATCCTGTCTACGCCATGCCGCCAGAGGCAGAGCGCGCCGAACGCTGGCTCAGCCGGCGCGAGATCATGGAATCGAACAAGCTGGCGGAGCAAGACTTGGAAATCGCCTGGGTCGATGACCCGGTGGAGCTGTTCTTTCTCCAGATACAGGGGTCGGGGCGGATCCGCTTGCGCGATGGCTCCTACATCAGGTTGGGGTATGCCGGGTCGAACGGGCATCCCTACCGCTCCATCGGGCAGGAACTGATCCGGCGCGGCATCTACGACCGCCACCAGGTTTCCGCGCAGGTGATACGCAACTGGGTCGAGCGTAACCCCGAAAAGGGGCGCGAGCTGCTCTATCACAACCCCTCCTTCGTGTTCTTCCGCAGGGTCGACGAAGTGCCGTCCGACAAGGGGCCGCTGGGGGCGATGAACCGGTCGATTACCGCCGGGCGCAGTATCGCCGTCGACCCGGATTTCACCCCGCTGGGGGCGCCGGTCTGGATCGAAAAGAACGGCGCGCATCCGCTGCGGCGGTTGATGGTGGCGCAAGATACCGGCTCGGCCATAAAGGGGGCGCAGCGGGCCGATATCTACTACGGCAGCGGTGACGCGGCAGGCCGACTGGCCGGCAAGATGAAAGATGGTGGCCGCATGGTAGTCTTGATGCCTATCCAGCGCGCCTATGCCAGCTTGCGCGGGGGCATACAGTGAGCCGCCGCAAGCTGACCCCGGACGAGATCGCGCTGTGGCGACAGGTCGCCGAGACCGCGCACCGGCTCCACCCGGAGCGGGTGCGCCACGATCAACCCGGCCCCAAGCCGACGCCGCGCAAGACACCGGCAGGGCGGATCGAGCGGTTCACCGTGGGGCAGACAAGCCGGCCCGTCAAAGGCAACGACCACGACCTGTCTGCGCCGCTGTCCGAAAGGCTGGCCGACGCCCCCTTGCGCATGGATCGGAAAGCCTATGGCAGGCTCAAGCGCGGCAAGCTCCGCCCCGAAGCCCGCATCGACCTGCACGGCATGACGCTGGATCGCGCGCACGGGGCGTTGACCGCGTTCATTCTGCGCGCCCAGGCCGATGGCAAGCGGTTGGTGCTTGTGATTACGGGCAAGGGCCGCGACCGCGACGAAGACGGGCCCATCCCGGTGCGGCGCGGGGTGCTGCGCCACCAGGTGCCGGCCTGGCTTTCGGCGCCGCCGCTGGCGCAGGCGGTGCTGCAAATCAGCCAGGCGCACATTTCGCACGGGGGCGAAGGCGCCTATTACGTCTACCTACGCCGGGGCCGCTAGCATCGGGCGCGCCCGCCCCACGCCGATCACCATCAGCACCGTGGTGGCTACGAAATAGGCTGCCACGAACAGGTACTGCACCTCCAGCCCGAACCCGAGGTCGATCAGAACACCGGTGATCCCGGGCCCTATCGCGGTACCGAACACCATCACTGCCGCCGCCATCGCCTTGATCGAGCCGATATGCCGGGTACCGAAGAATTCGGCCCAGAACGCATTGGGCAGCACCGAGTTCGCCCCCGTGGTCAGCGCCACGAAGAACAGCCCGAAAAAGGCAACGGGCAGCGTTTCGGCGACAGCAAGGATGGTGAAACCCGCAACCATGGGTACCTGGAACCACGGAATAAGCCGCGCGGTGCCCAGCTTGTCCAGTGCCCAGCCGGACACCATCATTGCCACCACTACCAGCGCGACATAGGCGGGAAAGAGCGCCACCAGATCGACGTGCGCCCACCCCTTGATCCCGGCATAATGCACTTGGTGGAAAAAGAACGCGGTGCTGAAGGCCGGCGGCCCCAGCAGCGCCGGCACCATGAACCAGAACAGCGAGTGGCGGAAGGTCTGGTTGCGGGTCCAGTGTCGGTTGAGCATCCCGGCCGATTGCTCGGAGGATGCCCAGGATTGCGGCGTGCGTTCGCGCGTCAGCAGCCCGATCAGCACCGGGATGCCCGCCAACGCGATCACCGCCGCCAGTATCCACAGCAGACGCCAGTCGAAATGTACCATCAGCGCCACGAAGGTCAGCGGCAGAAGCGCCTCGGCGGCGGTGTTGCCAAGCGAGGCGATCGACAGCGCCTTGCCGCGTGAGGCGATGAACCAGCGCGACATCGCCACGACCGCGATATGGCTGGTCATGCCCTGTCCGGCAAAGCGCAGCGCGAAGATCACCAGCGGCAGCAGCCATGCCGCTGACACCGTGGCCATGAGCAGGCAGGCCAGCGCCAGCAGCACCAGAACCGCCGCACCCAGGGCGCGCACGCGCAGCCGGTCGGTGAGCCCACCCGCCCAGATCATCACGATGGCCGAGGCGGTGGTGCCCAGCGTGTAGATGCCGCCCCATTGCCCGTTGCTGAGCCCGAAGGCGGCCCGGATTTCCCCTGCGAACACCGATATGAAATAAGTTTGCCCGAAGCTGGACAAGAAAGCCAGCAGAGCGCCGGCCCCAAGCCAACGGGCATTTTCGATGATGAAGCCGCCTGTGCGCATGGGCATCAGATGTCGCCCGAATGACCTGCGGCGGCAAGGGGTATTCGGCGGTGCGTGCGGTTGCGTGCTAGTGTTCACCACCTGACAGAAAGTTCCCAGTCTGCCTCTGGTGTGCCCCCGGTTTCTCGGAGCGAGGTTCGAGAGGCCGCAATGCGGGACGAAGCGGGCGCTTGGGTCGGTTTGGGAAGTGGTCAAGATGGCCTGGAGG
>NZ_JAGXFK010000075.1 GCF_024637375.1 Sediminimonas sp. | reverse complement strand
CCACTCGCCGCCAATACCGCGCCGGCCTGATCCGGCGTAAAGCGCTCGAACCCACCATCTGACCGTCTCGCTCAAGGATGCCAAACAAGTGTCCGATACCTGCTTTTATGGGGTATCTTATGTCAGGTGGCAAACACTAGTTCTGCAGGATCAGGTGCGGGGACAGGATCAACTGCGTTGCGTTCTTGACAGTGATCGCGGTGCCGGGCAGCAGCCCGGCCTGTGCCGCGCGATCCTTCTGGAAGGCGTTGCGCAACTGACCGCTCTGGTTGAGCAGCGAAATCAGCACCGGCGACGTCCCCACCGTGAAATGCCCGCCGCGCGCAAGCGTGGTGAATTCCGATACGTCGATCAACGTGACCGGATACTCGGACAGCACCTCAGGGTCGGCCAGGTTGCCAAGTCGGTTCGCCGCGCCATTGATGCGCGCCGACAGTTGTAGCGCCCGGTCGCGCGACGACACGAAGATGGCAAAGGGCTGCGGCAGGCCGGCCAGCCTGTCGGCCTGCGTCTTGAACAATTCGATGTCGAGGTCCGGCGAGATTAGCAGGACGCCGCCGATTTGCTGTTGCGACCAGCCGGGGTCGGCGATGTCGATCTGGCGCAGCGTTTCCATCACCAGCATCGTGCCCAGCGAATGCCCCACCACCACGACCTGCCCATCCGTCCGTCGCGCCAGGGCGCGCAGCAGGCGCTCAAAACCATCGCGTGCGAACAGTGTGCTGTCGCGGTCATAGGTATAGCCCAGCGGGTTGGCGGCGCTGGGCCATGAATAATGAACGGCGACGCCGGGCAGGTCGAAATCATGCGCGATTTGCGCGGTGCGGTAGACGCCATCGAAGAAGGTGTTGTTGTAGCCGTGCACATAAAGGACGATATCGCGCGCGTCTGCGGGCTTCTGCGCGATGGCATCGCCCAGCCGAGCCAGGAATTCGTCCTGCGTGGGCAGGTCTTCGCGTGCGGAGATAGTGAAATCGCGCCGCGGGTCGGGATTGTCGAATCCGTTGCTGATCCGGCCCTTGCGGTGTTCGGGCGGAATCGAGACATCGAGCGCCAGAAAGCGCAACTTGTCGGCGCGCCCCGCCCCGAACCAGCCCGTTTCCGGGTCGGGCTTGCGCAACGTTGCGGTCAGCACCGGCTGCACTGTGCCTATCTCTGCGGCCGCGGGCATGACCGGCGCGCGGGTGCGGTCGACGCAAGCCGCCAGTAGCAGGAGTGCCACAAGGATCAGCGATTTTCGCAGCACGTCACCGTTTCCCGTCAGAGGGTCATTCCCCTCCCGTTTAGCGCGGCAGCGTGTCCAAGGCTAGAGAACATAGCGGCTCAGGTCCGCCGATTTCGCCAGTTCGCCAAGGTTTGCGTCCACGAAGCCACGGTCGACGACGATTTCTTCGCCCTGGCGGTCGGGGGCGGTGAAGCTCAATTCCTCGAATACACGCTCCATGACCGTGTAGAGCCGGCGTGCGCCGATATTCTCGACCGACTGGTTGACCTGCGCCGCGATGCCCGCCAGCGCGGCGATGCCGTCCTCGGTGAAGGTGACGGTCACTTCCTCGGTGCCCATCAGCGCGGTGTACTGGCGCGTCAGCGCGTTGTCGGTCTCGGTCAGGATGCGAACGAAATCAGCTTCCGTCAACGCCCGCAACTCCACCCGGATGGGCAGGCGCCCCTGCAATTCGGGCAGCAGGTCGGACGGCTTGGCGATGTGGAACGCGCCCGACGCGATGAAAAGAATGTGGTCGGTCTTGACCGGGCCGTGCTTGGTGGAAACGGTCGTGCCCTCGATCAGCGGCAGCAGGTCGCGCTGCACACCCTCGCGCGACACGTCGCCGCCGCGCGCTTCGGATTTGGCGCAGACCTTGTCGATTTCGTCCAGGAACACGATGCCGTTTTCCTCGACCGACGAAACCGCGTTGCGGGTCACGGCCTCGTCGTCCAGCAGCTTGTCGGCCTCTTCGCCGACCAGCAAATTGTGGCTGTCGGCCACCTTGACGCGCTTGCGGGTGGTGCGCCCGCCGAATGCCTTGCCGAACAGATCGCCCAAGTTCATCATGCCCATCTGGCCACCGGGCTGGCCGGGGATGTCCATCATCGGCATCGGGTTGGAGCTGTCGGCGACGTCCAATTCGATCTCGGTATCGTCCAGCTCGCCGGCGTGCAGCTTGCGGCGGAACATCTCGCGCGTGGCCTCGCGCGCGTCCTCGCCGGCGATGGCGGTAATGACGCGATCCTCGGCCGCCTTGTGAGCGGCGGCGCGGACCTCTTCGCGCATCTGTTCGCGGGTCATGGCGATGGCGCTGTCTACCAGGTCGCGGATGATCTGTTCGACGTCGCGGCCCACGTACCCCACCTCGGTGAACTTGGTCGCCTCGACCTTGATGAACGGCGCCCGTGCCAGCTTGGCCAGACGGCGGCTGATTTCCGTCTTGCCGACGCCGGTGGGGCCGATCATCAGGATGTTCTTGGGGTAGACCTCGTCGCGCAGATCATCCGCCAACTGCTTGCGCCGCCAGCGGTTGCGCAGCGCCACGGCGGTGGCGCGCTTGGCTTCTTTCTGCCCGATGATGAAGCGGTCGAGCTCCGAGACGATCTCGCGCGGGGTCAGGTCGGTCATTTGGAAATCTTCTCCACCGTCAGGTTGCCGTTGGTGTAGACGCAGATATCGGCGGCGATGGCCATGGCTGCGCGGGCTGTATGTTCGGCGTCGCGGTCGCTGTCGATCATGCCGCGCGCGGCGGCCAGGGCGAAATTGCCGCCCGATCCGATCGCGGCGACGTCGTGTTCGGGCTCCAGCACGTCGCCGGCGCCGGTGATCACGTAAAGCTGATCGCCGTCGGTGACGATCAGCATCGCCTCCAGTTTCTGCAGGTACTTGTCGGTGCGCCAGTCCTTGGCCAGGTCGACGCAGGCGCGCTGCAACTGTCCCGGCGTCGCCTCAAGCTTGGCCTCTAGCCGCTCCAGCAGGGTGAAGGCATCCGCCGTCGACCCGGCGAAACCGGCCACAACGTCGTATCCGCCGGGGCTGAGCCTGCGGACCTTGCGGGCGCTGCCCTTGATCACCGTCTGTCCAAGGCTGACCTGCCCGTCGCCTGCGACGACAACCTCGCCCCCCTTGCGGACGGCGATAATGGTGGTGCCGTGCCAGCCGGGAAATACGGTATCGCTCATGTGCGGGCCTCCTGTAACTCGCGCCTATATGGAAGCATCGGCAAGCGGGCACAAGGGATTGCCTTGCCCGGGCGGGCGGGCGGCGATACCACTGTCGCGATGGCACAGGCGCGCATCCTGCGGTTCTACCTCGACCCCGGCCTGAAACGCAGTGCCGAGGCGGGCCGCCACAATTTCATCGGCCAGGTGGCCGAGGTGGCCAGGGCGGCGGGCTTTCGTGTCGAGTTCAAGCGCGATACCGAGACTGAGCGGATGAAATCGGCCATGCGCCGCGGTTATGCGATGTTTCACATGGCTGATCCGTTTCACGACCGGGCACTGACCATGCGGCGGGTTTATCATTATCCGTTCTGGGCCATCGAGCCTAGCGCGCGGCGCTGGGAATGGCGCGTGGCGCGGGCGCGGTTCGATCCCGATAGCGTTGACCGCGCTGCCGCCGACAGGTTCGCGCACTACTGGCGCAGGCGGCTTTTTGGCGATGCGCCGCCTGTAACCCCCCCGGCCGGGGTGATCTACGTGCCGCTGCAGGGGCGCCTGGACGAACAGCGCACATTCCAGACCTGCACGCCGCTGGAAATGCTGGCCCATGCGCTGGCCCGTGCCGAGGGGCGCCGCGTGATTGCCGCGCTCCACCCCAGGGAGAGCTATTCGCTCACCGAAATGGCGGCGCTGGAGCAACTTGGCGCCACGCATCCGCAACTGGAGCTGCGCACCGGCGAGATGGAGGCGCTGTTGCCCTGCTGCGACCTGGTGGTGACGCAAAACTCGTCCGCCGCCTTCAACGGGTTCTTTTTCGACAAACCTGCGGTGCTGTTCGGGCGCACGGATTTCCACCACATCGCCGCGAACGTGGCCGATCTGGGCATCGACGGCGCTTTTGATGCGGCGACGCGAATGCAACCCGATTTCGCCGGCTATATCTGGTGGTTCTGGCAGGTGATGGCGATCAATGCCGGCCGCGCGGAGGCCCCCGACAAGATCGCCGATGCGATGCGCCGCGCCGGCTGGCCGGTTTGAGCGTTCTCGAATGCATTAGAGGCGCCCCGACCGGGACGCCCCTTCAATTCTTCGGCGCATTGCGCGTCCGGATCAGATGCTTTCTTCGATCCAGCTTTGCAGCGCGGCTTTCGGCGCGGCGCCGGCACGGTTCGACACGACTTCACCGTTCTTGAAGATGAACAGCGCCGGGATGCCCCGGATGCCCAGCGAGGTGGCGGTATTGGGGTTGGAATCCACATCGACCTTGGCGACCTTGACCTTGCCGTTCATCTCGGTGGCGATTTCTTCCAGCGCTGGGCCGATCTGCTTGCAGGGGCCGCACCATTCGGCCCAGAAATCCACCACCACGGGAATGTCGGAATTCCTGACTTCGGTGTCGAATGTGTCGTCAGTCACGGAAACGGTGGCCATAGGGTTTCTCCTGTCTGGGAAGGTTGGTTGGTTGCGAACCTAGGCAGGTGCCTGACAAGAATCAAGCGAACTCGGCGCGCGCCAAGGCCGCGGTCACAAGATCGTGCGGCAGCGGCATGAGCAGCGGCGCGGCTGTCCACAGGATGGCCGTGTCGATTCGCCGCCCCGGAAATATGGGTGTCAGCGCCGCCGCGTAGGCGCCCATCTGGCGCAGCAGCGCGTCGGGCGCATCTTCGGCGCTGGCGGGGACTTGGGCATTGGTCTTGAAATCCACCACCAGAACGCGGTCGGGCCAGACGATCAGGCGGTCGATGACGCCGTGCACACGGCGCCCGCCAAGCGCAGCGAGGTTGGCGGAGACCGGCACCTCGGCCAGAGCGTCAGAGTCGAACAGGAACCGGCAGTCCGGGTCGGCAAGCACCCGTCGTGCCGCACCCAGCGCCGCGGCGATTTCGCCCGCATCGGCGCCATCGGCGCCGCCCGAAAGCAGGCGCTCGGCGGCATCGTTCCATTCGTCCGGCGGTATCACCGGCAGGTGTTCGAGTAGCAGGTGAACCTGCCGCCCACGCCGCTTGGCGGTGTCTTCGTCGGCGCCCGTGTCGCCAGGCAGAGCCTTTGGGCCCCCCAGATCGGACGGTGACAGCGGGGTCGCCAGGTGCGCCGGCGCCTTGGCCGCATGGTGGAAGAAAGACGGCAAATCGGCTTTCAAGGCCGCATCAGGGCCTGACTCCGCGGTGACTGGCGCATCCCATTCCCCGCGCTCCAGCCGTTTGCCGCGCCCGAACGTATAATCGTGCGACACGGCACCAAGCGCCTCCATCGCGGCGTCGATCCGTTCGAACCAAGCTTCGCCGTTCTTGCCCAGATCGCCCGCGCCGGCGACGATCAGCCACTTCTCGGCCCGCGTCATGGCGACGTAGAGGAGCCGGTCGCGCTCGGCCCGCTCAAGTGCGGCGTCGTTTTCCGCGGCGCGCTGCAGGCGGGCAGGCAGGTTGCCTCCCGTCGGCCGCCACAGTGCCTGGCCTTCGTCGACCATGACCGCGTCGCCGCCGCGCGGCCTGCGCTGCGCGGTATCGGGCAGGATGACAACGGGGGATTCCAGGCCCTTCGCGCCGTGCACCGTCATCACCCGGATGCGGTTCCCGGCGTTGTCCATCTGGCGCTTGATCTCCAGATCATCGGTTTCCATCCATTGCAGAAACCCGGTGAGGCTGGGCACGGCGCTGCGCTCGTAGGCAAGCGCCTGCGCAAGAAAGGCGTCGATGCCATCCTGCGCCTCGGGCCCCAGCCGCGCCATCAGCCGCCGCCGCCCGTCATGGCGGGTGAGGATGCGCTCGATCAGGTCGTAGGGACGCAGGAAATCGGTCTGGTCGCGGAGGTCGCGCAACATCGCCACCGTTTCGGGATAGTCCGGGGTGCGCGCGCGCAATTCCTGCCACAGGCCCGCCTTGCGCGGATGCGCCAGCGCGAACAACTCGGCCTCGGACCAGCCCAGGAGCGGCGATTTCAGCGCCACCGCGAGCGACAAATCGTCGTCGGGCGTGGCCAGAAAGGACATCAACGCACCAAGGTCGCGCACCGCCAGTTCGCCGCCGACCTTGAGCCGGTCGGCGCCGGCGATGGCCAGGCCCTGTTCCTTGCAGGCGCGGATGATCTCGTGAAACAAGATGTTGCGACGCTGCACCAGAATCAGGATATCGCCCTCGCGCACGGGATGCAGCGCGTGTACGTCGTTTTCGGCCGGAACAGGCTCTTTATCATCGACCATGCGCCGGATCTCGGCCGCGATGCGCTGCCCCAACTGCACCATGTGGTGGCGTGTGCCGACGCGGTCCACGGGATCGTCCCAGCCGTCGCCGTCGTCGTCGGTTTCCGTCTTCTCGATCAGCGGCCAGAGATCCACCCGGCCGGGTAACTCGGTCTTGAATGCACGGTGGCGGGATTCGGCGGAGAAACCCGATTCCCGGCGCCCCTCGAAGCATTGATCCACCAGGTCGAGGATAACCTGCGCCGAGCGAAAGGAATGTTCCAGCCGCAGGTTGGCAAGCGGTTGGTCGGTGTTTTCAAGCCGCGCGGCAAACTCGGTGCGCATGCGGTCGAATTCGCGCGGATCGGCGCCTTGAAAGGAATAAATCGACTGTTTCTTGTCGCCGACCACGAATATGGTGCGCGGCGTGCCGGGCCGCGCGCCGGTCCCGCTGGTGAATTCCTGTGCCAGCAGCTCGATCACGCGCCACTGTTCAGGGCTGGTATCCTGCGCCTCGTCCACGAGGATGTGGTCGATGCCGCCATCGAGCCGGTAAAGAACCCACGCGGCGACTGCCGGGTCGGTCAGCAGCGCCCGCGCCTTGAGGATGAGATCGTCGAAATCAAGCCAGCCGCGCAGGGATTTTTGCCGCGTGTACTCGTCCAGGAAGGCGTGTGCGAAACGATGCAGGGCCCGGGTTTTCTCGGCTGCCAGAAGCCCCAGTCGCGCGTCGCGCGCGGCCTCGACGCGGCGCATCAGGTCGTGCAGCGGGTCAATCAGAGGCCCCAGTGCGGTGGTGGTATCCTTGGTTGGAAAAGACCCCATCTTGGCCGAAAACGGCGATTTTGCGTTCTCCTTGGTAAGAAATATCGCTTCCATTTCTTCGAGCGCATCGAAACTTCCGGGCGTGATGGCCGCGAGGCGCTTGGCATGCGTGACATCGGTCACCCGACCCTTGGCCATGATCGGGATGATCCGTGACAAGAGATCGGCCTCGTCGCCCCGGAACACCGAAGCCAGCAGCGCCTCGCGGTCGAAGTCGGCCGGCAAGCCCAACCAGCCGCGAATCTCGTCGGCCCCGGCGGGTTCGGCAAAGGCGTCGCGGGCACTGGCGATGGCGGCGGTCAGGTCATCGAAATCGTTGCCGGTATGATAGTGGGCCACCTCGGCGACCAGCGCCGCATGCGCGCCCCCGGCCATGGCCTGCACCACCTCGGCGCGCAACAGGGCCGCGGCGCGGTCCTCCATCTCGGCGAATTGCGGGCTGACCCCGGATTCAAGCGGAAACCGCCGCAACAGGGCCGAACAGAACGAGTGGATCGTTTGAATCTTGAGGCCGCCCGGCGTCTCGATCGCACGGGCGAACAGGGTGCGCGCCCCGCGCAGCGCTGCATCGTCAAGCGGATCGTCGAGACCCAGCTCCGCCAGTTTGGCGCGCAACGCGGCATCCTCCAGCATCGCCCATTCGCCCAACCGCGAAAACAGGCGGTTTTGCATCTCGCTGGCGGCGGCCTTGGTATAGGTCAGGCAAAGGATGCGCTGCGGATCGACGCCATTCAGCAACAGGCGCGCCACACGGTCGGTCAGAACACGGGTCTTGCCGGACCCGGCATTGGCCGACAGCCAGGTGGACCGTTCGGGGCGCGCCGCCATAAGCTGGCGCGCGGTTGCCTCATCGCGTTGGGTCATGTCAGATCCTGCGGGGTGGGGGGCGTGGTGAC
This sequence comes from Sediminimonas sp., assembly GCF_024637375.1. Lineage (GTDB taxonomy): Bacteria > Pseudomonadota > Alphaproteobacteria > Rhodobacterales > Rhodobacteraceae > Sediminimonas. The sequence continues at coordinate 17,026 of NZ_JAGXFK010000075.1, read as the reverse complement.
ATCCCATTCGCCAAAGCGCGCCAGTTGATCGTAGTCGCTGTGGTCGGCATCGCTGAACATGGCACGGCGGGCGGTGTAGCCCTGTGTTGGGCTGTAATAGGCCCTGATCAGCTTGTCGAAACGGGCCCAGGTGATTGCGGGTGGTTCTTCGTCGAGCGGCGCCGGATGCTCGCCCGGTTTGCTGCCAAGTCCGATATAGGCAGCATGCGCGACGCGGGCCGGGGCGATACCGTCGAATCTGCCCGCCTCTGCGATTGCTGCCTCAAGCAGTAGCTGTTTGTCGAAATGCTTTTGCTGCGGCCTGGTCGGGGGTGGCCCGGTCTTGTAGTCGTAAATTCGCAACGTGCCGTCATCGGCGCTGTCGATGCGGTCGGCCTCGGCCGAAAGCGAAAAGCCCAGATCGGCAATGTCGCGCCGGCCCTTCACTTCGAATCCGGCCGGGTGAGCCGCCTGCAGGCGCCGCGCCTCGTCGCTGACGAAGCCTTCGGCAACCCGGCCCAGGCGCGCGCGCCATAGTGCGCGCGTATCCGGCCAGGGGACGTGTTCGGCAAGAACAGTGCCTGCTATTTCAAGAAGCCGATGGGCGTTCAGTGCGTCACGTTCGTCGCGCACCTCTGCCATGAAGGTTTCCATGATCGAATGGGTGAGTATGCCGCGCATCAGCGCATCGGGCGCCCGCATCAGCGGGTCGAGCGGCCTGAGCCGCAGCACCTGCGCGGCGTAGATCGCGTACGGGTCACGGATCAACCGCTTGATCGCGGTCACCGACAGGCGGCGCGGGCGTGCCGCGACGGGCGGGCGCGGCGACGGACGTGGAGCGGGCGGGGTTTGGCCGGGCGCCTCGATCTGTCGGGCCCGGTCGAGCCACAGATTCCCCCGCGCACGCATTTCGTCGAGCGCCTGCTGCCCGCCCTGCCGAGGCAGCCCGCCGAGCAGATTCTCCAACCTGTTGAGCCACCGCGATGCCACCGTCTTGGCATCGTCGGAGCGGATCGACCGTGTCAGCCACACCTCGGAGGCCGCGATGGCCTGCTGGAAGTCATGCGCGGACAGGCCGATGCGCCGCTCGGGCAACAACAGGCCTGCATCGTGCCGCATCCTTCGGTTCAGCCAGGGGTCGGCGGGTGCCATCTCGGGCCAGCTACCTTCGTTCAGGCCACCGAGGATCAGTATATCGGCACCTTGCACGCGCGCCTCGAGCGTGCCCCAGATCAGGACGCCCGGATGCGGTGTCCGGCTGTCGCGTACCTCTTCGCGGGCCAGGATGGCGCCGATCATGTCGGCATAATCCGCTGCTGACATCGCGCCACCGGCATCGGCTTCGGCGACGAGGGCACCCATCACCGCACGTGCCTTTTCGCCGGCCGCGTCATCCCAAAGCGTGCCCGCACCTTCGCCATCGGGCCCCTGCGCGATGTGCTCTGCCAGCGCCATGTGGGCGGCGATCCAGTCGGCCAGTGGCCGCTTGCCGCCAGTCTTCTGACCCGTGAAGCACCGAACTACCCATTCCGCCCACTCCTGCGCCGAGGTATCGGAATGAATCGCGGCCCAATTGCGTAGTGCGCCGGCCTCGGGAAAGGGCATGCCGCGGCGGCGCATGTGCAATTCCAGCGCGTGGGCATGCAACATGTGTGCGCCTCGGTCCGCGGCCGAGTGGGTGAGCGGGTGCAAGAGCAAGGTCAACAGCGCCTCGGCCGTCAGGTCGTGCTGCATGAGGGCCGCAACATGGCGCAGGAACCGCCCCGGCGGCGACAAATGCAGCGGCGTGCCGGCGCTGTCATCGGGCGTGATGCGCCAACGATCAAGCGCCGCGGTGACCTGTCTTGACAGCATCCTGTCAGGGGTGATGAGCGCCGCGGTGCGCCCATCCTCGGCGGCCTGGCGCAGGCGCATGGCGATGGCGAGCGCCTCGTCGCGCATCGAGGGCGCCTCGATCAGGGTCACATCCGCCATGGCGCCGGCGATATCGGTCAGGCGCGGGCCCTCCGCCAGCCACTGGTCGGTCACCGGGGCGGGACGCAGCGCCAGTGATACCACCGCGTTGCGTGCCGGCCGCGGGGCCGCGATGCCCGGCCAGCGCCGCACCTGTGATGGTTTGATACCAAGACGATCCGCCAGAACGCGAAACCGGAACTGCGGGTGATCCTCGGCTGTCATCGGGTCCGACACGTCATCCCAGACAGCGCCGGGCATATCGAAATCGAACCCGGGCAACACGATCATGCCCTGCGGCAGGGCAGAGACGGCTTCGATCAGCCGCATGGTGGTGCCTCGTGACCCGGTCGAGCCGGCGACGACGATCGGATCGCGCGGCGGCGCAGCCCGCCAGCGGGCGGCGAGCTCCTCGACGATGACACGCAGCCGGGTTTCGGTATCGGGCGCGGTATCGGCGCGGTCGAAATAGTGCTGGACGATATCCAGAAACCGCAGCGCCCGCGCCCAGTGCCCTGATTGGTCCGACACATCCAGCGCGCGGATAGCGTCGGGCGACACCCCCTCGCCGTGCATCTCGTCCAGCAGCGCGGAAAGACTGTCGGCCAGGTCGAACAGCGCCGCGCGTGGGGCCATGTCCGGCTCGCGGTCCAGCAGGCCAGCGACCAGTTGCGCGATCTCCAGCTTGCGGCGCAGCGGCGGCACCGCGGGCGGTACCCGGGTGGTGCCGGCCAGGTCGCCGAGATCGGTCACAAGCGACACGCGCGGCAGCAACAGCGGCGCGCCGGAATCGAAGAGGTCGCGAATGCGCCGCGCCATGCGCCTTGTGTTGACGATCAGGCGCAGGCGGGCCAGGTCCTGAGGCGGGCGAGCGGAATAGGCGTCGCGCAGCCCCGCCACCAGCGCGGCGGGAAAGTCCACGCCCGGATCCATGCCATATACGTTCGGCCCTTCCTGGGCGCTATCAGGATCGAACATCGCCACCTCGCAGCATAGATTCGGCCAGCGCAATCCCGCCCGGATGGCCGACATCGCACCATTCCCCGGTATAGCGCGCGCCGAACAGGCGGCCGTTTTGCAGCGCGATGTCCCACACCCGGTTGAGCGAAAAGGCACTGTCGCGAATATCGGCAAGAACCGCCGGTTCGATCACCTGCACGCCGGAAAAGACCATGTCACCGCCGCGACCGAGCCGCCCGTCCCCCCCGAGGGTGAAATCACCGGAACCATCGTGCCCGGTTGCCTGCGCCGCTGGCAGGCACAATAGCAGCGCATCCATGCGGGCTGGATCCCAGGCTTGGGCGACCAGGGTCAGTGGATTGGGCCCGCGCCAGACCGCGTCGGTGTTCATGCTCAGCACCGGGCCGGGGCCCAACAGCGGCAGCGCCTGGCGCAGCCCGCCGCCGGTATCGAGGATATCCGGCGTCTCGTGTGACACTGCCACGCCGCGCCCCTCGAGGTGTTGGGCCAGAATCGCCGCCATGTAATGCAGGTTGGCCACGATGCGACGTGCGCCATAGTCCTGCGCCAAGGCCAGCGCATGGTCGATCAGCGGCCGGCCGGCAACCTCGATCAGCGGCTTGGGCCGCGTATCGGTCAGCGGCCGCATGCGGGTGCCGAAACCCGCGGCGAACAGCATCACGGCGTCTGGGTGGTCGCGCATCGCGATTTCAGCCTTTGCAGGGTCTGTCGTGTCGGCGGTGGCAGGCTGTCGGTGATCAGCGTGCGCACCGAAGCCAGCGCCGGGTGGGCCAGGTCGCGTTGCAACAGGCCCCATACGCGGGGGATCAGGTCGATGTAATGAGCTTTGCCGCCGCGCAGGCACAGCCTTGCGAAAACCCCGAGGATGCGCAGGTTTCGCTGCGCCCCGAGCAGGTGGTAGGCGCGTGCGAAGCTGTCGCTGTTCTCCCCGGTTGCGGCACAATACCGCGCGATCATGTCTTGTTCGAGCGCCGGCGCAACGTCGCGTCGCGCGTCTTGCAGGACCGAGACCAGGTCATAGGCCGGGTGGCCGCGCAGCGCATCCTGGAAATCCAGCAACCCGACGCGGGCAACGCCGTCGCGTTCGGGCAGCCAGATCAGGTTTTCGGCGTGGTAATCGCGCTGGATCAGAACGGGCGCTTCCCCGGCGTATGCACGCAAAAGCGGCTCGAACGCAGCGCAAAACCGTTCTTTGGCCGTGTCGTCGGGTCGGCCAGCGCCGGTGGCATACCATTGCCAGGCCAGCGCCGACATCTCGGTCATCAGCGCCGGCGTATAGGCGGGCAGGTCGGGCGGAGGCGCCAGCCGGTGCAGCGCCACCAGTACATCGGTTGCGGCCTCGTAGAGCGGTGTTTCGAGCGTCGGGTTTTCCTCGACGACCCGCGCGTACAGCGCATCGCCAAGATCCTCCAGCAGCAGAAACCCGTTGTCGCTGTCCTCGGCCAGGATCCGCGGGGCGCTGAAGCCATGGGCGGCAAGAAAGCGCGCGATGCGCAGGAATGGGCGTATGTCCTCGCCGCTGTCGGGCGCCGCATCCATGAGAACGGCGCGCCGCGTGCCCGCGGAAAGGCGCTCATAGCGCCGGTTGGATGCATCGCCGGCCAGCGGTGCGCGGCTGGCGGCGGCCCATCCGGCCTGCGTCAGGAAGCGTCGGCGAAGAGGATCTCGTGCGGTCATGGCAGGCACTCCGCCAGGCGGCCATCCCACGACGTCCTCTCCCATGAGAGGGTGAGGTCGCGTGCCTCGTCGTCATCCGGCGTGGTGGCGAAGTCCAGCGACAGCGCGGCCGCGGGGCACAGCGAGCCCATCCTGTCGGGCCATTCGATCAGGCAGATGGACTCGGCCATTGCTTCGACAAGGCCCAACTCCTCGATATCGTCCGGATGGGAAAGGCGGTAGAGATCCGCATGCCATAGCGGGCCGCGGCACGTATCATAGGTTTGCACCAGCGTGAAGGTAGGCGAGGGCACGTCTTCGGGCACGGTGAGGATGCTCTGGATCAGGCCGCGCGCGAAATGCGTCTTGCCGGCCCCGATCGGGCCACACAGCAAGACGACGTCGCCCGGTACCAGGCGGTTTGCGAGGCACGCGGCGAGGGCGGTCGTTGCCGCCGCAGAAGGCATGATGACATGGCGCGATGACGGGTTCATGGGCGCAGAGTAACGTGCCGCGCCACACCTGCAAGCGGGTTCAGCCCGTCAGTTGAGTCAACTCCGGTGCCGGCTCGGCCAGCGCCTTGCGCTGGAATGCGATCATCGTCGCACCACGGTTCAGGGGCACCAGCCGGCAGGTCAGCGCCTGCCCGTCGGTCAGGTGCACCTCGGCCTGCCAGGCGGCATCGTGGCCGGGGTCGGAAAAGAACGCCTGCAGCCGTGCCCATGCGGGCGTGGTGCGACAGCGCCCTTTCCAATGGTCGATGCAGTCAGCGAGCGTCATTTCCGCGAGGCTGCTGTCGGGGTCGATCCCCCAGAGCCGGCAGTAGGGCGCATTGCAGAAACTGAGCACGCCGCTCGGCGAGAACACGGCGACCGCCTCCTGCAGGTGGTTCATCATCGATTGGCCAAGTTCCAGTTGTGCCCGGTAGCGGCGGGTCGAGGCGACCTCGGCGCTGATGTCCTCGAACAGGAAGGCGATAGCGCCATCGGGGTGCGGCCGGCCGGTGACGCGATAGGTCAGCCCCGAGGGCAACGACCAGGTTTCATGATACCGGCCATCGGCGGCGGCATCGATTACTTCGGAGATTTCCTCGCGCCAGTCAGCGTAGCTGCGCGGTTCGGGCATCATTTGCCGGTCTCGCAACTCGTCGAAAAACGACATCAGGTTGGGCCGCGCGCTGAGGAATTGCGCCGAAAGGCCGGTGAGGTCGGTCAATGCGGGATTGAACAGCGCAAGTTGCCGACCACGATCGAATATCGCCAGCCCGGTCGAGAGCTGGGCAAATGTCTTGGCCAGCGTCTGAACGAAATTGCGCTGCGCGATTTCGGCGTTGACCACCGCGTTGGCATCGGCGGCGTAGTTCATTTTTCCGCCTTCAATTCGAATCGAGGTGACATCGAACCAGTGCGCCGCGCCGCCATGCCCGATGCTGACCGGTACCCGGTGCCGTGCGACCTCGCCACCCTTGGCATCGGGCAGATCGAAGAGTTGCACGCCGGGTCCGGTACCGGTGTCGTGCTTGGTCAGAGCCTTGGCCGCGAGCGCGCGATAGGCGCTGTTCGCCCATGTTACCGTGTCCGCGTCGGAGATCTGCCAAACAGGCTGCGGCGCGTTCTGAACGGCCATCCGCAGGGTTGCAAGCTCGCTTTCCAGCACATGAATCCGGTGTCGCTGTGCCGCCGAGGCGCGACTGTCGGCCCCCTGATCGACAAGATTGACGCGAACGCCTCCCCGGATTTCCTCAGCCACGATATGGCCTTGCGCCATCGGTGCATCCGCCGCGATTTCCAGGCGCCCGGCCTTGCGCACCGGGTCGGGGGAGTCGGGGAAGCCGGAAAAGCGTGGGCCGAGCGCACGACACAGGCGGCCCCAGTCGTCGCATTCACCTGGCGGAACGGAATCGAGCAGCTCGCGCGCCGGGCCGGTGGCGTCGATCAGACGGCAATCATCGAACAGCAGGCATATGTCGCTTTCGCCACTGCGCAAAAGGGCGGGCCAGCCGGTCGTGATGCGGTGCTCGCGCCACGCAAGCAACAGCAGGACCGCCGCCGCCGCGACGCAGCCGAGTGCGGCGGCAGCCAGGAGATCGGGAGCGGGCAGGTCGGGCATGCGGTGCCTTTCGGGGTGAGGACACGACATGCTGTGCCGAAATTGGTTAAGGCACCCTTAAACGGCACCTGTCCATCATGGCGTGATCGGCCTGTTGGGTTCGCGCGGCGCGACCTGGGCGCGCGTGGCCTCGATCGTTCGGCGTGGCCATGTGACCTCGACGATGGCGCCGCACTTTTCCGGCTGGTCCGATCTCGGCTGGGCAGGATCATACCCGTTGGCGAAGCTCAATGTCGCGCCGGACCGTTCCAGAAGCGTCTTGGCGATGAACAGGCCAAGGCCCATGCCTTCGTAGCCCGGCCGTTGAGAAAGGCGCCCGGTCGGCGCGGGCCGGCGGCGAACGAACGGGTCGCCGATGCGGCCGATCAGGTCGGCCGGGAAGCCGGGGCCGTCATCGACGATGCGCAGAACTACATGTTCGGGCGACCATTGCGATTCGATCCAGACATTGGCGGCGGCGAAGTCGACGGCGTTCTGTATCAGGTTGCGCAGGCCGTGGATGATCTCGGGGCGGCGCACTACCGTCGGCGGCCAGCCGGCGCCAGCGTCGTGCTCGCCGTCGGGGCCCGATTGCGGAAACCTTATGCGTTTGCCGCGGTCCTTGTGCGGCTCTGCGGCTTCCTCGATCAGGCTGCTCAAAGGCGCGGTGCGCAGGTGAAGGTCGTCCTTGCCGGCCCGGCCCATCGACCGCAGGATATCGCGGCACCGATCCGCCTGGTCGCGAATAAGCGTGGCGTCGTCGCGCAGCTCCGGGCGATCGGCGAGATCTTCGATCAACTCGGCGCTGGTCAGCTTGATGGTCGCCAGCGGTGTGCCCAGCTCGTGCGCCGCAGCGGCCACGACGCCGCCCAGGTCGGTAAGCTTCTGTTCGCGCGCCAGCGCCAGTTGCGTGGCCTGGAGCGCATCTGACATGGCATGCATTTCGACCGCGACGCGGCGCGCATAGACACTGAGGAAAATCACCGCGATCACGATCGCGGCCCAACTTCCGAACAGAAAGATATCGGGAATGCGCAGGATGAAGCCCTGCTCGGTGCGCAGCGGCAGGTGAAATTGCGCCAGCACCGAGACCACCAGGATCGCGGTCAATCCCAGGAACACCGTCGAGCGCAGGCTTAGCGCCGAGGCCGACACCATCACCGGACCGATGACCAGGATCGAGAAAGGGTTGTGCAAACCACCGGTCAGGTAGAGCAGAAGGCCCAGTTGCAGCAGGTCGAAGAGAACCATCATCAGGTTCTCGGTCTCGGACAGGCGCTTGTTTTCTGGAAACAGGAACAGCGACAGCAGGTTGCCGATCACCGAGGCGCCCACCACCATCAGGCACGGAACCAGGGGAAGGGCCAGGTTGTAGACCTGTTGCGACACCGCCAGTGCCGCGAGCTGCCCGGCGATCGCGACCCAGCGCAGCAGGATGATGGTGCGCAGGCGAATCCAGTTGCCGCGCTGGCGTCCCTTGAGAACGCTGAGATCGGTGTCTGTCATCTGCGCGGCTTCGTCCCGTTGCAATCCGGTCAGGGATCATAAATATGCACCACGGACCGATCAATGACCACGCCATCCGGGCAGGAGACACGAACATGACACGCAACGCCGCCATCATCGCCGCCGTCGGCGCCGTTCTTCTTATCGGCGCGCTTGCCGGAATTGTCTTGTGGAACAGCCAGGGCGGCGACAGCGGCGACAAGTACGCGCAATGCCGCGCCGCCAAGGTGGCCGGCGGCACGTCGCAGATCGGTGGCCCATTCACCCTGGTCGATGAAACCGGCAAGACCGTTACCGACAAGGACGTGATAGACAAGCCCTCGCTGCTGTATTTCGGTTATTCCTTCTGCCCCGATGTCTGCCCGCTGGACAACGCGCGCAACGCCGCGGCGATCGAGATCCTGGAAGAGCGCGGCAAGATCGTGAAGCCGGTCTTCATCTCGATCGACCCCGCGCGTGACACGCCCGAGCTGCTGGACGATTTCACCGCCAACCTGCACCCGCGGATGGTGGGGCTGACCGGCACGCCCGAACAGGTAAAGGCGGCGAGCCAGGCCTATAGAACCTACTTCAAGAAGAACGAGCCGGAAGAAGGCAACGAAGACTACTACTTGATGGATCATTCGACGTTCAGCTACCTGGTGTTCCCCAACGAGGGTTTCATCGAGTTCTTCAAACGCGACCTGCCGCCCGAACAGATGGCGGACCGGATCGAATGCTTCCTCGAAGCGCGCTGAACCGTGCGGATTTGACGCGCTTTCGCCCGCACTATAGATACCATGACAAGACCCTGCGCGCGGGCTGAGGAGTACAGGCATGGCGATCGACCAGCACGATATCGGCGAGGACAAGAGCTTGCTCTTGCTGGACGATGACGAGTCTTTTCTCAAGCGGTTGGCCAAGGCCATGGAGCGGCGCGGTTTCGAGGTTGAAACCGCGCAATCCGTCGCGGCGGGGCAGGCCATAGCCACCGCGCGGCCGCCGGCCTATGCGGTGTGCGACCTGCGGCTGGAGGACGGCAACGGCCTGGACGTGGTCGAGGTGCTGCGCGAGAAGCGCCCCGATTGCCGGATCGTGGTGTTGACGGGCTATGGCGCCATCGCCACGGCGGTTGCCGCCGTCAAGATCGGCGCCACCGATTACCTGTCAAAGCCTGCCGACGCCACCGACATCACCAATGCCCTGCTGGCCAGCGAAGACGACCCGCCGCCGCCGCCCGAAAACCCGATGAGCGCTGACCGCGTGCGGTGGGAACACATCCAGCGGGTCTACGAATTGTGCGACCGCAATGTCAGCGAAACCGCCCGGCGACTGAACATGCACAGGCGCACGTTGCAGCGGATCCTGGCCAAGCGCTCGCCGCGCTGAGGGTTACTCGCTCAACTCATCCTTGAGATCGTAAAGCGCCTGCAGCGCCTCGCGCGGGGTCATCTCGTCGGGATGCAGGGCCCGCAGACGCTCGACCACGGGCGGCGCGCTGTCGGGGGGCGATGGCGTCTGCGCTGCTGATGGTGCGGCGGAAAACAGCGGCAGATCGTCGATGATCGCCTCGTGGCCGGTGGCACCTTCGCGTTCGCTCGATTCCAGCTTGTCGAGGATCACCCGCGCGCGCGCCACCACCGGCGCCGGCAGACCCGCCAGCTTGGCCACCTGCACCCCGTAGGAGCGGTCGGCGGTGCCCTTGCGGACCTCGTGCATGAATACCACCTCGCCGTCGTGTTCCTTGACGGTGACAGTGGCGTTCTCGACCCGGTCCAGCTTTCCGGCCAGCGCCGTCAGTTCGTGGTAATGGGTGGCGAAAAGGGCGCGGCAGCGGTTAGCCTCGTGCAGGTGTTCCAGCGTCGCCCAGGCGATGGACAGCCCGTCATAGGTGGCGGTGCCGCGCCCGATCTCGTCGAGTATGACAAGCGCGCGGTCGTCGGCCTGGTTGAGGATCGCGGCGGTTTCGACCATTTCCACCATGAAGGTGGACCGTCCGCGCGCCAGATCATCCGAGGCACCGACACGGCTGAATAGCTGGCTGACGACACCGATGCGGGCGCGCGCGGCGGGTACGTAGCTGCCCATCTGCGCCAGCAGCGCAATCAGCGCGTTCTGGCGCAGAAAGGTCGATTTGCCGGCCATGTTCGGCCCGGTCAGAAGCCAGATGTCGGCCCCGTCGCCAAGCGCGCAGTCATTGGCGACGAACGGCGCGCCGTCGTGTTTCAGGGCCTGTTCCACCACCGGGTGACGGCCGCCGTCGATTTCGAGCCGGCGCGAGTCGTCCACCTGCGGCCGGCACCAGCCTTCGCCGCGCGCAAGGTCGGCCAGGGCCGCCGCCAGGTCGATCTCGGCCAGGGCCGCAGCGGCCGCGGTAATCGCTCCGGAGCAGTCCAGAACCTGTGCTTTCAGGCTTTCATAGAGCCGCTTTTCGATCTCCTGCGCGCGACCGCCCGCGTTCAGGATGCGGGTTTCCATCTCGCTCAGGTCCGGGGTGGTGAACCGCACCTGGTTGGCCGTGGTCTGCCGGTGCTTGAAGGTCTCGGACAAAGGCGGCGACAGCATCTTGTCAGCATGCGTCGCGGTGACCTCGACGAAATAGCCCAGCACGTTGTTGTGCTTGATCTTGAGCGAGGAAATGCCGGTATCCCGGGCATAGTCCTGTTGCATTCCGGCGATGACGCCGCGGCCTTCGTCGCGCAGTTTGCGCAGCTCGTCGAGCTCCTCGTCGAACCCCGGCGCGATGAAACCGCCATCGCGCGCCATCAGCGGCGGCTCGGCGACAAGGGCCTGATCCAGCACATCGAGCAGGGCATCGTGCCCGGTCAGGGTGCCCACCGCCCGCTGCACCAGCGCGGGCAACTCGGCATCGGCCAGCACGCCGGCGATATCCCCGGCCTGCGTCAGGCCACTGCGGATTGCGGCCAGGTCGCGCGGACCACCGCGATCCAGGCCCAGCCGCGAAAGCGCCCGGTCGAGATCGGGTACCCGGCGCAGTGCCTCGCGCAAACGGGTCGATATGTGACCCTGTTCCAGCATGAACTGCAGTGCATCCAGCCGCTCGGCGATGACATCCAGCATTTGCGACGGGCTCGACAGGCGCCGCTCCAGCAACCGCGCACCTGCCGAGGTCAGGGTGCGGTCCACGGCGGCCAGCAAAGAGCCTGCGCGCCCACCCGACAGGCTTTGCGCCAGTTCCAGGTTGCGGCGCGTCGCGGCGTCGATCTGCATCACGCGGCTGGCCGCCTCGCGCTGCGGCGGGCGCAGCAGCGGCAGACGCCCGCGTTGGGTGACGTCGAGGTAGTCCACGATCGCCCCCATCGCCGCCACTTCGGCGCGCCCGAACTGCCCGTAGGCATCCAGGCTTTCGACGCCGAACAGGTCGCGCAGGCGCTTTTCGCCGTTGGCGCTGTCAAATGACGTGCGGCCCAGCGTGGTGGGCGCGGCGCCGATATCAGAGACTGTTTCGCCCAGATCGCCGATTAATGCCTCGGGCAGCAATACCTCGGACGGCATCAGCCGGGCCAATTCCGGCCCCAGCCGCACCAGCGGCAGTTCCATGACGTGAAACGCACCGGTCGAGATATCGACCCACGCCAGCGCGCCCGCGTCACGCACCCGGGCATAGGCGGCCAGGTAGTTGTGGCGCCGCGCCTCAAGCAGGCTGTCCTCGGTCAGGGTGCCGGGGGTTACAAGGCGCACCACCTCGCGCCGCACGACCGACTTGGCGCCGCGTTTCTTTGCTGCGGCCGGGTCTTCCATCTGCTCGCACACGGCAACGCGGAATCCCTTGCGGATCAGCGTCAGCAGGTAGCCCTCGGCCGCGTGAACCGGCACACCGCACATCGGGATATCGTCGCCCGCGTGCTTGCCGCGCTTTGTCAGTGCGATATCCAGCGCCGCCGCCGCGGCGGCGGCATCGTCGAAGAACATCTCGTAGAAATCGCCCATCCGGTAGAACAACAGCGCCTGCGGATATTGCGCCTTTATCTCCAGATATTGCGCCATCATCGGCGTGACGTTTGCGGTGTTCGCGCTCACGATTGTCCCCCAAGCTTCGCCCGGACCTTACAAACCGCGCAGCGCCGGGAAAAGCGCGAAATCGCGGCGCGGTTGAGGCGCTGCGCGTGACGGGGTAAGAGGTGGCAACCCAAGCAACGCAGGCACGCGACATGACCAAGTCAAAGATCACCCCGGAAGAGGCGCTGGCCTTTCATCTCGAGCCCTCGCCCGGAAAGTTCGAGGTCACCGCGACCGTTCCGATGACGACGCAGCGCGATCTGAGCCTGGCCTATTCCCCCGGCGTCGCGGTGCCTTGCGAGGCGATCGCCGAGGCCCCGGAAACCGTCTTCGACTACACCAACAAGGGCAACCTGGTGGCGGTCATCAGCAACGGCACCGCTGTTCTGGGGCTGGGCAACCTGGGCGCGCTGGCCTCCAAGCCGGTGATGGAGGGCAAGGCGGTTCTGTTCAAGCGGTTCGCCGACATCAACGCCATCGACATCGAGCTGGATTCGGAAGACCCCGACGCCATCATCAACGCGGTCAAGTTGATGGGTCCGACCTTCGGCGGGATCAACCTGGAGGATATCAAGGCGCCCGAGTGCTTCATCATCGAGCAGCGCCTCAAGGAAGAAATGAACATCCCCGTCTTTCACGACGATCAGCACGGCACTGCGGTGATCTGTGCCGCGGGCCTGATCAACGCGCTTCACCTGTCCGGCAAGAAGATCGAGGACGTGCGCATCGTCGTCAACGGTGCCGGGGCCGCCGGGATCGCTTGTATCGAGTTGCTGAAATCCATGGGCGCGCGGCACGACAACTGCATCCTGTGCGACACCAAGGGCGTGATTCACCAGGGCCGGAAGGACGGCATGAACCAGTGGAAATCGGCTCATGCCGCAAAAACCGGGGCGCGTACCCTGGAGGATGCGATGAACGGTGCCGACGTGTTCCTGGGCGTGTCGGTCAAGGGTGCGGTGACGCAGGACATGCTTATGTCGATGGCCGAAAACCCGGTCATCTTCGCCATGGCCAACCCCGACCCCGAGATCACGCCCGAAGAGGCGCACGAGGTGCGCGCCGATGCCATCGTCGCCACCGGGCGCAGCGACTACCCCAACCAGGTGAACAACGTCCTGGGCTTTCCCTATCTGTTCCGCGGCGCGCTGGATATCCATGCGCGCGCCATCAATGACGAGATGAAAATCGCCTGCGCCGAGGCGCTGGCGGCGATCGCACGCGAGGACGTGCCCGACGAGGTGGCCCTTGCCTATGGCCGTAGCCTGACTTTCGGGCGCGATTACATCATTCCGACGCCCTTCGATCCGCGGCTGATCCACCGGATTCCGCCCGCCGTCGCGCGTGCCGGTATGCACACGGGTGCGGCGCGGCGGCCGATCATCGACATGGACGCCTACGAGTTGACGCTGAAGTCGCGGATGGATCCGATCGCGTCGATCCTGCGCGGCATCAACAACCGCGCCAAGGCCAACCAGGCGCGGATGATCTTTGCCGAAGGCGACGACCCGCGCGTGTTGCGCGCCGCCGTGATGTATCAGCGCTCGGGGCTGGGCAAGGCGCTGGTGGTGGGGCGCGATTCGGACGTAAAAGCCAAGCTCGAGGCGGCAGGCCTGAAGGATGCGGTGCGCGAGATCGAGGTCGTCAACGCCGCCAACACCCGCCATCTGTCCACCTACAAGGAATTCCTCTACAACCGTTTGCAGCGCAAGGGCCATGACCGCCACGATATCCACAGGCTGGCGGCACGCGACCGGCACGTTTTTGCCGCGCTGATGCTGGCGCATGGCCACGGCGACGGGCTGGTGACCGGGGCGACACGCAAGTCGGCGCATGTCATTGAACGCATCAACTATGTCTTCGACGCGGACGCCGCCCATGGCGCGGCCGGCGTGACCGCGCTGTTGCACAAGGGCCGGATCGTGCTGATTGCCGATACGCTGGTGCATGAATGGCCCGATCAGGAGGATCTTGCCAATATCGCCGAACGCTCGGCGACGGTTGCGCGGCATCTGGGGTTGGAGCCGCGGGTGGCCTTCGTCAGCTTCTCGACCTTCGGCTACCCGGTGTCGGAGCGCGCCGAAAAGATGCACATGGCGCCCAAAGTGCTGGAAGAACGCGGCGTGGATTTCGAGTTCGAGGGCGAGATGACGGTCGATGTGGCGCTCAACGTCAAGGCGCAGGACGCCTACCCGTTTCAGCGCCTGACCGGGCCGGCCAACATCCTGGTGGTGCCGGCGCGGCATTCGGCGTCGATTTCTGTCAAGCTGATGCAGGAAATGGCCGGCGCCACGGTGATCGGGCCGATCCTGTCGGGCGTGGACAAGTCGATCCAGATCTGTTCGACCGGTGCCACCGTCAACGACATCCTCAACATGGCCATCCTTGCCGCCTGCAAGGTGGGCTGAGCGGCGCGGTTGCTCAGCTTGTTTTCGGTGCCACTCCCGGTCGTCCGACCGAGGTATAGGCCTCGAACCCGGCGCGTTTGGCATCCTTGGCGGAATAGATGTTGCGCAGGTCGGCCATGCGCGGGGTGGCCATCTTGCGCGCAAGGCGTTTGAGATCGAGCGCGCGAAACTCGTTCCATTCGGTCAGGATGACCAGCAGATCGGCGTTGTGGGCGGCCTTGTACGGGTCGTCGAGCCAGACCACCCCGGGCAGCAGCGCTTCGCCCTCGCGTTTTCCCTGCGGGTCGACCACGCGCACCTTGGCCCCGCCACCCACCAGTGCCGGCACGATGGTCAGCGCGGGCGCCGCGCGCATGTCGTCGGTATTGGGCTTGAAGGTCACACCCAGCACGGCGACGATCTTGCCGTTGAAGGAGCCCTCGGAAAGGTCGAGCAGCTTGTCGATCATCCGCGTCTTGACCCCGTCGTTGACGCGGATCACCGTCTCGGTGATCTGCATCGGTAGCCCGTGTTCCTGCCCGATGCGCGCCAGCGCCGAGGTGTCTTTGGGAAAGCACGACCCGCCGTAACCCGGCCCGGCGTGCAAGAACTTGTTGCCGATACGCCCGTCCATTCCCATGCCGCGCGCCACTTGCTTGACGTCGGCGCCAGTGCGTTCGCACAGTGCCGCGATCTCGTTGATGAAACTGATCTTGGTGGCCAGAAACGCGTTGGCGGCATACTTGATCATCTCGGCCGATTCCAGGTCGGTCATGACGATCGGAAAATCGCGCAGATAAAGCGGACGATAGATGCCGGCCATGACCTCGCCTGCGCGCTCGGTCTGCACGCCCACGACCACGCGGTCGGGTTTCATGAAATCGTCGATCGCCGCGCCCTCGCGCAGGAACTCGGGGTTCGAGGCCACGTCGAAATCAAGCTCCGGGTTGGCCTTTTTCACTGCCTGTTTGAGCTTGCGATTGGTGCCCACCGGCACCGTCGATTTGATGACGATGACGATGTAGCCGGTCGCGGTGCGCGCGATCTCTTCGGCCGCGGCCATCACGTAGCTCAGATCGGCATGCCCGTCGCCGCGCCGCGTCGGCGTGCCCACGGCGATGAACACCGCGTCGGCCCCGTCAAGCGCGCGTGCCAGATCGGTTGTGAACGAAAGCCGCCCCGCGGCGACATTGCGCGCCATCACCGCCTCGAGCCCGGGCTCGTAGATCGGCACCTCGCCGCGCTCCAGCATTTCGATCTTCCCGGGCATACGGTCGACGCAAACAACGTCATGCCCGAAATCCGAAAAGCATACCCCCGAGACAAGCCCGACATATCCTGTCCCAAGCATCGCGATCTTCATGAAATGATCTCCGTTTTGACACCAGGCATCAACGTCTTGCGAGACTCCCTACTCCGGGCCGGATTGCAAACAAAGCAAAAATCCGCGTTTGCCGCCATGGCGCCGTGGATTTCAAGGTGCGCGGTGGCAGGCCCGGATTGCTAAAAAGAGACATGTTAAGCGCGCCTTAACGGGCGGCTGCTACACAAGGGACCGGGTGAGTTGAAGGTGATGGGAATGGGGACGCAGCCGAATGCGCCGCCAGTCATCATCAAGCGGAAAAAGATCATCGCCGGCGGTGGCCATCACGGTGGGGCATGGAAAGTTGCCTATGCCGATTTCGTCACCGCGATGATGGCCTTTTTCATGCTGATGTGGCTGTTGAACGCGACAACCGAAAAGCAGCGCAAGGGGCTGGCTGACTATTTCAGCCCTACCATTGCCACCAACCGCATTTCCGGCGGTGGCGACGCGATGCTGCAGGGTGAGACGTTGCTGTCGGCCGATACGCAACTGCGCATGGGGTCCGGGTCGGATGGCACGCGCAAGCTTGCCTCGCCCGCGAGCCGGCCATCGCAAGACCGCGCCGCCGAAGACGAAAACCTGGCCCGCGTCGAAATGGCCCTCGAAGGGCTTGGCGGCGAAAGCATGGTGCGGGAGAACGCGCTCAGGCACGTGGTCACGCGCCGCACCGATGCCGGTCTTGTCATCGAGTTGTTCGATCTGCCCGGTGCGGTGCTGTTCGAACCGGAGATCGATGCGCCGACGCCCCTTCTGGAGGAATTGGCGCAAATGCTGGCGCGGGTCATGGCGTTGGTGGAAAACCGCGTCGCCCTGGTGGGCCATGTACGGGCGGTTCCGGTGGTGCGTATGGATTATCCGGGCTGGGGGTTGTCTTTCGCGCGCGCCGATGCGCTGCGGCGCCTGATGGAAAGGCACGGCCTCGATCCCCGCCGGGCCGAACGCCTGACCGGCGGCGCCGCTGCCCGGCCCGCCGTGAGCGACCCGATGTCGCCGCGCAACAACCGGCTGGAACTGATCTTGCTACGTGAGAAAGGTGTGTAGAGTAACAAGGATTTTAGCCGTTAGCGTCGCGTTAAGCTCGCGGCGGTAGCTCTGGTGCATGACAGGATGT
>NZ_JAGXFK010000074.1 GCF_024637375.1 Sediminimonas sp. | reverse complement strand
GTGCGCCCCGTCTCGGTGAACCACTCGGCCTGGGACTGCACGCTGGAGCCGCGCGCCGATGGCATGCTGGCCCTGCGCCTGGGTTTTCGCCAGATCAAGGGCATGCGCGAGGAGGATGCCGCCTGGATCGCCGCCGCGCGCGGCAATGGCTACGCGGACGTCGATGGCCTCTGGCGCCGGGCCGGGGTTCACCCTGATGCGCTGGAGCGGCTGGCCGAGGCGGATGCCTTCGCGACCGTCGGCCTCACGCGCCGCGATGCGTGCTGGGCTGCGCGCGCGTTGCGCGCGCCCAGGCCGTTGCCGCTGTTCGGCGCCGAAGGCGAAGGCGGGACCGAGCCGCACGCCACCCTGCCGGCCATGACGCTCGGGCAGGAGATGATCGAGGATTACCTGTCCCTGCGCCTTTCCCTGCGCGCCCATCCGCTGGAGCTGCTGCGCCCACGCCTGCCCGAAAGCACGCCCAACGAGCGGCTGGGGCAAGCGAAGGGGCGGATCACCGTCACCGGCCTCGTCATCACCCGCCAGCGCCCTGGCACGGCCTCCGGCGTGATCTTTCTGACGCTGGAGGACGAAACCGGCGTGTCCAACGTGGTGGTCTGGCGCAAGGTCTACGAGGCCTTCCGCAAGGCGGTGATCGCCGGGCGGCTCCTGCGCGTCACCGGCCGGGTCGAGCGCGAGGGCCAGGTCATGCACCTGATCGCCGATCGGATCGAGGATCTGTCCCCGATGCTCTCCGCCCTTGGTCGGACGGCCGATACCTCGCTGCGCGCCAGCAGCGTCCGGCCCTCCGCCAGACACCCCAGGGAACAGGCAAAGAAGCTGTTTCCGAGCCGGGATTTTCACTGAGTTCAGCGCGCCCCTGACCTTCCCCCTCAATTCCTGCGAAGAATACCCGATGCCAGCAACCTGACCATTGTCGCTTGCGTGACATAACCGGTCACGGGCAGGTTCGCGGCCTTTTGAAACCGCCGGATCGCGCGACGCGTTCGCGCATCGAAACTGCCATCCACGATACCGGGTTCCAGCCCGATCTGGCTCAGCCGTTGTTCCACCAAAACCCGCGCAACCTGACTGCCGGCCACCCGTGCTTCTTCGGTGCGCGCTGCCTCGATCTGCTTTTTGTTGCCGTCATCGGCCTCAAGCTGCGCCAGACGCGCGCGCGCCGCTTCGGCAAAAGTCCCGTTCGGAAATCCGTCCAGAAACCGCCTGTATGCAGTTGTGGTATCGCGCGCACGGGCACGGTCCCAGGCGTTGCGTTCCTCGGCCTCGGCTTCCCGGTGGCGATCGTCGTCGATCCGGCTCAGACGCTGTTGGGCCAGATCCGCGAACAGCCCGTCGGGATAGCGTTGGAGATAGGCACGCAACCCCGCCTCGTCACGACCGCGCCCGGTGCTGTCCCAGTAGGCGCGGTCGCGCGCTTCTTCGGCCTCGCGGCGCTCTTGCGCCTCGCGCTCCAACTCGTCAGCGCGCCGGGCGGCATCCCGGCGCAGTATTCGCAACTGCTCGGCGCTCAGGTAACCTGTTTCCGGCATACCGAGACTGCGCTGATGCGCACGGATGGCGGCCCTTGATCCCGGTCCGAAAACGCCGTCGATCCCGCGCGGATCGAAGCCAAGAAGCGACAGATCCCGCTGTACCTCGCGCCGCGCGTTGCGGTCCAGATCCAGTGCCGCCTCGTTTGCCCTGGCCCTTTGCTGCGGGGCGTCGCGGATATCGGCAATGTGCGCGCGCGCGTCAGCGGCAAAAAGGCCCTGGGGATAGCGTTGCAGATAGCGCTCGAAAGCGTCCCGGGTTTCGATGTCGCGGACCGCGTTCCAGAAAGACAGCTCGGCCAGCGCCCTTGGAACATCGGCGGCAGGTTGCTCGGGATCGGCTGCGGCGGCTGCACCGGCAAAGCTGACCCCGTCGGAGAGAAACCCCATGACCTGCATCCCATCCGGTGCGTTTTGCGCGGCATCGGACAGGCTGACACCCGGGGTCAGGATTGACATCCCGAGCCAGTTCTGAACCGCGCCTGATGGTCCCGAGGCGAAAGTGACCCCTTGCGGTATCTCGAAGTCGTCGATCCCCGGCTTGACACCAGGACCGAGGGGCAGGTCGTTGCCTCTGGATGGTATCAGGACGACCAGCGCCTGTCCCGGGTGCCCGCTGGCAAGCCCCGACAGGGCCGAAACCGACAGGCCCTCTGCCCCTGCCGTGATTGCCGAGACGTCCGCGGCATCGGTTCCCAGGAGCCAGCTATCGTTCGCGCCGGCCACGAAATGCCCTGACAAAACGATGGCGACGCGGTCGATTCCATCGCGCCCTGCCGCGTCTTGCGCCTCGACCGCGGCCTTGCGCAACGCGGCCGCAGACATGTCGCGTGCCCCGAGTATGCGAAAGCCGGCGTCATTGAACACCTCGACCAGCGCACGCCTTTCCGCCACCCCCCAGGCCCGGCCAAAGTCGTCATAGCTTCTGTTGGTCAGGATAAGCGCGAGGCTTTCGGACCATGCAGCGGATGGCAGACACAGCGACAAGGCAAATGCCCCGGCACTGATCAGGGAAAAACGACGGGTTTTCATGGCGGCCCCTTTCGGTTGGCTCGCTTTGATACTAATCGTGAAATCGCTGACCTGCTATAGGCGTCTACCTGGTTGGCCATGGCGGGGCAGGCATCGGCGTGAGTTCGCCATCATCCGCCCGCTGTTCGTGGACACGGGGGCGAAAGGCGGATTTCGCGCAACCGGTACAGTCGGCGGCGACATTCCCGTGCCGGTTCTTCCGGGGCGCCGTCACGCCCCTTTTTCGGAGACGCGCAAGCCAATACCGCCGATCGGGGCCGGCAGGGATGCGCGCGGCAGCCGGTGGCCGCTGCCGCGCGGCTGTCATGCGGCCCGGTAGTCCGGCACCGTGGAAAGAAACCGTCCGTATGCCGTGGCGTCAGGGTAGCTGAACATCTCGACGACCGGGTTGGAACGTTTCCATTGCTGCGCGCCCATGTCCCGCATCAGTTCGTCGAAATGCCGGTAATGGAACGGCGCCGAACACAGGCCCCCATAGACCTGCGCCGCCGGGCGCTCGGTGCGGCGCCATTCCAGGTTGGCTTCGATATCGCGGTCTATCTCCTCGCGGGTCGGTTGATGCGCGAGCTGACCATCCATGTAGCGCACCAGCCAGTTGGCCATCAGTTCCGCCGACAGCACCGTGCAGAAGCTGGAGTTGAAGCCGACAAAGCCCATGTCCGGAAGGTCCGGGTTGATGGCAAGCCGGTAGATCCTGTACTGGCCGTCCGCCTCGATCAGCTTGTCCCTGTAGGCCTGCGGCAGGTACGGCACGCCCAGTTTCCAGCCGACCGCCAGAACGGCGATGTCGCAGGGCACTTTTTCCCCCGTGGTCAAGCGAACGCCGTCTTTCTCGTAGGCTTCGAAGGTGCCGATCA
This sequence comes from Sediminimonas sp., assembly GCF_024637375.1. GTDB lineage: Bacteria > Pseudomonadota > Alphaproteobacteria > Rhodobacterales > Rhodobacteraceae > Sediminimonas. The sequence goes on along the minus strand of NZ_JAGXFK010000074.1, from coordinate 63,887 downwards.
CCGGGGTGATCTTTCCTTCGTTCATGAACTCGAAGAAACCCGGCGTGACGATCGGCAGCGAGCAGGACGCTTCCCGTTCAATCGGGGTATCGGGGACCATGTTGTGCTTCTTGAGGCCAAGCTGAAGCTTGATAAGCGTCTCCAGCCCCCGGAAATTGGCCCAGACCAGCGGCCGCGTCACCGCGGCCACCGTGCGCGCGACCGGGCCGCGGCCCCAGCCGTTGAACTGCATTTCCTGCGCGCGCATGTAAAGCAGCCGCTTGAAGTTGATGCCGCCCACGAAATAGGGAAGGCGCCAGACGTTCTGGCGGTACACGATGTGAACGGATTTCGCCCCGTTTCGCGCCGCGTTCACGGCGATGTCGGTGCCCGATTTCGATGCCCCGAGCACCACGACATGCTTGTCCCTGGCCAGTTCCGGGTCGGTGTAATCCGACGAGTGCATGACCTGCCCCCCGGCGGCGACGAATGCCTCCTGCCCGGGATGGCTGATGACGTTCTTTTCCGAGAACTGCCCGGTGCATACGGCGACGAAGTCGAAATCCTCCTGCCAGGTGATTTCGCCCGCGCGCAGCGTCAGTGTCCAGCCTGGCGCGCCGTCTGATCGGCGATCCATGGAGAGGACCTCGGTATTCAGGCGAAACAGCCGCCGAAGATCATGCTTTTCGGCATAGGAATGCAGATAGGCATGAACCTGCGGCCCCTTGGGCCATTCCGGATAGTCCTTGGGCATCGGGTGATCGGTGAAGCGATAGAGCTCTTTCGGTGACTGGGTCTGCACGCCGGGGTAGGAGCGTGACAGCTCCCACACACCGCCGAAATCGTGGCTGCGCTCGAACCCGCATACACGGTGCCCCTTTTCGTCGAATGCCTTGGCGGCAGCCAGCCCGCTGACCCCGCCGCCAATGACCGCGACTTTCTTGCGTTTGACCATGGGTGCCTCCTCAATCCGCATCCGGCGGCGGCAGGAAATCGACTTCGTGGTCGGCCGAGATACGGACGAGCTCTTCGGGGTCCGTCACGTTGTCCAGTTTGGTGAACAGCTCGTACAGCTTGCGCGACGGGGCGACGCCGAAGACACAGGTCGCGTCGGCGCCGGAGCGGTTGAAGATACCGTGCGCGACGCCCATGGGCATGCGGATCGTGTCGCCGGGGCCGGCTTTGTGCACGTCGTTGCCGAATTCCACCTCCAGGTTTCCTTCCAGCATGACGATCCATTCGTCCTGCGTCGGATGGACATGAGGCGGCACGAAGGTGCCGTCGGGGATGTGCGCATGCCAGATAAAGGCATTCGGGCTGAGCAGCTTGGGCGTGTAGGTATGGCCGACGACGTTCCAGCTGGTGGCGTCCAGCCCCTCGGCGGCCGGGGTGATTCCCTGTTGCATGTTCGTTGTCTCCTTTTGGCAGGCGCCTTCGCGGCGCGTTGCCGATGGTCCCACCAAACCTCGCCCCCGCGTTATCCAGATTGCGAATCCAATTCTTCAAGCTTGAAGTAAATTCGGTGCTGTGTAGACTCGCCGCATGACGGAAGGTCGCATCGTGCACACGGATCTGTTGCAGGCGCACCCGCTCTTGCGGACGGAAAGCCTTTGCGAGGCGCGCGCAGTTGTCGGGCGTGCCTTTTGTGATCACAGGCTGAACCTGCGTCACCGGGACGCTCGGCTTGCGGTTCGGCACAATCATGTCAGTGGCCGGAACATTTCGCTGAACGCGCTGCGCTACGGCGCAGAGGTCGAGATCGACCCCGGGCAACTCGGCGGCTTCTACCTCTTGCAGATTCCGCTACAGGGTCATGCGTTCGTGACCCACCGCGGCGAGGAGGTATCGGCATCGCGCAAGATCGCCACGATCCTCAATCCGGACCGTGGCACCCGCATGGTTTGGTCCGGGAACTGCGATAAACTTCTTCTGCAAATTGACCGGACCTACCTGGAAGGCGTGGCGGAGGATCTCCTGGCCGGCCCACTTCCCGGCCCCGTGCGGTTTGCGCCGGCCGTGGATCTCGACAGGCCGCAGGGACGGGCGTTGCGTAGCTGTGTGCTAACCGCTGCCCGGCGGGCGGAACGCGGCGAACTCTGGTGCGCCGGGGCGGGCCTTCAGGAGAGCTGGACCGAGCGGGAACTGGCGGTCGGCCTTCTTGGTCTTCACGAAAGCAATATCTCGCATGCCTTGTGGCGCAGTGAACGGCCTTTGCTCTCGCGCGATCTGCACCGTGCGATCGACTACATGCATGCGCACTATCCCGACCCGCTTCGCCTGGACGAGATCGCAGCACACAGCGGCGTGACCCCGCGGGCGCTTCAGCTTGGATTCCGCAAGGCGTTCAATCTGTCGCCGATGCAATACTTGCAAAAGGTCCGCCTCGATGCTGCACATTACAGACTGCGTCGTCGTCAGGGCCGGGAACGTGTGACCGATGTGGCGGTTTCCTGCGGATTTCCACATTTGGGCCGTTTTGCGCAGCACTACCGAGCGCGTTTCGGAAGGTCGCCTTCCGAGGGCAATGGCGGGCCTGAAAGGAACTTGCGCGGTTCCTGACGATGACGTCGCTCAACCATGAACCATAGCTGAAAGCCCCCATCTCTGCGGGCGCATCATGGCGTCCTGCCGCCGACCACAGACCGGCCCGGCGCGCGTTCGCGGCCGATCGCCCGCTGGCTGCTGCTTGTCGAGGCAGGCCAACAAAACGGAATGGATACCAGGCGGTTTCCCTGGACAGCCTTGACCCAAGGCTATTACGTCGGCGGCACTGTCCCGGCAATCAGCGCGCCTGCGTCCAGCAAGATATCCTCGCGGAATTGGTTGGCGACCAATTGCACCCCGACGGGGCGCCCGCGGGCCGTGCCGGTGCTCACGCTCAGCCCCGGAAGGTTGAGAAAGGGCAGGCCGATTTGCAGTGCTTGCGCGGCGACGATCGCCTCGAACTCCGATTGGCTGACCACGTCGCGCAGATCGTCAAACGGCAATTCGCCCGAAACGGGGCACAGCATGACCGGATAATCCGACAGGAAGGCGCGCCACCCGCGTATCAGGCGCGAACGCGATTGCAGCGCGTTCATGACGGCGTGCAGGTCGGCTTCGGGCGTGATCGCTTGCAGATAGGTGTAGACCGCGGTGGCGTCCGGGTCGTCTTCGTCGCGCACGGCCTGCCCGGCACTGTGGCGCATTTCCGACAACCACATGATCAATTGCAGGCGCATCGCCTCGTGCAGGGGTGGGGTGTCAACCTCGTCCACCTGCCAGCCGGCGTCGCTTAGCCGTTTGGCCGCCCCGCGCAGCGCGTCCTTGACGGGCGCGGCCACTCGCATCCCGTCAGGGCACAAACACAGCGCCGCACGGCGGGGCAGGGTGGGCCCCTGCATCGGCGCGGGCGTGTACCACGGGTCACGCAGGTCCGGCTGTGCCATCGCCGCAAGCGACAGCCGCAAATCGGCGATCGAGCGGGCCAGTGGCCCCGAGACAGCCATCAATTGCGCGCCGATATGCCGGTCGGGGCCGGAGCTGTTGAACGCCGGCACGCGGCCAAGCGATGGGCGCAGGCCGTGGATGCCGCAAGCGTAGGCCGGGTACCGGATGGAGCCCGCGATATCGGTGCCCTGGGCCACCGGCCCCATGCCCGCCGCCACTGCCGCACCGGCCCCACCGGAAGAGCCACCGGGCGTCACACCGGGCGCGCGCGGATTGGTCGTGTGGCCGTGCAGTGAATTGCGGGTGAACCAGCGCAGCGAAAATGCCGGCGTGTTGGTGCGCCCGACGATCACCGCGCCGGCACGGCGCAGGTTCGAAACGACGGGGCTGTCCTCGGTCGCGATCAGATCGCGTTGCAGGCGCAACCCGTTGGTTGTGGCATGTCCCGCCTGATCTGTGTTGGCCTTGATCGTGACGGGGACGCCCGCCATCGGGCCGGGGTCGAGGCCGTGGGCCAGCGCCTGATCCACCGCATCGGCCGTGGCCAGAGCCGCGTCGTCGCAACGCGCCACGATGGCGTTGCAACCGGGGTTTTCCGCGTCGATGCGGGCCAGGGTGCTTTCGGTTACCTCGCGGGCGCGGACATCGCCGCGGCGAACGAGATCGGCCACCTCTGTCGCGGTCAGGGACCAAAGGTCGTTCACGCCGCGCCCTCCAGCCAATCGGTACCGGGGACAGCGGCCAGCAGGCTTCGGGTATAGTCGGCCTTCGGGGACAGAAACACCTCGGCCACAGGGCCGATCTCGACCAGTTTGCCGTGTTGCATCACCGCGACCCGGTCACAAAGCTGTGCGGCCACGCGCATGTCATGGGTAATGAACATCAGCGACAGGTTGAGGCGCTTTTGCAGGTCTCGCAGCAGGTTCAGTACCTGCGCCTGAATGGATACATCGAGCGCCGAAACCGCCTCGTCCGCGATGATCAGGTCGGGGTCCATCGCCAGCGCGCGGGCAATGCCGATGCGTTGGCGCTGGCCGCCGGAAAATTCATGCGGGTAGCGTTCGGCGGCGCCTGCGTCCAGTTCCACGATTTCCAGCAACTCGCGCGCGCGGGCATGGGCCCGATCCTTGGCAACACCCTGCACGATGGGGCCTTCGGAAAGGGCGTGCAGGATCTTCTTGCGCGGGTTGAGCGAGGCGTAGGGATCCTGAAAGATCATCTGAACCCTTCGGCGCGCGCTGCGCAACTCGCTGGCGGAAAGCGCGTTCATGTCCTGGCCGTCAAGGATCACCTCGCCGCTATCGGCCTCGACCAGCCGCACGATGGCGCGGCCCACGGTCGATTTGCCGGAACCGGATTCGCCGACGATGCCCAGAACCTCGCCGCGCGCGATGCTGAAGGACACGCCGTCGATCGCCGTCACGCTGCGGGTGGGTCTGAAGAAGCCGCCCGAGGTGACGAAGGTCTTGCGCAGATTGCGCACCTCCAACACCGGCGGCGCGGTCACCGGGTCGGGGGTCGGGACGGAATCGGTCGGGATCGCCTTGAGCAGGGCGCGTGTATAGGCGTGCTGTGGGTTTTCCAGCACCTCCGAGGCCGTGCCGTGTTCGACGATCTCGCCATAGCGCATGACGATCACGCGGTCGGCGATCTCGGCCACCACGCCGAAATCATGGGTGATGAACATCACCGCCATGCCGTGGCGTTGCTGGATCGTCTTGATCAGATCGAGGATTTGCGCCTGCGTCGTGACATCAAGCGCCGTGGTGGGTTCGTCCGCGATCAGGATGGCCGGATCAAGGGCCAGGGCCATGGCGATTATCGCGCGCTGCCGCTGCCCGCCGGACAGTTGGAACGGATAGGCGCGGATGATCTTGTCGGGATCGGGCAGGCCGACCTCGCGGATGAGCGCCAGCGCCTTTTCGCGCCGCTCGGACGGCGAGTGGCGGTTGTGCGCCTCGAACACCTCGGTGATCTGGTCCCCGATGCGCATCAGGGGGTTGAGCGCGGTCATCGGTTCCTGAAAGATCATGCCGATCCGGTCGCCGCGCAGCTTGCGGCGTTCGCTCTCGGGAAGGGCCATGATGTCACGCCCCTCGAAATGGGCGGTGCCGCGCGCAACCTCGACCTGATCGGGCAGAAGCCCCATCAGCGCGTTCGCGGTCATCGACTTGCCCGAACCGGACTCGCCCACGACACACAGGATTTCCCCGGCATTCAGATCGAAGCTGATATCCTGCACGGCGAAATCCCGGTCGGCCCCCGGAGGCAGGGAAATCGCCATATCCCGAATGGAAAGCACGGGTTCCATATCTCAGCGCCCCTTTCTGGCCAGGCGCGGGTTGAGCGCATCGTTCAACCCCTCGCCGATGAGGTTCAGCGCCAGTACCGTCAGCAGGATCGCCACGCCCGGAATGAAGCTGAGCCACCAGGCCGAGCGGATCACGGTCCGCGCCGCGCCGATCATGTAGCCCCAGCTCATGATATTGGGGTCGCCAAGGCCCAGAAACGACAGCGAACTTTCCAGCAGAATCGCCGTAGCCACCATCAGGGAGGCCATGACGATGATCGGTGACATCGCATTCGGCAGTACATGGCCAAACAGGATGCGCGTATTCGACAGCCCCGCCAGCCGCGCCGCTTCGACGAATTCGCGCTTGCGCAGCGACAGCACCTCGGCCCGGACAAGGCGGGCGACGGGCGGCCAGCTGACGATGGCGATGGCGAGGGTGATGGTGGGCAGTGTCGGCTCAAGTATGGCGACAAGCACGATGGCGAGCGCGAAATTGGGGATGGTCTGGAAGAACTCGGTAAAGCGCATGGCGCCGTCGTCGATCAGCCCGCCATAAAACCCCGCGAAAGCGCCAAGCGGCACCCCGATCAGCAGCGCCACCAGCGTCGAGACCAGCCCCACGATCAAAGACACCCGCGCGCCGTACACCAGCCCCGCGGCCACGTCGCGGCCAAGGGTATCGGTGCCGAGCGGAAGCCCCTCGGTGCTGAAAGGGGGCAGGAAGGGGCGTTGCACCATCTTCCATGGGCTGTCGGGGTAAATCAACGGCGCAAAGACCGCCAGCAACACCACGGTGATCAGGATCAGCGCCCCGATCAGGGCGCCGCGATTGCGCGAAAAGCGTTTGAGGAAATCGATCATGCCCGCCTCCTCATATCCGTGGATCGATCAGCCGATAAACGATATCGGTGATGATGTTGAACGCGATGACCATCGCCGCCGAAACAAGGAACACGCCCAGAAGCGTGTTGTAATCCCGCGCGGTCAGGCTTTCGAACATGAGCCGCCCGATGCCGGGCCATGCAAAGACGGTCTCGGTCAGCACCGCCCCGCCCACCAGTTGCCCCGCCTGCAGGCCCGCCAGTGTCACCACCGGCAAGAGCGCGTTGCGCAGGATATGGCGGCGTCGGATCGTGCCCTCGGCCAGGCCCTTGGCGCGGGCCGTCTTGACGAAATCCATCTGGCTGACTTCCAGTACCGAAGAGCGCGTCATGCGCACGTAGATCGCCATGAAGAACAGCCCCAGTGTCAGCGCGGGCAGGAACAGGTGCTTCAGCCTGTCCAGCACCATGTCCAGGCCGGTGAACTCCGCGCCGACGCTTTCATAGCCGAAGGCCGGGAACCAACCCAGCTTGACCGAAAACAGTACAACAGCCATCAGCGCCACCCAAAAGAGCGGCGTGGCATAAAACAGCAGTGCCATCGAGGTGATCGCGGTGTCGCCCCATTTGCCCTGCCGCGCGGCGGCCGCCATCCCGAAGACGATGCCCAGCAGCAGCGACATGCCAAAGGCGGTCATTGTCAGCAGCAAGGTGGCGGGCAGCCGATCGAGGATCAGGTCAAGCACTGGCATCTGCTGGCGGTAGGAATAGCCCAGGTCCAGTTGCACGACGCCCGAGACGTAATTCCAGAACTGGACGTAAAGCGGCTGATCCAGCCCGAATTGTTCACGCAGTTGCTGGATGAATTGCTCGTCCGCCGCGCCCGCCTCGCCCGCCATGACCATGGCCGGGTCGCCGGGGGCGGCGTGGATCAGAAAGAAATTGAGGATGACGATCAGCAAGAGCGTGGTCACCGCCTTCGCGGCGCGCCCGAAAATGGCGGCAGCAAGTGTCATATGGGCAACCTGACGATTCGATCCATGAAATCACGCAAGACAGGGGCAGATCGGCCCGAAACCTGTTCGGGCCGATCCTGTTGTTCCTGCAAGTCCTGTTACTGCTTGATCCATGCGTCGCGCAGGCCGTCATTCACGCCGATGGCGGTGGTGACAAGATCCTGCACATCACAGCGGTAGATCGTCGGGAACTCGATCTCCAGCAACCACGCCACCGGCACGTCGTCGACCAGTTGCTTCTGGATCTCGGTATAGATCTCCTGGCGCGCCTCGGTCGTCGGGGCGACGGCGGCCTCGGCGAACATGGCGTCCACCTCTTCGTTGGCGTAGCCTGCCACGTTGTTCCACGGGCTGCCCTTGGCGATGTTGGACGACAGGTAGCTGCGTGCGACACCAAGCGCCGGATCGCCATACTGATAGAGGTAGGTGAAGGCTATGTCGAAGTCCCACTCGGCCTGTTTCTGGTTCCAGCCGGCCACGTCGGTGGCAACGACTTCGCTGTTGATGCCGACCTCCTTGAGGTTCTGTTTCATCGCCTCGGCCCAGCGCTGCCAGGTTTCGCCATAGGGCAGCGGCAGGATACGCACCGGTTCTCCGTCATATCCCGCTTCGGCCAGCAGTTCCTTGGCCTTTTCGACGTCCTGATCGTACATGATCGTGTCGTCGGTGTAGAAATTCGTCTTGGACGACACGGGGCTGGTGGCGACCTTGCCGAAGCCGTTCCAGATCACGTCCCTGACGAATTCACGGTCCATCGCGTACATGACCGCCTTGCGGAAGTTCTTGTTGGCGGTCGGGCCTTCGCGGTTGTTCATCCACGCCATGGCGTGCGGCGCGAAATATTCCCAGCCCTTGCCGGTGGAACAGACGTTGTCCATTTCGGTCAGGCGTTTCACGTCCCAGTTCTCGACCGAGCCGCCGGGCAGAACGTCAACCTCGCCGTTCTCGAAGGCTACTGCGCGCGAGGCGGCATCCGGGATCACCCGATAGTACACCTCGTCCAGGTAGGGCTGCCCATCCAGGTAGTAGTCTTCGTTCTTGACCAGGTGGATATAGCTGCCCTTCTGCCATTCCTTGAACTTGAAGGGGCCGGTGCCGATGGGTGTGTTGTTGGCCGGGTTGTTGGCGAAATCGGTGCCCTCGTAGATGTGCTTGGGGACCATCGGCATGGTGCCGGCCTCGAACACGCCGATGAAGGGGCCGAAGGGATTCTTCATCTTGAAGACGACCGTGTGGTCGTCAGGGGCGGTGATGGTGTCGACATGTTGCAGGCTGACGCGCAGACGGGCGTGGGTTTCCCGCAGGAACGTGTCGACCGAAAACACCACGTCCTCTGAGGTGAAGGGCTCGCCATCGTGCCATGTCACGCCTTCGTGCAGGTTGAACGTATAGGTCATCCCGTCATCGGAGATTTCCCATGACTTGGCCAGCGAGGGCTGCGGGTTCAGGTCGGTGTCATAGCGCAGCAGGCTTTCATAGATGTCGCCCGCGACAAGCTGTGTGGGGCCGTTCTGAACCAGACCCAGCATCAGGCTGGGCGGTTCGGGCTGCACAACGATGTCAAGGCGCCCGCCTGCATCCTGGGCCATGGCCGGAAAGGCCAGCCCAAGCGACAGCAGGGATGCGGTAAAGAGGTTCTTCATTTGTATCTCCCTATTGGAATTGTCCGGTGATGCCACAGGCTGCCCGCATGTGGCAGGCAGGCCAAAGCGCCGGAACGTTCCGTGTCACGCCTGCCGGTTTTTCCGATCTTTGGCGCGTTGTGTTAGACCGGGGGCCGCAGGGCCACCCGTGCCCTAGGCTCGTCGGGGAACACGATCGAAGTCAAGCAAAATTGTCGACAGACGACACTTGTAGCGCTAGTGTTTGATCATGACGCGCGAAAATGAACCGTTGTTCGGACCTCTTGCGCGCGATGCCTTGTCTCAGCGGGTCGCGCAAATGCTGACCGATGCGATTGTGTCGGGCCGCCTAAAGCCCGGTGACCGGGTGGCGGAATCGGTGATCGCCCGGGAATTGGGCGTCAGCCGCGCGCCCGTGCGCGAAGCCGGCCGTCTGCTGGAAAGCGCGGGCTTACTGGTGTCGAAAGCCAACCGTGGGTTTTTCGTGCGCACGATCGATTCCGAAGATCTGGATTCGCTTTACGAATTGCGGCTTTGTATCGAGCGCGAAGCGGCCGCGCGCGTGGTACGCGAGGGGCGCGCCGCCACGATCATCCCGATCTTGGTGTCGCAGATAGAGGACATGATTGCCTCGGCCAGCGAGAACCATCTGATCTACCAGATAGATGTGGACCTGCAGTTTCACCGGACCATCGTGGACGCCAGCGGCAACCGGCGTTTCTTGTCGGTGTTCGACAATCTGGCTTCGGAAATCCAGGCATGCACGGCGTTGATCGAACGGGTGTTCGACGAACCGGGCAGGGTGGCGCGCAATCATTACCTGATCATCGAGGCGCTTGAGACAGGCGACGAGGCGGCGATACGCGCGGCGATGGAGTATCACATCGGCGTCGCGCGCAAGGCCGTGGTCGGCCATTTCCGCAAGCTCGAAGCCGAGGCCGGCGATCAGCCATGAGGCGGTCCGGTTCCGGCATATGCGAAATTCGCCGCCGTCCACGCCCCGCCTTCACCCCTTCGATCGGGCGCTGGGACACGACCTGGTCCATCCCTGATCATATAAACCCTCGCCGGCCGTCGCTGTTCTGCGGTGTCGCCTGTCAGATGGCATCCACCGCCTTGGCCAGCATATCGCGCACCTGGCCCGCGACGGCGTGCAGATCGGCATTGTCGATTGCCTGCATGGATGCGACCGGGTCGATGGCGCTTGTCTCCACCCCGTCGTCAACTGCGCGCAGGATGACGTTGCCGGGCAGCATCGCGCCCACCCGTGGCTCTATCTCCTTTGGTTATTTGAAAAAACCGAACGATTCGGAAGTGGCCATGGGCGGGAAACCCGTTGATTGGGCTAGAACCCACGTCAAGGCGTCGGGCTGTGTGTCATGGTGTCATGCAATATGCGCGGCTGTGTTCGCCCGGGCCGTGGCGGAAACACCCGGACCACCGGATTTCGGGTCCATGTGAGCATGACCTTGATGGTCATGCGGCAAGGGAAGACTCCGCGAATCGTCTGAATTGAACAGCTAGCGACCATAGTAGCTGAAGCTTCAAGCCCCGTCCCTCAGGCGCCGCGCGGCGCCGTCAGGATGATCGTCGCGCCCACAAGGCAGACCGCCGCGCCGATCATGTCCATCTGTCCGGCCTGTATCCTTCCGCCAGCCACATCCACAGCACCGAGGATGCGATGCAGACCCCGCCATAGATCCGCGATTGCTTTCGCAAATTGCCAAAACCGATCAAGAACGAACATTATTTGTTGACGGAACGCGCGCTTTCTGTTTCGTATTGAACAGTTTCGGTGATGGGGAGGAGCCAGTGCCGGCAGCTCGAAAAACGGGACCGGTCGATCTGTTCGTGATCGGCGGCGGGGTCAACGGCTTCGGGATCGCCCGCGATGCTGCCGGGCGCGGGCTCGGCGTCGAGCTGGCCGAGATGAACGATATCGGCTGGGCCACGTCATCGTCTTCGACCAAGCTCTTTCACGGCGGGCTGCGTTACCTGGAATACTTCGAGTTCCGCCTCGTGCGCGAGGCGCTGATGGAACGCGAGGTGCTGCTGCGCGCCATGCCGCATATCGCCTGGCCGATGCGCTTCGTTTTGCCCTACCACCCCGGCATGCGCTTCGAGGGCGACACGCCCACGTCAAAGCTTCTGAACACCGTCATGCCGTGGATGAGGGGCCGCCGCCCGGCCTGGGTCATCCGGCTGGGGCTGTTCCTTTACGATCACCTCGGCGGGCGCCGCATTCTGCCCGGCACCCGCGCGGTCGATCTGCGCAGCGATCCCGCCGGCGCGCCGTTGCAAGACAGGTTTCTCAAGGCATTCGAATATTCCGATTGCTGGGTCGAGGATTCGCGCCTGGTGGTGCTCAACGCCCGCGATGCCGAGGCCCGCGGCGCCCGCATCAACCCGCGCACCCGGGTCGTATCGGCCGAGCGCGCGGATGACATCTGGCGCGTGCGCATGGAATGTACCGAAACTGGCGCGACCCGCACCGTCGAGGCGCGCATGCTGGTCAACGCCGCCGGGCCGTGGGTCGGCGAGGTGATCCGCAACACCGCGCGGCTGAACTCCGGCGAAGGCGTGCGCCTTGTGCGCGGCAGCCACATCGTGACCCGCAAGCTTTACGATCACGACAAGTGCTATTTTTTCCAGGGCTCCGACGGGCGGATCATCTTCGCCATCCCCTACGAGACCGATTTCACCCTGATCGGCACCACCGACGCCGAACATGACGATCTCGACACGCCGCCCGAATGCACGCCCCAAGAGGCGCAATACCTGTGCGATTTCGCCTCGGCCTATTTCCGCGACCCGGTGACGCCCGACGATATCGTCTGGAGCTTCTCGGGCGTCCGCCCGCTATACGATGACGGCGCCAAGTCGGCCACGGCGGCGACGCGTGACTACGTCCTGTCGCTCGACACCGGCGCCGGTGCGCCGGTGCTCAACGTCTTCGGCGGCAAGATCACCACCTACCGGCGGCTGGCCGAGGCGGCGCTTGCCAAGGTGGCCGAGGCGCTGGGGCCGGTGGCGCCGCCATGGACGGCCGGGGTGCCGCTGCCGGGCGGCGATTTTGCCCTGGACGGGGTCGAGGCGTTGATCGCCGATCTGCGCGCACGTTATCCGTTTCTCGATGATTTCTGGGCCCGGCGCCTGGTGCGCGCCTACGGCACCGAGGCGACCGGGATCCTGGGCGAGGCGCGCACTGCCGGCGACATGGGCCGCGACTTCGGTGCGACGCTGACGGAAGCCGAAGTGCGCTGGCTGATCGCGCACGAGTATGTTCACACCGCCGCGGATGTCGTCTGGCGGCGCTCGCGGCTGGGCCTGCGTCTTGACGCAGGCCAGATCACGGCGCTCGATGAGTGGATCGCACACGAACGCGCGGGCGACGGCGACGGCATCAGCCGGGCGCAGACGCCCGCGCAAGGGGGGAGGCGCGCATGACGCTCACGTTGGAACGGGTCACGCGAACGGTTGGCGGGCAGGTGCATATCCACCCCACCGACCTGACGCTTGAAAACGGCACCATGAACGTGCTGCTGGGGCCGACGCAGGCCGGCAAGACGTCGCTGATGCGGCTGATGGCGGGACTCGACGTGCCCGACAGCGGCCGGATCATCTGGAACGGCTCGGATGTGACCGGCATGCGCGTGCAGGACCGCGCCGTCGCGATGGTTTACCAGCAGTTCATCAACTACCCGTCGATGAGCGTCTACGAGAACATCGCCTCGCCGATGCGCCTGCTGGGCAAGTCGCGCGCCGAGATCGACGCCGCGGTGCGCAAGACCGCCGACCTGATGCAGCTTGGGCCGATGCTGGAGCGCAAGCCGCTGGAGCTGTCGGGCGGGCAGCAGCAGCGCTGCGCGCTGGCGCGCGCGCTGGTCAAGGACGCAGGCCTGGTGCTGCTGGACGAGCCGCTGGCCAACCTCGACTACAAGCTGCGCGAGGAATTGCGCGCCGAGATCCCGAATATCTTCGCCGAGGCGGGCAGCATCTTCGTCTACGCCACCACCGAACCCGAAGAGGCGCTGCTGCTGGGCGGCAACACGGCGACGCTGTGGCAAGGCCGCGTGACGCAGGTCGGCCCCACCCCGCAGGTCTACCGCCAGCCCGTCGACGCCACCACCGCGCGGGTGTTCAGCGACCCGCCGATGAACTTTCTCGACATCGCCAAGCAAGGCGACCGACTGCTGTTCGGCGACGGCCAGTCGGCCCCGGCGCTGGGGGCGCTGGCGGCGCTTGCAGATGGCCGCTACACCGCCGGCTTCCGCCCCAGCCATCTCGAGATCGAACCGCAGCCCGGCGACAGCATGGAGTTCACCGGCCGCGTTGCGGTGACCGAGATCACCGGCTCGGAAACCTATGTGCACCTCGACCACCACGGCGCGCGCTGGGTCGGGCTCGTCCACGGGGTGCGCGACATCGCCCTGGGTCAGCCGCTGTCGGTCTACCTCGACCCCGCGCATGTCTACGTCTTTGCCGAGGACGGCACGCTGATCGCGCCCGCCGCCTACGCGCAGGCCGCCTGAGGGAGGAAACCGAAATGGCCAAGATCACCCTCGACAACCTGGCGCATTCCTACCTGCCCAAGCCCACCCGCGACGAGGACTGGGCGCTCAAGGAACTCAACCACGTCTGGGCCGACGGCGAGGCCTACGCCCTGCTTGGCGCCTCGGGCTGCGGCAAGTCCACGCTGCTCAACATCATCTCGGGGCTGCTGGTGCCCTCGCGCGGGCGCATCCTCTTCAATGACCGCGACGTGACCGACGCGCCGACCGCGGCGCGCAACATCGCCCAGGTGTTCCAGTTTCCCGTCGTCTACGACACCATGAGCGTGCGCGACAACCTCGCCTTTCCGCTGCGCAACCGCGGCGCCGACGCGACCTACATCGCCGAGCGGGTGCAGACCATCGCCCGCATGATCGACATGGAGGCCGCGCTCGACCGCAAGGCGCGGGGGCTGACGGCGGATGCCAAGCAAAAGATCAGCCTCGGCCGCGGCATGGTGCGCGAGGACGTCAACGCATTGCTGTTCGACGAACCGCTCACGGTGATCGACCCGCACATGAAATGGGAACTGCGCACCCAGCTCAAGGCGCTGCACCGCGAGTTCGGCCACACCATGATCTACGTCACCCACGACCAGACCGAGGCGTTGACCTTCGCCGACAAGGTGGTGGTCATGCACGACGGCCGGGTGGTGCAGATCGGCACCCCGCAAGAGCTGTTCGAGCGCCCCGCGCACACCTTCGTGGGCTATTTCATCGGCTCGCCGGGGATGAATCTGCTGGATGCCACGGTGAAGGACGACACCGCCCATATCGACGGCGCCGAGATCGCGCTGGGGCGCGGCTATGGCCAGCCCACGGGGCGGGTGCAGATCGGCGTGCGCCCGGAATTCACCCGCCTTGGCACCGGCAATGACGGGTTGCGCGTCAAGGTGGCCCGCGTCGAGGACGTCGGCCGGCACAAGATCGTGCGGATGGATTTCTTCGGTAACGAGATCAACGCCATCGTGCCCGAAGGCACCGAGATCGCGGCCGGGGAGGGCCGCGCGACATTCGATCCCGGCGCCGTCGGTGTCTATGTCGACGACTGGCGCATAGAGGGGCAGGCGGCCTGAGCCGCGCCCGGGGAGGGGAGCGAAAGACATGCACAAGACAGTCAATCACAAGGCGTGGTTTTTGGTCCTGCCGGTGCTGGTGCTGGTGGCGTTCTCCGCCATCATCCCGCTGATGACCGTGGTCAACTACTCGATCCAGGACAGCTTCGGCGGCGCGTTCTACCCGCTGGAAGACCCGTTCCGCTGGTTCCGCGAGACGCTGAGTTCGGACCGGGCGCAAAGCGCGCTGGCCCGCCAGGCGCTGTTCACCGGCATCATCCTGGCCATCCAGGTGCCGCTGGGAATATTCGTGGCGCTCAACATGCCCAAGCGCGGGTTCTGGGCTACCTTCTGCCTGGTGACGATGTCGCTGCCGCTGCTGATCCCGTGGAACGTGGTCGGCACCATCTGGCAGATATTCGGCCGCGTCGATATCGGGCTGCTGGGCTACACGCTGGATGCGCTGGGGCTGGATTACAACTACACGCAGGACGCGCTCGATGCCTGGGTGACGCTGGTGGTGATGGATGTCTGGCACTGGACGTCGCTTGTGGCGCTGCTGGCCTATGCCGGGCTCAAGTCGATCCCCGATGCCTATTACCAGGCCGCCAAGATCGACCAGGCCAGCCGCTGGAAGGTGTTTCGCTACATCGAACTGCCCAAGATGCGCGGCGTGCTGACCATCGCGATCCTGCTGCGATTCATGGACAGCTTCAAGATCTACACCGAACCCTTCGTCGTCACCGGCGGCGGGCCCGGCAACGCCACCACCTTCCTGTCGATCGACCTGGTGAAGATGGCGCTGGGGCAGTTCGACCTCGGTCCCGCGGCGGCGTTCTCGATCGTGTATTTCCTGGTGATCCTCGCCATCAGCTGGGTGTTCTACACGGTGATGACCAATCTCGACAAAGAGGAGGTGGGCCAGTGACCGACGCAACCGCCCCCCGCTCCGGCGCCCGCGCGCGCCGCGCCGTATTGCCCCGCGTGCGCGGGCGCACGGTGGTGATGGCGCTCTACCTGCTGTTCCTGATGCTGCCGATCTACTGGCTGGTGAACATGAGCCTGAAGACCAACGAGGAGATCCTGAGCACCTTCTCGCTGTGGCCGCGCGATCTGACCTTCGCCAACTATGCCACCATCCTGACCGACCCGAGCTGGTACATGGGCTACGTCAACTCGATCATCTACGTGACGATGAACACGGTCATCTCGGTGGCGGTGGCGTTGCCGGCGGCCTATGCGTTCTCGCGCTACACGTTCCTGGGCGACAAGCACCTGTTCTTCTGGCTGCTGACCAACCGCATGGCGCCGCCGGCGGTGTTCGCGCTGCCGTTCTTCCAGCTATATTCGTCGGTGGGGCTGTTCGACACGCACATCGCCGTGGCGCTGGCGCACACGCTGTTCAACGTGCCGCTGGCGGTGTGGATTCTCGAAGGGTTCATGCGCGGCGTGCCGCGCGAGATCGACGAGACCGCCTATATCGACGGCTACGGGTTCTGGCGTTTCTTCGTCAAGATATTCATGCCCCTCATCGCCAGCGGCATCGGGGTGGCGGCGTTCTTCTGCTTCATGTTCTCGTGGGTGGAACTGCTGCTGTCGCGCACGCTGACCGCAACCGAGGCCAAGCCGATCGCGGCCACCATGACGCGCACCGTCAGCGCGTCGGGCCTCGACTGGGGCGTGCTGGCCGCCGCCGGGGTGCTGACCATCGTGCCGGGGGCCCTGGTCATCTATTTCGTCCGCAACTACATCGCCAAGGGCTTCGCCCTGGGGAGGGTGTGATGGAACGGTTTGTTAACCTCTCCCGTGCCATCCTGGGGGCCGACCCGAGGATCGCCGCGCGTAGAGATCGTCCGGTCGAGCCGGACGATGACGGACGCGGCCCCGCGCGCGTCATCCTCGGGCTTGACCCGAGGTTCTCCTCGCGGACCAGTCGATGGGACGCTCAGCCCATGGCTATGGCGGACAACGAACATGATGCGAATGCCTGCCGTTTACATCGTGACGAACAAGCCGCGCGGCACGCTGTATATAGGCATGACCGGGAATCTCGGGCATCGCGTCTGGCAGCATCGCACCCACGCCCTGCCGGGCTTTACCGACCGTTACAATCTGACACGTCTCGTCTGGCTCGAAACCCATTCCGAGTTTCTCGAAGCGATCCGGCGCGAAAAGGCGCTGAAACGCTGGCGGCGCGCCTGGAAGGTCGCACTGGTCGAAAAGGGCAATCCGGCGTGGCGCGATCTGTGGTCCGATATCGCCATTCCCTAGGGTGGCATCCGGTTCCCGTCCCCGTCGTCACCGGGCCCGATGCCAAGGGCGCCGTCCGCGGGGATCGTCCGGTCGAGCCGGACGATGACGGACATGGCCGCGTGCGCGTCACCCCCGGGGCTGACCCCGTCCTCGGGCTTGGCCCTGTCGTCCTCGGGCTTGGCCCCGTCGTCCTCGGGCTTGGCCCTGTCATCCTCGGGCTTGACCCGAGGATCTCCGGCCTTGCGCGTCGTACGGCCGGGCCGGACGGTGACCCGCACGCACGCAAGCCGGCCCATGACACACACAAAGCTGGAGGGGTTTGAACATGACCTGGATGGCATGGACCACGCCGACCGCGATCTTCTTCATCGTCACCGCGGCACTGCTGGCGGTCTTCACCGTGATCGGTATCAAGTATCCCGAAACGCCGCGCCGCGGCATCCTGCGGATCGACACCACCCGCGGCGACCGCCTGTTCATCACCTTGCTGGGATCGGCCTTCATCAACCTGATCTGGTTGGGGCTGGAAGTCGGGCCGCAGCCCTGGGCGCTGCTGGTCTGCCTCGTCTACGCCGCGGCGGTGTTCCGCTGGGTGTGACGAGCAACGATGCGGCGGCCCGTGGGCGTCAATCCTGGCGGGCCGCCGCGACTGAAAAAAACCGAAGTTCCTACAAAACGGGAGGAAAACATGAGACTTGCAATGAAATCAACGACGGCGCTGGGGCTTGCACTTGCCCTCGGGGCCGGGCCGGCCTTCGCCGGCATGGAGGAGGCGCGCGAATTCCTCGACAGCGAGATCGAGCGCTCCGCGCTCACCCGCGCCGAACAGGAAGCGGAAATGCAGTGGCTCGTCGATGCGGCCCAGCCCTATCAGGGCATGCAGATCAACGTCGTGTCGGAAACCATCACCACGCACAAGTACGAGGCCGAGGTGCTGGCGCCCGCGTTCACCGCGATCACCGGCATCGAGGTCACCCACGACCTGATCGGCGAGGGCGATGTCATCGAGAAACTGCAAACCCAGATGCAGTCGGGGCAGAACATCTACGACGCCTACGTCAACGACGCCGACCTGATCGGCACCCACTGGCGCTACAAGCAGGTGCGCAACCTGACCGACTGGATGGCCGGCGAAGGGGCCGACGTGACCAGCCCGACGCTGGACATCGACGACTTCATCGGCACCCAGTTCACCACCGCGCCCGACGGCAAGATGTACCAGTTGCCCGACCAGCAGTTCGCCAACCTCTACTGGTTCCGCTACGACTGGTTCAACGACCCGGAAATCCAGGCCGAATTCAAGGATGAATACGGCTACGACCTGGGCGTGCCGGTCAACTGGTCGGCCTACGAGGACATCGCCGAGTTCTTCACCGGCCGCACCATCGACGGCAAGGAAGTCTATGGCAACATGGACTACGGCAAGAAAGACCCCAGCCTCGGCTGGCGCTTCACTGACGCCTGGATGTCGATGGCCGGCATGGGCGACAAGGGCGAGCCCAACGGCCTGCCGGTCGATGAATGGGGCATCCGCGTCAACGAGAACTCGCAGCCGACCGGCTCTTGCGTCTCGCGCGGCGGCGCCACCAACTCGCCGGCGGCGGTCTACGCCATCGACAAGTACAAGTACTGGCTGGAAAACTTCACGCCCCCCGCGGCGTCGGGCATGACTTTCTCCGAGGCCGGACCGGTGCCCGCGCAGGGCAACATCGCCCAGCAGATGTTCTGGTACACCGCCTTCACCGCCGACATGGTCAAAGAAGGCCTGCCGGTCATGAACGACGACGGCACGCCCAAGTGGCGCATGGCCCCCAGCCCGCATGGCGCCTACTGGGAAGAGGGCATGAAGGTCGGCTACCAGGACGTGGGGTCGTGGACGCTGATGAAATCCACCCCGGTGGACCGCGCCAAGGCGGCGTGGCTCTATGCGCAATTCGTGACCTCCAAGACCGTGGACGTCGAGAAATCGCATTTCGGGCTGACCTTCATCCGCGAGTCCTCGATCAACCACCAAAGCTTCACCGAGCGCGCCCCGAAACTGGGCGGCCTGGTCGAGTTCTACCGCTCGCCGGCGCGCGTGCGCTGGTCGGATACTGGCACCAACGTGCCCGACTATCCCAAGCTGGCGCAGTTGTGGTGGCAGAACATCGGCGATGCGTCCTCGGGCGCCAAGACCGCCAAGGCGGCGCTGACCTCGCTGTGCGAGGCGCAGGAAGACGTGCTCGCACGGCTTGAACGCGCCGGTATCCAGGGCGATCTGGGGCCCAAGCTCAACGAAAAGCGCGACGCCGACTACTGGCTTTCGCAGCCGGGCGCGCCCAAGCCGGCGCTCGACAACGAAAAGCCCGAACCGGTCACCGTGAGCTATGACGAACTGGTGAAATCCTGGCAGGACTGATAGCCCTGTCCCCGGTCGGGGCCTGCGGGCCCCGACCACCAGTGCCGCTCGCGCGCGGCGCCCACGACATCGAACGGAGCCGGCGGCAATGCGCTACATTCTCGCGATCGACCAGGGCACGACATCGTCGCGCGCCATCCTCTTCGACACCGCGATGCGCATCGCCGCCGTCGCGCAGGAGGAGTTCCCCCAGCATTACCCCGAATCCGGCTGGGTCGAACACGACCCCGGCGACATCTGGGTGACCACCGCGGGCACCTGCCGGCAAGTGATCGAACGCGCCGGCATCGACGCCGCCGACATCGCCGCCATCGGCATCACCAACCAGCGCGAAACGACGCTGGTATGGGACCGCACCACCGGCAAGCCGGTCCACAACGCCATCGTCTGGCAGGACCGGCGCACCGCGGCGCTGTGCGAGACGCTGCGCGAGGCTGGGCACGAAGCGGCGGTCATCGACCGCACCGGCCTGCTGCTCGACCCGTATTTCTCCGGCACCAAGCTGAAATGGATTCTCGACAACGTTGACGGCGCGCGCGCCCGCGCCGAGGCGGGCGATCTGCTGTTCGGCACCGTTGACAGCTACCTGATCTGGCGCCTTACCGGCGGCAAGGTGCACGCCACTGACGCCACCAACGCCGCGCGCACGCTGCTTTACGATATCCGCAAGGGCCGCTGGAGCCGCACCATGTGCGAGATGCTCGGCGTGCCCATGGCCATGCTGCCCGACGTGCGCGACAGCGCCGACGATTACGGCCACACCCGGGCCGACCTGTTCGGCCGTGCGATCCCGATCATGGGCGTTGCCGGGGATCAGCAGGCCGCCACCGTCGGGCAGGCCTGTTTCACGCCCGGAATGGTGAAATCCACCTATGGCACCGGGTGTTTCGCGCTCCTGAACACCGGTGCCGAACCCGTCGTGTCGCAAAACCGGCTGCTGACCACCATCGCATACCAGCTCGACGGGCGGCCCACCTACGCGCTGGAAGGCTCGATCTTCGTCGCCGGCGCGGTGGTGCAATGGCTGCGCGACGGCCTCGGCGTCATCCGCGAGGCGGCCCAGACGCAGCCGCTGGCCGAATCCGCCGACCCCCACCAGGACGTGGTGCTGGTGCCCGCCTTCACCGGGCTGGGCGCGCCCTATTGGCGGCCCGACTGCCGCGGCGCGATCTTCGGGCTGACGCGCAATTCCGGCCCGGCGGAGTTGGCCCGCGCGGCGCTGCAAAGCGTCGGCTTCCAGACCCGTGACCTGCTCGACGCGATGCGCGCCGACTGGGCCGGCCACGCCGCCGAGGCGGGCGAGGTCGCCACCCTGCGCGTCGATGGCGGGATGAGCGCCTCGGACTGGACGATGCAGTTTCTTGCCGACGTCATCGACGCGCCGGTCGACCGCCCGAAGGTGCTGGAAACCACGGCCCTGGGCGCCGCGTGGCTGGCGGGAATGCGCGCCGGGCTCTACCCGTCGCAGGCCGAGTTCGCCAAGACATGGGCGCTCGACCGGCGTTTCAGCCCGACCATGGACGCCGCGACGCGCACTGCGCTGACCGACCGCTGGAAACGCGCCGTCACCGCCACTTTGAACGTCTGAGCGGCACGGATGCCGCACAGCGCGGCGTTGCGGGTTGCGGCCGTGCGTCGATGTTAGCGCTACCTGCGCCGCTTGCGCGGCGCGAAAACGACACCAGGGAACAGACATGAAAGGACACAGACCATGACCATCAAGCTGGCGATCAACGGGTTCGGGCGCATCGGGCGCTGCGTGCTGCGCGCCCTTGTCGAGGAAGGCCGCCGCGACGTCGAGGTCGTCGCGATCAACGATCTCGCCCCCGTCGCGACGGCGGCGCACCTGCTGGCGCACGACACCGTCCACGGCCGCTTCGCGCACCCGGTGCAGGCCGACGGCGACCGCTTGGTCGTTGCCGGGCGCGAGATCCGCTTCACCGCCGAACGCGACCCGGCCGCCCTGCAATGGGGCGACGTTGATGTGGCGCTGGAATGCACCGGCGTATTCACCGACCGCGACGCCGCCGCGGCGCATCTGGACAACGGCTCTGACCGGGTGCTGGTCTCGGCGCCGGCCAAGGGCGCCGACCGCACCGTGGTCTTCGGCGTCAACCACGACAGCCTGACCAAGGATGACCGCGTGGTGTCGAACGCGTCGTGCACCACCAACTGCCTGGCGCCGGTGGCGATGGTGCTGCACCGCGAGTTCGGGATCGAGACCGGCTACATGACTACCGTGCACAGCTATACAAGCGACCAGCCCACGCTGGACGCCGCGCACCGCGATCTCTACCGCGCCCGCGCCGCGGCGGCCAACGTCATCCCCACCTCGACGGGGGCGGCCCGCGCCGTGGGGCTGGTGCTGCCCGATCTGGCCGGGCGGCTCGACGGGTCGGCCATCCGGGTGCCGACGCCCAACGTCTCGGCGGTTGACCTGTGCGTGATGCTGCGCCGCGCCGCGGATGTCGATGCGGTTAACGACGCCATGCGCGCCGCGGCGGGGCAGGGGCCGCTGGCGGGTATCCTGGGGCTGTCCGAGGCGCCGCTGGTGTCGTCGGATTTCAACCACGACCCGCGCTCGTCGGTCTTTGCCACCGACCAGACCCGGCAGACCGAGGGCGGCATGACCCGGGTGTTGAGCTGGTACGACAACGAA
The DNA here is from genome assembly GCF_024637375.1 of Sediminimonas sp. Classification (GTDB taxonomy): domain Bacteria; phylum Pseudomonadota; class Alphaproteobacteria; order Rhodobacterales; family Rhodobacteraceae; genus Sediminimonas. The sequence continues at coordinate 41,812 of NZ_JAGXFK010000074.1, read as the reverse complement.
TGGGCGTTTTCCAACCGGATGCTCGACGTTGCCGCCGCGATGGCACGCACCTGACGCGACGCGACAAACTGCGGGCAAAAGACGTAATTGCAAGTCGCTCGCAAAAATGGGAAATAACCTCCAAAGCTCAACAGGAGGTACTCATGGATTCGCTATCGCCCGTCATGCTCGGTTTTCTGGGCAGCCTGATCGCCGGATCGATGACCGCTGTCGGGGCAATCCCGGTTCTGTTCGGGCGCGTCCCGTCGCGGGGGACGCGCGACATGTCGCTCGGCTTTGCGGCCGGGGTCATGCTGTCGGCGTCGTTCTTTTCGCTGATCATCCCGGCGCTCGACGCCGCCGGGTTGCAGTATCAGAGCGCCGCCGCCCCGGCGGCCATCGTCTGTGTCGCCATCCTGCTGGGCATGGGTGCGGTGGCGCTGATGAACGAGAAGCTCCCGCACGAGCATTTCAAGCTGGGCCGTGAAGGGCCCGAGGCGGTCGCCCTGCGCCGCGTCTGGCTGTTCATCATCGCGATCACCATCCACAACTTCCCCGAGGGCCTTGCCGTCGGCGTGGGGTTCGGGGCGCACGGGCTGAGCGGCGGCATGCCGCTGGCGATCGGGATCGGGTTGCAGAACGTACCCGAGGGGCTTGCCGTCGCGGTGGCGCTTCTGGGCGAGGGCTACCCCAGGTGGCGCGCCTGGGGTATCGCCGCGCTGACCGGGCTTGTCGAACCCGTGGGCGGGTTGCTGGGCGCCGGTGTCATCGTCCTGTCGCAGCCGCTGCTGCCCTGGGGGCTGGCCTTCGCCGCCGGCGCGATGCTTTACGTCATCAGCCACGAAATCATCCCCGAAACCCACCGCAGCGGCCACCAGAACAAGGCGACCCTGGGGCTGTCGATCGGGCTGGTTCTGATGCTGTTCCTCGACGTCTGGCTGGGGTGAGGGCGGCGCGGCGGGGCGCACGACCCCGCCGCCGCCCCGACATTCCGCGCGGATTTGTCATCAACAGCCCGGTTGACAAGAAATGATATCAAATAATCCGGGCCCGCACTCCCGGCGCCTCGACGGCGCATAAGCCCTTTTCACATGGGAAAACATGCCGTTTCGCCCCGATTCGCACGTATCTTTCCCCGTTAACGCAAAATTTACGGCTTGAATCCTCAGCCACGCTAAATATCATTCGCCGCGACGGTCGGGCACGGGGCGCTGCGCCGCATTGCGGCAAGCCGCGACGGCCCACCGAATATGGAAACGCGGTGAGCGCGTTTCCCGTGCGAGTCTCGAAGACCGACACAACATACGAGGATTTACGATGAAACATATGACAAAGCTTCTTGGCGCAACCGTGCTGGCATTCCCGCTGGCATCCGGCGCGCAGGCACAGGAGTGCGGCGAGGTGTCGATCGCACAGATGAACTGGGCGGCGGCCAAGGTCACCACCGAGGTGGCCAAGTTCATTCTGGAAGAAGGCTATGGCTGCGACGTCACCCTGGTTCCCTCCGATACCGTCCCTGCGGTCACCTCCGTGGCCGAGAACGGCGAACCCGACGTGATCACCAACTTCTGGCTCAACTCGGCCGGCGATGCCTATGACAAGCTCGAAGAGCAGGGCAAGGTCAAGCGGCTGAACTCGGTGCTCCAACCCGGCGGTGTCGAAGGCTGGTGGATCCCGACCTACCTGGCCGAGGAATACCCCGAGCTGACCACCATTCAGGGCGTCATGGACAACCCCGAACTGGTCGGCGGGATGTTCAACAACTGCCCCGACGGCTGGGGCTGCCGCGTGGTCAGCGACAACCTGGTGCGCGCGCTGGATCTCGAAGGCGCCGGCATCGAGGTGTTCAACCATGGCTCGGGCGAAACGCTGGCAACCTCGATGGGTGCGGCGGTCAACGACAAGGAGCCCTGGTTTGGCTATTACTGGGGTCCGACGGTGCCGATGGGCAAGTACGACATGACCCGGGTCGATCTCGGCCCGGTCGATGCCGAAGTGCACGGTCGCAACCAGAACCCGGATACGCCGAACCCGGGTGTTTCCGACTTCCCGGCGGCGCCGATCCTGACCGCGGCGACCACCGCCTTTACCGAGAGCAACCCCGAAGTGACGGAGTTCTTCTCGAAGATGAGCTTCCAGACCAGCACCATGAGCAAGCTGCTGGCCTGGGCGGACGAGAACAGCGCCTCCTACGAGGAGACGGCCGTCTACTTCCTTGGCAACTACAAGGACCAGTGGGGCGAGTGGCTGAACGACTCCGCGCGTGAGAACCTCGCCGGCCTGCTCGAGTAAGCCCCGGCGTACCTGTCGGCGGGGGCGGCCTGCGTGCCGCCCCCGCCGCGATTATTCCTGCCCCCCGCCGCAACCCTATCCGCGACGTGCGGGTTTCCCGGCACGCATTCAGGAGCGCATGACAGATGGCAACCTATGACTTCGTGTTCTCGGCTCTCGGCCTGAAAGACTGGTGCGAGAGCGGTGGCGGCGGCAGCGCGCCGATGTCGCTGGCTGATCTCAGGGCCAGCTCACGGGGCGAAGAAGCCGCCGACGTTTCGATTTGGGAACTGCCCTTTCCGTCGATGGACGCATTCAATGCGGCGTGCCAGTCGTTCCCGCGCTCGCGCGAGCTGACCCTCGGGCTGGAGCAGGGGTTCCTGAACATCAAGGACAGCCTGAGCTTCGTGCTCGACCCGCTGACACAGCCGCTTAGCTGGGCGCTCGAAGCGTCGCTCTACGGCATCCTCAACACGCCGTGGTGGATCGTCCTTCCGCTTCTGATGCTGATCACCTGGCTGGTGTCGCGGTCTTTCGCGCTCCTGACTTTCGTGACGCTGGCCTTCGGCGGGCTGGCCTTCATCGACCACTACGAATACACCATGCAGACGCTGGCGATCATCTTCGTGTGCGCCTTCATATGCGTCCTCTTCGGGGTGCCGATAGGCATCGCCATGTCACGATCCAACACCATGCAACGCATGACGATCCCGATCCTCGACATGCTCCAGACGCTACCACCCTTTGTCTACCTGATTCCGCTGATCTTCCTGTTCAGCGTGACCGAGCCCAAGCTATACGGCATCGCCATCATCCTTTACGCCATCGTTCCGGTGATCCGCCTGACCGACCTTGGCATCCGCATGGTCGACAAGAGCGTGATCGAGGCCGCCGACGCCTTCGGCATGACCGACCGGCAGAAGCTGTTCGGCGTGCAGGTGCCGCTGGCGCTGCCCAACATCATGGCCGGCGTCAACCAGACGATCATGATGAGCCTCGCCATGGTGGTGATCGCCTCGCTGGTCTCGGCACCGGGCCTGGGCGTGCTGGTGCTGCGCGGCATCCGCAACCTCGAACTGGGCGTCGGCCTGGTCGCGGGGCTTGGCATCGTGCTGCTGGCGGTGATCCTGGACCGGGTCACCAAAGCATCGCTGGCGCGCATCAATACGACCCATAAATCGTGAGGATCAGCCGATGACCGGGAAGCGAACCCTTATCGAGATCAAGCATCTCTACAAGATCTTCGGCGCCGATCCCCAGGCCGCGCTCAAGCGCGTCCGCGAGGAGGGCTTGGGCAAGGAAGAACTGATGGAGGAGACCGGCCATGTGCTGGGCCTCAACGACATCAACACCGAGGTGCGCGAGGGTGACATCACGGTGATGATGGGCCTGTCGGGGTCGGGCAAGTCGACGCTGATCCGCCACCTCAACCGCCTGATCGAACCCACCGCGGGCGAGATCCTGCTCGATGGCGAGGACGTGCTGTCGCTGTCGCAGGAACAGTTGCGCCTCGTGCGCCGCGAACGCATGTCGATGGTGTTCCAGAACTTCGCGCTGCTGCCGCACTGGACGGTGCTGGACAACACCGGCATGGCCGCCGCGACGCGTGGCGACAAGCGCGCCGATTACGAAAAGGACGCGCACAAATGGCTCGACCGTGTCGGGCTGGGCGGCAACGCCGACCAGTACCCGCACGAGTTGTCGGGCGGCATGCAGCAGCGTGTCGGGCTGGCGCGCGCGCTGGCGTCCAACTCGCCGATCATGCTCATGGACGAGGCGTTCTCCGCCCTCGATCCGCTGATCCGCACCGACATGCAGGATCTCTTGCTTGAATTGCAGGCGGAATTGCAAAAGACGGTGGTGTTCATCAGCCACGACCTCGACGAGGCGCTGAAACTGGCCGATCACCTGGTGATCCTCAAGGATGGCTACGTCGTCCAGCAGGGCGAGCCGCAGAAGATCCTGCTGGAGCCCGAGGACGATTACATCGTCGACTTCGTTTCCGACATCAACCGCGCGCGGGTGCTGCGCGTGCGCTCGGTGATGAACGAAAGCGGCGCACCGCTGTCCGAAGGCGCGGTCGAGGTCGACCATGACGATACGCTGGAATCGGTGCTGGCGAAATCCGAGGGCGAAATGGCGGCCCATTTCGTGGTTACCCGCGACGGCAAGCGGGTTGGCACGCTGGACATGGCCGAGGTGGTAAAGGCGCTGGTGCCGGCCGAAGCCTCCGAAAGCGGCATGCGCACGCAAGCCACCTGAGCCGGCCACCGCCGGGTCACGACACGCAGGCCATCCGGCGGGGCTGCGCGCGGCCTGCCGCACAACGCCTCATCCGGCGCCCTCGGGCCGTGCCCCGCGCAGTTCCGCCACGTCCATCGCGACGCGCGTCTGCTGGCCCATGAGGTCCAGCAGCAGCCACACGCGCCGGTCGGGCGCCAGGCTTTCGACGGTGGCGACATAGTCGGCGAACGGCCCCGTGGCCAGCGTCACCCGGTCGCCGGGCGCAAGCGCCTGCGATTCCAGCAACTTGCCCTCGGCGTCGCAACGCGCCTTCAGTTGGTCCACCAGTTCGCCGGGTACGATGCGCGGCGCATTGCCGGCGCCGATCAGCCGGGTGATGCCGACGGTCGAATTGATCGCGCGCCAGTTGCCGCCCGCCGGGTCGAACGCGACGAAAATGTAGCCGGGAAACAGCGGCCGCAGATGGGTGACGAAACGGCCCCGCGTGCGCCGGGTTTCCTCCTGCACGGGCAGGAAGGTGGAAAACCCCTGCCGCTCGAGATTGCGCTTGGCAACCCGGTGGCTGTTGGGCTTGTGCTGGGCCAGAAACCAGCGGGCGCCGGAATCGCGATCTGTCATGGTACCCCCCTGTGCCTCCTGTGCCCGGTGATTTGCCCCCTGCACAGTGCGGACGAATCCCGGCACTATCAAGTCGCGAGTTTTCGCGGCTGCAAAATCGCGCTTGTGGCGAGGCGCCACCCCGCGCCTCGGGCCCGGTTTCCAGCGCGCAGACGCGTCCCGCTCAGCCCCACCACAGCGCCAGACCGCCGACGCCCAGCACCGCCACATAGGCCAGCGCCACGCGCCAGCCAAGGCCCGCACTGCCCGCGGCAAAGGACAGCCCGCCCTTGACGGCGGTGTTGACGGCGGCGGTGACGAAAACCGCCACCGCGCCCTGCGCCGGGGTGAAATCCGCGCCCACCAGCCGCGCCACCGAGATCGTCATCGCGTCCACGTCCGTGACCCCCGACAGCGCCGCGGCGGCATAGACGCCGCGCGCGCCCAGCCAGCCTTCGAGGTAATGCGTGGCCACGATCACCACCGCCAGAACCGCCCCGAACATCAGCGCCGCGCCCAGCTCCAGCGGGTTGCGCAGGGCGTCGGCGCGGTCCGCCGCGTCGGTGGCGTCGCCACTGCCCGCAAGCGAATGGATGACCAGCGCCGCGGCGAACCCCGCCGCCGCCATCGCCGCCATCGGCAGCGCCAGCGGCATTACCAGCCGCGGCTCGAACACCGCCACCAGCACCAGGATGCGCAGAAAGGTGACCGACCCGGCCAGCACCGTTCCGGTGGCCGCCAGCGGCACCAGCGCCGCGTTCTGCCGCGCCAGCCGCGCCAGCGCCACGGTGGTCGAGGTCGACGAGGCCAGCCCCCCGAACAGCCCCGTGGCCAGCACGCCGATGCGCGCCCCCGCCAGCCGGATCGCCACGTAGCCGAAAAACGACAGCCCCGCCACTATCACCACCGCCCACCATATCTGGTAGGGGTTGAGCACCCCGCCGGGCCCGAAACCCCGGTCGGGCAGCAGCGGCAGCACCGCCACCGACAGCACCGCCAGGCGAAGCAGCGCGTCAAGCTCCAGCTGCTCGACCCCGGCGACCAGCCCGTGCAACCGCCGCTTCATCGACAGCAGCAAGGTCGCCACCACCGCCACCACCGCCACCGGCGCCATGGCGCCCAGAACCGCCGCGGCGCCCAGCCCGAAGACCAGCAGCATCGCCACCTCGGTGGTGATCCCGCGGTCGTCGTCGGCGCGCATCCCCGCCCAGTGACCGACCGCGACCAGCGCCGCCAGCCCGGCAAACCCCAGCCCCAGGACCACCGGCGCGGCCAGCGTCGCCAGCCAGCCCGTGACCGCGCCCAAAAGCGCCGTCAGCGCAAAGGTGCGGATGCCGGCCATGCGCGCACCCTCCGAGGCGCCGCGCCCCTGCCAGCCGCGCTCGACCCCGAACAACAGCCCGATCGCCAGCGCCAGCCCGAACCGCATGAAAAGATCAACGTCACCCATGCCCGCCACACTGCCTTACCCGCATGCAAGCGTCCAGCAGATGGTGGGGTGGGGGCGCCTGCTGTTCGGCAACGGAAGGGATCGACGTTCGAGGGCGGCAAACCGGGGCGGCCGCCCGAATCCGACGCGGCGAAATGCACGCCCACGCCGTAGCGGACGCATCACCTGCCCCGACCTTTTCATGACGGTGGAGTTGACACGCATTGCAGCAATCCGGTGAAATATTGCCACGACATCATGCGGTTCCTGGCTACGTGAAAGGAGGTGTGAAAGACGTGCCGGAAATGTGTTTCGAACGGTTTTCGTATATCTTCTCACGGCCCGATACCAAGCAGGGCAAGCTCGATCTGCGTGCCGATCTCTATCTTCCAGGCAATTCGACGGGCCCTTGGCCGCTTGTGGTCTGGGCTCATGCCGGGGGATTTCGCGCCGGGACGCGGCGCAACCGAAAACACGGGCTGATCGCGGAAACGTTGGCTCGGGAAGGCTACGCCATGGCGTGTATCGACTACCGCCTGGCGCGCCCGCCCGCTGTTCTGACCGCCCCGGCACGGCGGGCCATGGGCGCCCTGATCCGGGATTCCGAAAAATGGGGCGAAGAGATGCAGGAGCCCTTTCGCCGCCAGCGCCCGATCGCCGTGGTCGAAGACATCTGCGCATTCTTCAAATGGATCAACATACGGCTGGAACACTTCAACCTGACGGGAGAGTTTGTCCTCGGCGGGTCCTCCGCCGGCGGAATATCGGTACTCAATGCCATCATGCTGCATGACGTTATTGGTCAACCCCTCCCGACCATACGGACCGGCCTGGTTCTTTCGGGTGGTTTCGCGTACCCGTCCTTCTGGCGGCCGACCGACACGAGGTTCCTGGCGATCCACAACCCGAACGACGCGCATGTCCCTTTCTCGTCGGTCGCGCGCATCAACGAACTGGCCGGCGATCAGCTTGATCTGATAGCTGCGCCGGAACAACCACACGGCTCGCCATGTCTGTCCCCGGCCGAACCTTTGCCGGTTGCGGTGCGCCGGCTCGTTGCCTTCGATCAACGGCAATCGTTTGAGGAAGCTTGAACCGCTTTCGCATGCGCTCTGGCCGTCAAATGGGCGCACCCCGGGTTGCCCCCGGTCACGGGCGCGCCATCAGCGCGCCGCGCAGGGGCTGTTCAACCGCGTGACGGTCCCGCAGCAGCAACGCCGTCGCCGCCGGAAGCGTGGCTGCGCCAAGGAACATCGTCCCGGCCCCGTAGGCATCCGCGACAACGCCCGCGATGGCCGGGCCCAGGATGCTCCCGCCCGCCATGGCCAGAAGGGCCGCCGTGAAACTGAACGACGGCAGCAATGGAAACAGCCGTTCCGACCAGAACGCCAGCACGGCGCTTGTCATCATCACCTGCACCCCCTGCAGCCCGGCCGACGGGATCAGACCCAGCCAGCTTCCCGGTGCAAACGCGACAAGCGCGACCGACAGCGCGCCGGCCATCATCAGAAGCCGCAAAAGCCGTGGCAGACCGATCATCGCCCGCACCCGCCCGGCAAGCAGCCCGACCAGGCCGAAGACGCCGTACACGACGAAGACCACCGCCGGCGTGGCCGCGACGGGCACCCCGGCCACGCCGCCGCTGTCAAGCATGTGGTCGGCCGCGAAGGAGATATAGATCGACGAGGTCGTTCCGTACACGAAGGCGATGGCGAAAAGGGGCAGCGCCCCGACCTGCAGAACGTTGTGCCAGCCCTTTTGCGGAATGCCCTCGGGGTTCTTCTCGACCTAGCGCAGGGCGGCCTGGTTGGCAATCAGCGCGACGGCGCCCGCCGCCGCGAAGACCATCCAGAAAACTCGCCAGGACAGGCCTGTCAGCACCATGACGAGCGCCGCGAGGCCGGCGCCAACGACCCCGATACTGGTGCCGGTGCTTATCTGCGACAGGGCCGTCGGCCGGTTCACGTCGCAGACCTTGCGGTGAACCGCGTCGTTGAACGGCGTCCACGCGAAACCGGCACTCGACGCGGCTAGGAACACGCCGACCGCCAGGATGGTTGCGGTGGGCGCGAGGGCGACAATTGCCATGCCGGCCGTGGCCGCGATCATGCCCGACAGGACAGGCGCCTTCGGCCCCCGCCGCGTCAGCAGGGCCTGCGCGATCAGCAGCCCGGCGAAGAACCCGAGAAACCCAAGGCTCGAGACGAAGCCGACCGCCGTGGTCGACATCGAGAACGCCGATCTGAATTCCGGCACGAATAGGCCAAACCCCATCCGCCCCGGCCCGTAACTGATGGCGGTCGCTGCAAACCCGGCGGCGGAGAGGCTCTGGAAATAGGTAATGATGCCCTCCACGTCTGTCTGGCATCCCGATCGGCAAGGCGGCTGGGTGCAACGTGGGCACGCGCGCGGCGCAAGACAACGTGGCACCGGCGGAAATCGCCGCCCCGCCCGCCGCATCGGCCTTGCTGCAATTGCGAAAATAACACTTCGCACCCGCGGGAACAGTGCCCAAGCCGCAGCTTGCGCCCCCGGTCCCGGTCAGGCGCGGGTGAACACCGCCATCTGGCTGGCGCCGCCCAGGTCGGGGTGCGCCCCGGCGATGTCGGTGATGGTGACATCAAAGCCCCTGCCGCGCACCGCGCGCGCGCACCAGGTGCGGAACTGCGCCCGCGTCCACTCGAACCGGTGATCGGGGTGGCGGCGGCGGCGCGCCGGCACGCCCAGCAGGCGGTTGAACTCGGCGTTGGGGGTGGTCAGGACCACGCGCGCCGGGCGCAGGCGCGAAAACAGCGCCTGTTCCAGCCGCGATAGCTGGCCGGGCTCGATATGCTCGATCGTCTCGACCAGCACCGCGCAATCCCATCCGACCAGGTCGTCGGGCGGCGCCAGCATCGAGCCGAGGCGCAGATCGACCCGCCCCGCCGTCGCCGCCACGCGCGCCAGCCGTGCCCGCGCGCGGGCTAGCGCGCCCTCGTCGATGTCGAGCCCCACCAGCGCCGCGATGCACGGCTCGGCGGCCAGCCGCACCAACATGTCGCCGTCGCCGCAACCCAGGTCCAGCACCCGCGCCGGGGCGCCCGCGCGCACCGCCGCCATCACCGCCGCCATGCGTTCCTCGTGCAACTGCCCGGTCATGCCGGCGCCGGGCGCTGCAACAGCGCCACGTCCTTGGCCGGCACCTCGCAGCGCCAGCCCCACAGCCGCGCCAGGTGGTGGAACGTCTCTTCGCGGTAAAAGATCACATGTGTCGGGTCCATGCGGTAGTGCCAGCTCGCAAAGCGCGCGTCGTCGGTCTGGAAACAGCTCATCACCGCCAGCCAGCCGCCCGGGCGCACCAGCGCCCGCAGGCGGTCGAACTCGGCCGCCGGGTGGTGGAAATGCTCGGCCGTCTCGGTGCAGGTGACGAAATCGTAGCACGCCTCCAGCGGCGCCGGGTCGGGGGCGAAGAACGGATCGTATAGCGCCACCTCGTGGCCCGCCTCGCGCAGCATTGCCGCCAGCGCCGGGCCGGGGCCGCAGCCGTAATCCAGCCCCGCCGCCGGCCCCGCCAGTCGCGCCAGCAGCGGATCGGCCAGCTTCGACAGGAAACGCCGGTAGCGCGGGTCGTCGACATCGTTTTCGTGATGCAGGTAATGCGCGTGCTCATCCGCGCGCGCCGGGTGGTGCGCGGGGTCGAGAAACCGCACCCCGCAGGCCGGGCAGCGGCGGTAGGCGCGCGCGTCGATCACCGCGAACGGCACCGTGGCCCCGGCGCGGCACAGCGGGCAGGGCGGGGCGGTGCCGGTATGCGGGGCGGCCGCGCCGCTCATGCCCGCGCCGTTCGCGCCAGGTACACCGTCTGCGTGAACGGCCGCCCCGTCAGCGGGTTGTCGAAGGTCACCGGCGCGGCCCAGGCAGTGGCATAGACCGCCTCCAGCCGGTCGACGAACCGCTGATCCGTCACCTTGTCCGACCACAGCCCGAAGATGCCGCCCGGTTTCAGGTGCCGCGCCAGCGCGCGCAGGCCCTCGGGCTGGTAGAAGCTGTCGCTGTGCGCGTCCAGCAGGTGATCGGGGGCGTGGTCGATATCGGCGAGGATGGCGTCGAAACGCCGCCCCCGGTGTGCTGCGTCAAAGCCCTCGGACCCGCGCGCCATGGCAAAGAAATCGCCCTCCACCAGCCGGCAGCGCGGATCGTCGGCCAGCGCTGTGCCCATCGGCAGCAGCCCCGCCTCGTGCCACTCGATCACCGGGGCGAGGTACTCGATCACCCGCAACTCCGCGACCCCGGGCCGTTCCAGCACCGCCTGCGCGGTATAGCCCAGCCCCAGCCCGCCGACCACCACCTCGGGCGCCTGCGCCTCGCAGGCTTCCAACCCCAGCCGCGCCAGCGCCACCTCGGAGGCGGTGAACAGGCTGGTCATCAGGAACTCGTCGCCGAGCTTGATCTCGAACACGTCGACGCCCAGCTTGGCATCGCGGCGCCGCCGCAGGCTCAGCGTGCCGATCGGCGTCGGGCAGTAATCCAGTTCCTCGAAAAGGCGGCTCATGGCGGGCGGGCTCCGTTCGGGGCAAAGGGCGCGGCGGGGCAGGGATCAGGCGCAGCGGTACCCGCGCCACCTACCTCCGTCAAGCGGGCGGCGGCGGGGGCGGGGCCATGCTGAAAGCATGTGCCATGCGCGATGCGCGGCCACCGTCGCCGTTCGAAAAAGGCGCGGATCGGCACATCCCGGCGGTACGAAACGCCCGGGCTGGCGGTACAAGACGGGACTGCCGTCAGGCGTATAGCTGCTCCCACCGGGTGATCAGCTCACGTTGCAGACGCCGCGCGCGGCGGCTCCAGGGCCGTGCGCCGCTGGGGCGCTCGCGCTGCGCGCGGGGGATCTCGGCGCGCCTTGAAAGGTCCGCGGAAAAGACCGCGAAAGCCAGGTCGCGCCCGCCATCGCCTTCGATGTAACCGGCCAGCCCGCTTACGAAATTCAACGTTCCGGTCTTGGCGCGCACGGTGATGTCGTTGGCGTTCCCGGCGTCGGAAAGCTGTACCTGGATGGTTTTCAGCAGCGGTTCCAGCGCCTGCCGCGCGGGGGCCGACACCAGCGCGCGCACCATGTCGGCCGCCTGCAGCCGCGATCCGTCGCTCAGCCCGGAATGGTCCACCAGCGCGACATCCGCCATGCCCATCTCGACCTCGGTCCATCGGCTCATCAGCTCTGCCGAAGCACGCAGGCCCACGGGCTGTCCGGTGCGTGCGCTGCTCGCGCTCATGCCGATCATTTCTGCCGTCAAGTTATTGGAATACTTCAGCATTGCGCGCAATATCGTGGTCAGGTCATCGCTGTGATGCACGGCGATCTCGCGGCCCCCGGGGGCGGTTTCGGCGATTTCCTCGCGCGGCAGCTCGATGCCATGCGCTCGCGTCAGGGTGCGGAACACGTCCGCTGCGTACAGGTCGGGCCGCCGCACCGGCAGCCACCGCGCGCCGCCGTTGCCAAGCGCGCCGCGCGCCACCGTCCAGTGATCCACGCCAGCCTTTTCGCTGTAGGTATAGACCGGCATGCCGCGGTCCACGACCGTTATCCGCGCCATTTCCACCGCGGGACGATAGCGCCCTGCGCGGGCGTCCAGGGTGACGCCGTAGTCCTTGCCGGCGCGCGTCCACCCAAATCGTATGCGGTTGAAATTCAGCGCCAAGCCACAGATCGCGGGGTTGTAGCTGACATGCGCGGGCTGCGCCGCGTCGATCTGCCGGGTATAGGGCAGCGCCCCCGTCCAGACCACGAACCGCCCGCGCACCTCGCGCAGGCCGGATGCCTTGAGATCGGCGGCCAACGCCGCCAGCCCGCGGGTGTCCAGCGTCGGGTCGCCACCCCCGGAAAGCACCAGGTCGCCCTCCAGCACCCCGTCGCGCAGCGTGCCCCGGGCCAGCAGCCGGGTGGCAAAGCGATGCTTTTCTCCCAGGGTATCAAGCGCATAGAGCGCCGTGATCGTCTTTGCCACGCTGGCCGGCGGCAGGCCGCGCGCGGCGTGGCGATCCTCCAGCATCTCCCCGGTACGCGCATCCGCCACCGCGTAGGAGACAACGCCATCGGGCAGCGCCTGCGCGATCAGCGACTCGGCCTCCGCCGGGACGCCCGGCGCCACATGGCTGGGACGCAACCGTGGCCGCAGCGATGTGCTTATCGCCGCCGACGCCGCACCGGCCAGCAGGCTGCCCGCACCGGCCAAAAAGAGGCGCCGTGAATACTTATTAACCATTGCGAAAAACTAGTGCACCGCAGGGGGTTGCGCAAGTGGTGCCCGCGTGCCGGCGGATGCGTCCGGTGGGGCCTGCAAGGCCGGCGGCAGCGGTCATCGGCGCCAATCCCCGCGCGAGCGGATCATTGATGACGATACATCAACCATGGGCACGTTGACGAAACACCAGGCCGGTGGCGCGGCCCCGGGCAGCAGGTGGCTGGCCCGCGCCCCCAACCGCGCCGCGCGGTAGATTCGCGCCGCCCGCGACACCCGCGCCGATATCCGCTGCCCCGGTCGTGCCAGAACCCCGACGGGAACCCGCGCCATGATGTCGTGCCAGTTCTGCCATTGGTCGAACTGCCCCAGGTTGTCCGCCCCCATCAGCCAGACAAAGCGCACCCCGGGATAGAGCCCTTGCAGCGCCGCAAGGGTCTGGGCGGTGTGGCGGGTTCCCAGCCGCTGTTCGATGTCGGTGACCGTGACGCGCGGGTGCGCCATGACCTGCCGGGCACGCGCAAGCCGCTGCGGCATCGGCGCGGGGCCATCGGCCTTGAGCGGGTTGCCCGGGCTTACCAGCCACCACACGCGGTCCAGCCCGAACAGCTTGAACGCCTCGCGCGTGATATGGGAATGCCCGGCATGGGCCGGGTCGAACGACCCGCCGAGGATGCCGATTCTCTGACCGGCCCGCGCGACCGGAAAGTGATACCTCATGCTGCGCCCCTTCATCCTTGCGCGTCTGCGCGCCCGTCGCTGCCGGCGTCGCGACAGACCCAGCCGATAGCATGCGCCCGCGCGGTTATCCACGCCGTTCGCGGGGCGCGTTCGGCGGCCGGCCCGGCCGGGTGGGGTGCCGCCGGGGGCCGGCCGCGCACGCGCCGCCCTCTTGCCCCGCCCGGGCAATGTCACTAGACACGGTCAACGCATCCACCATGACCTTAAACGCGCAGTTTGCCGGGGAGTCGCAATGGCCTCTTATCAATACGTCTATCACATGTCCGGAGTGTCCAAGACCTACCCCGGCGGCAAGAAGTGCTTCGAGGACATCCACCTCAACTTCCTGCCCGGCGTCAAGATCGGCGTCGTCGGCGTCAACGGCTCGGGCAAGTCCACGCTGCTGCGCATCATGGCCGGCCAGGACACCGATTTCACCGGCGAGGCATGGGCGGCCAAGGGCGCGCGCGTGGGCTACCTGCCGCAGGAGCCCGAGCTCGACCCGTCGCTCGACGTGCGCGGCAACGTGATGCTGGGCGTGGCCGAGAAACAGGCCAAGCTGGAGCGCTTCAACGAACTGGCGATGAACTACTCGGATGAGACCGCCGACGAGATGGCCGCGCTTCAGGACGAGATCGACAGCGACAACCTGTGGGATCTCGACGCGCAGGTCGATGTCAGCATGGAGGCGCTGCGCTGCCCCCCCGACGACGCCGACGTGACCACCCTGTCGGGCGGCGAAAAGCGCCGCGTGGCGCTGTGCAAGCTGCTGCTGGAAGCGCCCGACATGCTGCTGCTGGACGAGCCCACCAACCACCTCGACGCGGAAACCATCGCCTGGCTGCAACAGCACCTGGTCGAGTACAAGGGCACCATCCTGATCGTCACCCACGACCGCTATTTCCTCGACAGTATCACCGGCTGGATACTCGAGCTCGACCGCGGTCGCGGCATCCCCCACGAGGGCAATTATTCAAGCTGGCTGGAACAGAAGGCCAAGCGCCTGGAGCAGGAGGCGCGCGAGGACAAGTCCAAGCAGAAGACCCTGCAACGCGAACTGGAATGGATGCGCGCCAGCCCCAAGGCGCGGCAGGCCAAGTCGAAGGCGCGCATCAACAGCTACAACGAGATGGCGGGCCAGTCGGAACGCGAAAAGGTGGGCCGCGCGCAGATCATCATCCCCAACGGCCCGCGCCTGGGCAATAAGGTGATCGAGGTGAACGGCCTGAAAAAGGCCAAGGGCGACAAGCTGCTGATCGAGGATTTGACATTCTCGCTGCCGCCCGGCGGCATCGTCGGCGTGATCGGCCCCAACGGCGCCGGCAAGACGACGCTGTTTCGCATGCTCACCGGGCAGGAAGAGCCCGACGAAGGCACCATCGAATATGGCGACACGGTGCAGCTGTCCTATGTCGATCAGAACCGCGATGAACTCAACCCCGACGACAACGTCTGGGAGGCCATCGCCGACGGGCTCGACATCATCAAGCTGGGCGATGCCGAGGTCAACGCCCGCGCCTATTGCTCGGCCTTCAACTTCAAGGGCGGCGACCAGCAGAAAAAGGTCGGGCTGCTTTCGGGGGGCGAGCGTAACCGCGTCCACATGGCGCGGCTCTTGCGCTCGGGCGGCAACGTGCTGCTCCTGGACGAGCCGACCAACGATCTGGACGTGGAAACCCTGCGCGCGCTCGAAGACGCGCTCGAAGACTTCGCCGGCTGCGCCGTGGTCATCAGCCACGACCGGTTCTTCCTCGACCGGCTGTGCACGCATATCCTGGCCTTCGAGGGCGAGGCCCACGTCGAATGGTTCGAAGGCAACTTCGAGGCCTACGAAGAAGACAAGAAACGCCGCCTCGGCGCCGACGCGGTGGAGCCCAAGCGGGTGAAGTTTAAGAAGTTCACGAGGTGAATGAAATGCCGAACTGCAATCCGCCAAAGTCGCGCGATTGCCGACGCGCGCGGGGGCGATCCAACCGTTGAGCGGGGCACTTTATGTTGCCACGTCTGCGTAACCTCGATGCCGCGCGCCCAGCCTCACCAAATCGCCGCCGCGTGGGGGCGCGTCGGCGATCGCGCGGCGGCCTGCGGCCTTGATTCCGCGCGTGTATCGCATCACACTCGGCGCAGGAGATGCAGCAGCAAGCGTAGGGTGGGCAGTCCTGCCCACCAATTCCACCCCCCGCGCCATGGTGGGCAATAATTGCCCACCCTACATCTCGGGCCGTTCCGCCCGGCGGCGCAGGGGCAATCGTAGGGTGGGCAGTCCTGCCCACCAATTCCACCTCCCGCGCCACGGTGGGCAAAATTGCCCACCCTACATCTCGGGCCGTTCCGCCCGGCGGCGCCGGAGCAATCGTAGGGGGCAGGTATATTGAGCGCGAAGCGCGATTTTCCAGGATTGGCGCAATCGCCGCCGAGAAAGAGGAGCAAAAGAAGCTCCCGCAGACGGCCCCCAAGGGCACCGAAGCGCCTAAGGGTGACTAGGCTGCAAGTGTCGCGTATCGGGTGATTGCAAGATGGCTGATGCCGCGCGGGCTACGATTACCCCTTGCTATCCGCCTTCAAAACCGTCATACGGCCCATGCAACGTTATTCTACCTCGACCCTGACTTCCTTAACCGGCACTCAGTTCTTCGACTCAGACTGACTACGCCGGGCTGCCGCACCAACGCGGGCAGCATACATCATAAGGAAGACTTCACATGTCCAATGGCACCGTGAAATGGTTCAACACCACCAAAGGCTTCGGCTTCATCGCACCTGAGACCGGCGGCAAGGACGTTTTCGTCCACATCTCCGCTGTCGAGCGTGCCGGGCTGACCGGCCTGTCCGACGATCAGAAGGTCACCTTCGACGTCGAAGCCGGCCGCGACGGCCGCGAGAGCGCGACGAACATCGCCCTGGCCTGAGCCGGACGCGACACGATTCGGAAAGGGGCGGCTTCGGCTGCCCCTTTTTGCGTTCAGCCCACCAATTCCACCCCCGCGCCACGGTGGGCAAAATTGCCCACCCTACATCTCGGGCCGTTCTGCCCGGCGGCGCAGGCGCCCGCGCGGCTTCTCCCCCGTCATCCTCGGGCTCGCCCCGAGGATCTCCGCCCCACCAGATCCTCGGGGCAAGCCCGAGGATGACTCCGTGGGCCGAGGATGACTTCGGGATCCGGGGACGACGCCCACCGGGCCGGGGCAGGGGCCTCAGCCCTCCGCCTCCTCCTCTTCCCCCGCCACCCGTTTCGCCAGGTAGGCATCCAGCCGCACCTCGCCCGCGATCTTCATCTGCGCCCATGTCCTGAGCAGCCGGTTGATGCGCGCGTGATAGCCGCGCCCCATCGCGCGATAGAACCGCGCCACCGACCGGTCGAGGTAAAGCGTCACCTTCTCGCGCGGCTCGTCCACGTCCGTGTCGGCCTCCAGCGTGTGCCAGGCGTCGGGCACCTCCTCGGCCAGCGTCGAGGTGATCCAGCCGTCGCGGTTGAGGTGGATGAGGTCGCGCATCAGCCTGTCGCGGGCCAGGCGTTCGGTCTTGCTCATGCGGGCCATGGGTCTCTCCGGTTGCGGGGGAGGGAGCATCCCGCGTCCCGGTTAACGCGGCCCTTGCCGCCCGCGCGGGCGCACCGCCGCGATACCGACGTTATACCGACGCCATACCGCCCGCCGTTTTGCCCCCCACGAAAAAGGGGGCGCCAACCGGCGCCCCCTGGTGTTCCCGCCAATGTGGCCCGGCTCACTCGATGGTCTTGACCAGTTTCCACGAGCCGTTATCGACGACCGAGACGTAGATCTCGGATGCCGCGACGTGGTCGTCGGCGCTCATCCTGACGTGGTTGCCGGCGACCTCGTCGGCGTAGTCCAGGCTTTCCATCGCTTCGATGAACTTCTCGCGGGTGGGCTCGGGGCCCGCGTTTTCAAGCGCGCGCACCATGATCTCGGCCGCCGAGCGGCCCAGCAGGGCACCGGTGCCGGGGAAGGATTCGCCGGTCGCCTCGGTGTAGTCCTTGACCCATTGCGCCACCTCGGGGGTGTCCATGCGCGCCTCCAGGTCCTGCCAGCCGGCGCCGGCATAGAGGCCGCCCATCACGCCCTGCTGCGCCAGGCCCTTGGCCACCACGGTGTGAAAGCCCGCGCTGGAGGTCAGGAAATCAAGGTCTTCCATCCCCATCTTGTGGGCGGTGGCGACCACGTTGATTGTCTGGCCCACGCCAAGCGCCAGCCCGACCGTGTCGCATCCGGCCTCGCGGATCTTGCCCAGTGCGCCGGTGAAGTCGCTCTGGTCAGGCTTGTGCTGGGTCTCGGTGCCGAACTCGGCGCCCACCTCGGCGGCGGCGTCCTTGACGCCCTGCTCGATCTCGGTGCCGAAATCGGTGGGCAGGTACATCAGGCAGAAGGTCTGCGCGCCCTTTTCCTCGGCCAGGTAGGTGGCCGTTGCCTTGACGCCCTCGTAATAGGATGCGGTGCCGGCGAATTTCCACGGCGCGGGCGGGTCGACCATCTGCCGCGCGGCGGTCAGCGGGCTCACATTGGGGATGCCCTTGGGCCCCATCAGCTTGAACATCGCAAGGTTGTGCGGCGTGCCCAGGCTGAGCAGCATCGCGAACACTTCGTCACGGTTGATCAGCTTGTTGGCCGCCTGCACCGCGCGCGGCACCTGGTAGCCGTGATCCTCGGTGATGTAGGTGATCTTGCGGCCGTGCACGCCGCCATCGGCGTTGATCTGGTCGAAATAGAGATTGGCGGCGGTGACCGCGGGCACCGAGAAGGGCGCGAAGATACCCGACATGTCGTGCGCGCCGCCGATCCTGATCTCGTCCTCGGTGACGCCATTGCCGGCGCTGACGCTACCGGCCGCGCTCAGCGACAGGGCCGCTGTGGCGGCGATTGCCTTGATTGTCCTCATTGTCTTTCCTCCCGTTTGGTTTTCAGTGGCTTGAACGTGCCTGCCCGGTGCCTCCCCGTCACGCGCGAGCCTGGTACATGCTTTCTATCAGATCAGCGTGGCGTTTGTTGACGTAATTGCGCTTGAGCTTCATCGTCGGGGTCAGTTCCTCGTCCTCGGCGGTCAGCAGGATGTCGATGAGGCGGAAATCCTTGATCTGTTCGACCTGCGCGAAGGCGGTGTTGGTTTCGGCCACAACCTGCCCGATCAGTTCGCGCACTTCCGGCGCGCGGGTGAGCGAGGCGAAATCGGCATAGGGTATCTGGTGGTCCTGCGCGAAGCGTTCGACGTTTTCCTGGTCGATCATGATCAGGCAGGTCAGGAACTTGCGCCCATCCCCGATCACCACCGCATCCGAGATGTAGGGCGAGAATTTCAGCCGGCTCTCGATCTCGGCGGGGGTGATGTTCTTGCCGCCGGCGGTGATGATGATGTCCTTGAGCCTCCCGGTGATCGTCAGGCACCCGTGGTTGTCGATCCGGCCCACGTCGCCGGTGCGCAGCCAGCCGTCATCGGTGAAGGTCTCGGCGGTCTTCTCAGGCTTGTTCCAGTAGCCGGCGAACACCGCGGGGCCCTTGATTTGCAACTCGCCATCCTCGGCGATGCGCAGGCCCAGCCCCGGCAGCGGCGGGCCGACGGTGCCGATGTGGTTGTCCTCGACCGTGTTCACGGTGGCCACGCCCGAGGTTTCGGTCATCCCGTAACCCTCGATCAGCTCCACCCCGATGGCCGCGAACCAGCGGATCAACTCGGGCGATATGGGGGCCGCGCCCGAGGTGCAGCGCCGGGTGCGCGCCAGCCCCACGAGGTTGCGCAGGTTGCGCAGCACCAGAAGGTCGGCCAATGCCAGGTTGAGCCGCGCGCCCAGCCCCATGGCGCGGCCCTCCTGGCGCGCCACGACCCTTCGCATGCCCGCGGCAACGGCCCAGTCAAACGCGGTGCGCCCGATCCACCCCGCCTCCGAGCGCATGATCGTCACCCGGCTATAGACCTTTTCCCAGATCCTCGGCACGCCGGTAAAGCTGTGCGGACTGACCTCGCGCAGGTTGTCGAACACCGTCTCGGGGCTTTCGGCGAAGTTCACCCGGCAGCCCGCGAGTATGGGAAACTCGACCGAGATCAGCCGCTCCAGCACATGACACAGCGGCAGGAAACATAGCAATTCGTCGTCGCGGTAATAGTCCAGAATCTCCTGCCCCGCGGACAACTGGTAGATCATGTTGCGGTGGGTAATGATCGCCCCCTTGGGTGGGCCGGTGGTGCCCGAGGTATAGATCAGCATGCGCGGGTCGCCCGGCCGCACGGCCGAAATCGCGGCCTCGAAGCGATCGGTGTGGACGGTCAGTTCCTCCTCGCCGATATCCAGCAATTCGTCGAAGAACATCACCTGCGGGTCGTGGAAATCGGCCAGCCCCTCGCGGTCGAAGACGATGACCTTTTGCAGGCCGGGCATCTGGCCGCGGACCTCCAGGAACTTGTCGAGCTGCTCGTCGTTCTCGACGAACAGGAACACGGCGCCCGAGTCGTTGACCAGGTAGGCAAGCTGTTCGGCGCTGTCGGTGGTATAGACGCCCGACGGGATGCCCCCGACGGCGGCGACGCCCAGATCGCAATAGAGCCATTCGCGCCGGTCCTCGGACAGGATCTGCACCGGCTGGCCCTTTTGCAGCCCCATCGACAGCAGCGCCAGCCCGACGCAGCGCCCACCGTGATAATAGTCGTTCCAGCCGTAAGCCTGCCAGATGCCCAGCTTCTTTTCGCGGTGCGCGACCTTCTCGCCCATTTCGGCGCAACGCTTGGCCCAGAGCGCGACGACGGTCTCGCACCCGTCCAGAATGATCGGCTCATCGTCCGCAATGATCCCCTGATCGGCCCCGTGCGCCACGCTCACCTCCATGTCTTGCGCCGTTTCCAGCGTTTCTGACCGCGCTGGCCCTCGTCCTGCCGGCCAAGGTAGAATTCCTGGATATCCTCGGAATTTCGCAACTCCTCGCTGCTGCCGGCCATCACGATACGTCCCATTTCCAGCACATAGCCCTTGTGCGCGGTTTGCAGTGCGACGTTGGCGTTCTGCTCGACCAGCAGCATGGTCACGCCCCGTTCCGCGTTGAGGCGCTTGATGATCGCGAAAATCTCTTGCGTCAGCAGCGGCGACAGGCCCAGCGACGGCTCGTCCAGCAGCATCAGCCGCGGTCGCGCCATCAGCCCGCGGCCGATCGCCAGCATCTGTTGCTGGCCGCCCGACAACAGGCCCGCCGCCTGTGCCCGGCGCTCCTTGAGCACCGGGAAATAGGAATAGACGATTTCGAGATCCTCGGCGATGCCCGCGCCCTTGCGGCTGTAGGCGCCCATGCGCAGGTTTTCAGCGACCGTGAGGTAAGGGAACACCTCGCGCCCCTCGGGCACATGCGCCAGGCCCATGCGCACGATCCGGTCGGGGTCCATCCCGTCGATCCGGGTGCCGTCGAACTCGATCTGGCCCTTCTCCGGGTCCATCAGCCCCGACACCGTCTTCATCAGCGTCGTCTTGCCGGCCCCGTTGGCGCCCAGGATGGTGACGATCTCGCCTTCCTGCACATCCAGCGTCACGCCGCGCAGCGCCATGATCGCGCCGTAGAACGTCTCGACGTTGCGCACTTGCAGCACGGCTTGGGTCATTGCGCCACCTCCGTGCCCAGGTAAGCCGCCTGCACGCCCGGGTCGGCCTGCACCTGCGATGGCGTTCCCTGCGCCAGCGGCTTGCCGTTGGCCACCGCCAGCACCCGGTCGGAGACCTGCGAAACCAGGCGCATGTCGTGTTCGACCATCAGCACCGTCAGCCCCATGTCGCGGCGCATGTCCTCGATCCAGAAGGCGACGTCCTGGCTTTCCTCGACCGACAGGCCCGAGGCGGGTTCGTCCAGCAATATCAGCTCGGGCCCCACGGCCAGCGCGCGCCCGATCTCGACCACCTTGCGCACGCCGTAGGGCAGGCCGGCGATCATCTTTTCGCGGTAGGCTTCGAGTTCGAGAAACTCCATCACCTCTTCGACGCGGTGTCGGTGCGCCCGTTCGGCCCGGCGCACCGCGGGCAGGAACAGCATGTCCTGGATGAAATTTGTGCTGCGGTGGACGTGCCGCCCCATCAGCAGGTTGTCCAGAACCGTGGAGTGATCGAACAACTCGATGTTCTGGAAGGTGCGCGCGATGCCCAAGGGCGCGACCTGGTGCGCCTGAAGCCCGGTGATGTCGCGCCCGTTGAAGCGGATCGTGCCGCGGGTGGGCGCGTAGATGCGCGAGATCAGGTTGAAGATCGTCGATTTTCCCGCCCCGTTGGGCCCGATGATCGAGAACACCTCGCCCGGCGCCACGGCGAACGAGACGCCGTCCACGGCCTTGACCCCGCCGAAGTGAATCGCCAGATCCTCGACCTCCAGAAGGCTCATTTCTGACGCTCCGTTTTCAGGTAGGATTTCTGCCGCCGGAACATGTCGCGCCGGGCCAGGGGGAACAGCTCGACCCAGGCCTTGATCTTCAGCCAGCGGCCGTAAAGCCCGGTCGGCTCGTAGATGATGAAACCGATCAGGATCATCGCGAACAGCATCGTGTCGAGCCCCGGCATGCCGCCGATATCGACGCCGAGGCTGTCGCGCGCCACCCCGCGCAGGATAGTAATGGCTTGCGGAACCGCGGTGATCAGGATGGCGCCGAAGAACGCCCCCTGGATGAACCCCAGCCCACCGATGGTGACCACCAGCAGCAGGTTGATCGAGATGAAGATCGAGAACAGCTCGTAGTTGAAAAACGCGATGTAGTGGCCCATCAGCGCCCCGGCCAGACCGGTCATCGCGCACGACAGGCCAAAGGCCAGCGCCCGCGTGCGGGTGACGTTGATGCCCAGGGCGCGCGCCGAAACCTCGCTGTCGCGCACCGCCAGGAAACTGCGCCCGGTGGGGCTGCGCAGCAGGTTGGCATAGGCCCAGGTCACCGCGACCACCACCGCCAGGCACAGCCAGTAGAAGCGGTCGAGCTGCCCGTAGCGATCGAAATCAATGCCCGCGATCTGAATCGCGGGCGCCATGATGCCGCCGACGCCGCCGGTGATCGGCTCCGCGATGATGATCATTTCCTCGACGATGACGAACAACGCCAGCGTCGCGATGGCCAGGTAGATGCCCGACATGCGCACCGCCGGGATCGCCACCAGCGCGCCGAACAACCCCGCCGCCAGCGCCGCCGCCGGGAAGGTCACCACGAAGGGCAGGCCGGCGTTCATCAGGGCGGTGTCGGTATAGGCCCCGATCGCCAGGAACGCCGCGTGGCCCAGGCTGACCTGCCCGCTATGGCCGACCAGCAGCATCAGCCCCATCCCCGCCAGCGCCCAGATCAGGGTGTTGGTGGCCTCGGCCAGGTAATACTCGCCCACCAGGAAGGGCAGCGCCGCCATCACTGCCACCAGTGCCACGATGCGCGCGCGCGCCCAGCCGTCCTTGTGCAGGTCGATGTCGCGGTCGTAGCTGGTCTTGAAGATCACTTTCATGCGCTCAGACCTTCTTGGCGTGCATTTGCGCGAACAGCCCGTTGGGCCGCGTCACCAGCACCGCGAGCATGATGATGTAAGGCGACATCTGGCTGAAACCGCCGGGCAGGTAACGCGCCGCCAGGGGCTCGACCACGCCGATCAGGATGCCGCCCAGAAGCGCGCCGGGCAGGCTGCCGAAGCCGCCGATCACCGCGGCGGCGAACGCCTTGATGCCCAGCAGGCCGATATTGGGGTCGATCGCGCCCTTCGAGGCATAAAGCACCCCGGCTACGGTGGCGACCATCCCCGACAGCGCCCAGATGATCGAGTTGATGCGCCGCACCGGCACGCCCACGATATAGGCCGCCATCTGGTTTTGCGATGCCGCCTGCGCGGCCAGGCCGATGCGGGTGTAGGCAAAGAACCCCCACAGCGCCACGGTCAGCAGCGCGGTGACCAGGATGGTGACGATGTCGGCGAGCGAGATGTTGACACCGCCCATCGACAGGTTGCGGCCGGCGAACGGGGTTTCCAGCACCAGCGGCGAATAACCCCAGATCGAACCGGCGATGAATCGCAGCACGAACCCCAGGGCGATGGTCAGGATCACCAGCGCGAACTGCGGTTGACCGAATATCTGGCGCACCACGAAGCGGTCGATCCCGTAGCCGACTCCGCCCATCAGCACCGCGGCCAGCGCCACGCCGGGAATGAACGCAAGCCCGAGATGATCGGAATTGACCAGCCCGAGCGCGATGAATGCGCCCAGCATCATCATGTCGCCCTGGGCGAAGTTCACCCCTTCGGTGGCCTTGTAGATCAGCACGAACCCCAGGGCGACCAGCCCGTAGACGCACCCTGTTGCGACCCCCCCGACAAGAAGCTGGATCAGGTCCATGGGGCGCACCGGCAATCGAATTGGGGCACGGCACGGGGCCGCCCTGCGATAGCTGTCATAGAATATGTCCTCCCTGCCCTGATTTTTTGCGGGCTTGGGAGAAACTAAACAAGCGTCGCGAAACCCTGTCAATGTCGCCGGTGCCGCACGTTGCCGGGTTTCGGGCGCGACGCAACGTAAATCGGGCAGGGGCATGGCGGCGGCGCGCGCCAGCGCGTCAAGGAACTTGCCAGGGCCGGCCTGCGTCAATTGCACGCGGTCCTCGGGCGTGGTCAAGCACCGGCAGGTCTTTCCCGAGCGCGAGGCCTTGTCGGGCGGGTGACGGCGGCGGCGTGTCGCCGCCCTGATGTCGTTTTTAGCCGTGAGTTGTCGCTTTTTGCAAATCCCGCCGGCAACTGCTATCGCTGCGCGCAGGAAAAAATCAACAAGGAGACCGACGTGAGCACCAGTAGTTTTCTCGACAACATCTATTCCGTCGATGGCGGTGACGACATGCGCCGCTACTACGATGACTGGGCCGAGAGCTATGACAGCGACCTGCACGACAGCGACTACCGCACGCCGCGCCGCGCGGCCGAGGCGCTGGCCGCCTATCTGCCCGACCGCGATGCGCCGGTCCTTGATTTCGCCTGCGGCACCGGCCTGTCGGGCGAGGCGCTGCACGCGGCCGGGTTCACCGCGGTTGACGGCACCGACATCTCGCAGGGGATGCTCGACAAGGCACGCACCAAGGGGGTTTACCGCGAGCTGTGGCGGATGAGCGCCGATCGGCCGCTCGACACCGGCGGACGGCACTACCGCGCGATCACCGCGGTGGGGGCCATCGGTGCCGGCGCAGCCCCGGTGGAAAGCATCGACGCCGTGATCGACAACCTTGAGCCGGGCGGGATTTTCGTCGTCTCGTTGAACGATCACACGCTGGAAGACCCGCAGTTCGAGGCGCGGTTGAACGCCGCCATCGCCGACGGCCGGGTCGAAAAGCTGATGGCCGAAGACGGCCCCCACCTGCCCGAGATCGGCCTTGGCGCGCGGGTCTGGGCGGTACGGCGGCTGTAGTCGCGTCGCGGCCAGCCTTTGGCGCGCGGGGGCGGCGGCGGCTCAGAGCTTCTGGGTCAGGAACACCCCCGCCGCCATCAGGGCGATGCCGCCCATGCGGGCCATCGTCAGCGGGTTGGGGCGCGCGCCGAGCAGGCCGAAATGGTCGATCGCCGCGGCGCTGATCAACTGCCCCAGCAACACGAAGAAAATCGCGTTGCCGACCCCGAAATGCGGCGCGACGAAGGTGATCGACAGCACGTAGAACGCCACCAACAGCCCGGCCAGGAACAGGTGGCGCGGCGCCCCGACCGCGCGGGTCAGCGCCTGCGGTCCGGCGGTGGCGAACAGCACCACCAGCGCCGCGCAAAGCGCCACCAAAAACAGGATCACCGATGCCGCCGCCGGCGCAGCCATGCGCGCGCCGAGCGCGGCATTGAGCGCCGCCAGAATCGGGATGCCAATCCCCGCGGTCAGCATGATCAGGGCGTAAACTGTCGTTGTGGGCATCGCGGTGTTGCCTCCTTGGTGGGTCTCAGGGTGCGTCGGGCGGCACGAAAAAGGTTGCCGTGGCCGACGCGATCAGCCGGTCGTCGGGCAGGGCGTGCATGTCGGCTTGCGCGAACAGCATCGCCTTCCCAGCCCGGCGCACCCGCGCCACGCAGCGCACGCGGTCGCCGCTGCCCGGGCGCAGGAACTGGGTGTCGAGGTTGGTCGTCGCCACCGGGCGCGGGTGGCCGTAGTGACCGGCGGTGGCGATCACCATCGCGGTGTCGGCCATGGTGGCCAGCGCCTGCCCGCAGACGATGCCGCCGATACGCGCGATGTCGTCGGTGATCGGCATCGACAGCACCGCCTGTTGCGGGCTGATCTCCTCGACCGTCAGGTCGAGCGCCCGCACCCAAGGGGCAAAGGCGTGTGCCAGAAAATCCTGCGCCTGCGCTGAATCGAAGCTCATCACTGGTCTCCCTGCCGCGTTTCGCGCGCCCACCATGGCGTGGGCGGGCAGGTTTGTCACCGGTCTTTGCGCACCGGCGCTGGCCCTTGGCCGTGAAACCCTGCTAGGGTACCCAAACGGGGAGGCCAAGAGATGGCGGATCGGATCGGCAGGATGGTGGCAGTGGCCGCGGTGCTGGGGCTGGCGGGGCTGGCGGGCTGCGATGAAGGCGGCGCCGGGCCTTGGCAGGGGCTTGCCGCCGCGCCGGATGCCGCGTCGCCCGAGGTCAGCCGCGGGCGCGCGGCCTATCGGCGCCATTGCACCGCCTGCCATGGGCCCGAGGGGCGCGGCGACGGGCCGCTTGCCGCCGATCTTCCGGTGGCGCCTGCGGACCTGACGATGCTGAGCGCCGCCAACGGCGGGCAGTTTCCCCGCGACAGGGTCTATGAGCAGGTGCATGGCTACCCTGGGCGTTTCAACACCTCGGTAATGCCCGAGTTCGGGCCGCTTCTGAAAGGGCCGCGCGTGCCGGTGGTGGCCGGGGACGGTGCCGTCGTGCCGACCCCGCGGGCCGTGGTCGACCTGGTGGCATGGCTTGAACATGTGCAACGGAACTGATTCCGAGCAAGGTGCGCGGCGTGCGCCGCGTGTATAGACTCGACCGGCAAGCCCGCTGTAGGCCGCGCCGATCCAAGGATGACACGGACAGGAGGACAAGTGATGTTTTTCAAGGCAATGACCCCCGGACGTGCCGTCGCGGCGGCGCTGGCCGCGCTGATGGCGGTGGCCGGGCCGGTGGGGCCGGCGGCAGCCGAAACCGGCAACGCGCCCGGCAATGCGGATGACGGCCGCGCGCTCTACATGGAATACTGCGTTGCCTGCCACGGACCGGCGGCTGAGGGCGCCGGGCCGATGGCCGGGGTGCTGACGATCAAGCCTGTCGATCTGACGGCTCTCGCCGCGAACGACCCCGATGGGCGCTTTCCGCGCGGCCGCGTCGTGCGGCGTATCGACGGGCGCGACCCGCTGGTCAGCCATGGCAGCCCGATGCCCGTCTACGGGTTCTTTTTCGAGGGCAGCGATGTCGCACTGCGTACCGACGCCGGCCAACCGATCATGACCAGCCAGCCTGTCGCCGATCTTGTGTCCTTCCTGGAAACGCTTCAGGATTGATCAACGCCGGCGCTACCGCCGCCCGGCCGCACGAGGAGCATGCCGATGAAATACTGGATGATGGCCGTGGGCGCCGCGGGGGTGTTCGTGGCCTGTGCCACGCCCGAGATGCCGTTGCCGCCCGAAGGCGCCGCGCTATATGACGAGAACTGTGCGCTCTGCCATGGGCCGGGCGGGCGCGGCGACGGGCCGCTGGCGGCGGGGCTCGACCCCGCACCGGCCGACCTGACGCGCATCGCCGCGCGCAATGGCGGGGTATTCCCGCGTGCCGACGCGCTGTCGACCATCGACGGCTACACCCGCATGGATCGCGCCGACATACCCCAGGAAATGCCCGAGTTCGGCCTGCTGCTGCGTGGCGAAACGGTGCCGGTGGACGTGGGCGACGGCAAGCTGACGCCGGTGCCGCGCCCGCTGGCGGCGCTGATGGTCTATCTGGAAAGCATCCAGGAAAGCTGAGCACGGCCTACAGCGACAGCGCCGGCGGCGCCGCGACCAGGCGGCCGGGCAGATCGGACAGCCGGCGCGCGCCCAGTTGGCCCATGTTGGCGTCCAGATCGCGCCGCAGCATGTCGATCAGATGCGCCGGGCCGGCCGCCCCGAGGGCCCCGAGCGCGTAGTGCCAGGCGCGGCCCAGCATCACGAAATCGGCGCCCAGTGCGATGGCGCGCACCATGTCCAGCCCGCCCTCGATGCCGCTGTCGAAAATGACGGGCAGGCGCGTGGCGGCGCGGATCGCGGGCAGCGCCTCGATGCTGGCGGGGGCGGCGTCGAACTGCCGCCCGGCATGGTTGCTGATCCATATTGCGTCAACGCCCGCTGATTCCAGCGCGGGCACGTCGCGCGCGTCCAGCACGCCCTTGACCACCAGCGGCCCGTCCCATGCGGCGCGCAGCGCGTGCAGGTAGCCCATGTCGGGCGAGGTGCGCAGCATGTACCCGGCATGCTCGGTCGATCCCAGCCCGGTGATCGCGCCTGCGTAATCGTCGATCAGCCGCATGCGCGGCATGCCCTGCCGCGCCGTGCCCAGTGCCCAGGCCGGGCAGCGCGCAACCTGCGCCATCAGTCGCGGCGTCAGGCGCGGCGGGCTCGTCAGGCCGGATCGCGACTGCCGCTCGCGGCGGCTGGCCACCGGCACATCCGCCGTCAGAACCAGCGTGGTGAACCCGCAATCGCGCGCACGGGTCAGCATGTCGTCGCGGATGCCCGTGTCGCGCGGCGGATACATCTGAAACCAGCCGTTGCCGTCGAGATGCGGCGCGACATCCTCGGGCGTGCGGCTGGCGACGGTCGACAGGCCATAGGGCAACCCGGCTTCGGTGGCCGCGCGCGCCAGCAGGCGTTCGGCATCGGGCCAGAACAGCCCCGACATGCCCACCGGGCTGACCCCGAAGGGCAGCGGGTGGTGCCGCCCCAGCAGGGTGGCGGACAGATCGGCGCTGAATTCGCCGTGCAGGATCGAGGGCATCAAGAGCACCTCGTCGAGCTTGCGGCGGTTGCGCGCCTGCGTGGCCTCGGTGCCCGTGGCGCTGTCGAGGTACTCGAAGGCGAACCACGGGATGCGGCGGCGGGCGCGGGCCTTGAGATCGGCAATGGCCGGGTATCGTCGGTGCAGGTCCATGCGCTTTTGTGGGGCGGGCGCAACGGTTTGGCAAGGGCCCCGCGCGAGTCCGCGGGGGTGTGAAATTTCGCTGGAACATCCCGCGAACATGCCTTTCGCTCGGACGCGGGTCGGGCTAATGTCGGCAGCATGAGCGATTTCGATGAAACCGACGCCTTTGAAGGCGCCTCATTGTCGGCCCGCGCCATGGCCGCGCGGCCGGCGCCCTATCTCGACGATCTCAACCCCGCGCAGCGCACCGCGGTCGAGACGCTGGATGGCCCGGTGCTGATGCTGGCCGGCGCGGGCACCGGCAAGACCCGCGCGCTGACCGCGCGCATCGCGCACCTGCTGGCCACCGGGCGGGCGCACCCTGGTGGGATACTGGCGGTGTCCTTCACCAACAAGGCCGCGCGCGAGATGAAGGCGCGCGTTGGCGCCCTGACGGGTCAGGGAAGCGAGGGCATGCCGTGGCTGGGCACCTTCCACGCGATCTGTGTCAAGCTGCTCAGGCGCCACGCCGAACTGGCCGGGCTGAAGTCGAATTTCACCATCCTCGACCGCGACGACCAGTTGCGCCTGCTCAAGCAACTGGTGCAGGCGGCGGGCATCGACGACAAGCGCTGGCCGGCCCGCCACCTCGCCGGGGTCATCGACGGCTGGAAGAACCGCGCCTGGACCCCCGACAACCTGCCCGCGGAGGAGGCAAGCGCCTATGACGGCAAGGGGCCGGCGCTTTACAAGCTCTACCAGGCGCGGCTGCGCGAGCTGAACGCGGTGGATTTCGGTGATCTGCTGTTGCACATGGTCACGATTTTTCAGGCCCACGAGGACGTGCTGGCACAGTATCAGCAGCGGTTCCGCTATATCCTCGTGGACGAGTACCAGGACACCAACGTGGCGCAATACCTGTGGCTGCGGCTGCTGGCGGGCGGGCATCACAACATCTGCTGCGTGGGCGATGACGACCAGTCGATCTATGGCTGGCGCGGCGCCGAGGTGGGCAACATCCTGCGCTTCGAGAAGGATTTTCCCGGCGCGCACGTCGTGCGGCTGGAGCAGAACTATCGCTCGACCCCGCATATCCTGGCCGCCGCAGGCGCGGTGATCGCCGGCAACGAGAACCGGCTGGGCAAGACCCTGTGGACCGATGCGCAGGAGGGCGAAAAGGTACGCCTGATCGGCCACTGGGACGGCGAGGAAGAGGCGCGCTGGATCGGCGAGGAGATCGAGGCGATGCAACGCGGCACCCGCGGCATGCGGCCCTTTTCGCTGGATGAAATGGCGATCCTCGTGCGCGCCAGCCACCAGATGCGCGCCTTCGAGGACCGCTTTCTGACCATCGGCCTGCCCTACCGGGTGATCGGCGGGCCGCGGTTCTACGAGCGTCAGGAAATCCGCGACGCCATGGCCTATTTCCGGCTGGTGGTCAGCCCCGCCGACGACCTGGCCTTCGAGCGGATCGTGAATACCCCCCGGCGCGGCCTTGGCGACAAGGCGCAGCAGGCGATTCGGGCGGTGGCGCGCGAACGCGGCATGCCGCTGCTGGACGCGGCGGCGTGCGCGGTCGAGGAGGGCGCGATCAAGGGCAAGGGGGCGTCGGCGCTGCGGCAACTGGTGATCGACCTGGCCCGCTGGGGCCGGATGGTGGGCGGCACCGAGGTAAGCCATATCGAACTGGCCGAAACGATACTGGACGAATCGGGCTACACCGCGATGTGGCAGAACGACAAGACACCCGAGGCGCCGGGGCGGCTGGAAAACCTCAAGGAACTGGTCAAGGCGCTGGAAGGGTTCGAGAACCTGACCGGGTTCCTGGAACATGTCAGCCTGATCATGGACAACGACAGCGACGCGGGCGAGGCGAAGGTGTCGATCATGACCCTGCACGCCGCCAAGGGGCTGGAATTTCCCGCCGTGTTCCTGCCGGGGTGGGAAGACGGGCTGTTTCCCTCGCAACGCTCGATGGACGAAAGCGGCCTCAAGGGGCTGGAGGAGGAACGCCGCCTCGCCTATGTCGGCATCACCCGCGCCGAAGAGGTCTGCACCATATCCTTCGCCGGCAACCGGCGCGTTTTCGGCCAATGGCAAAGCCAGATGCCGTCGCGTTTCGTTGATGAATTGCCCCCCGATCATGTCGAGGTGCTCACGCCGCCGGGGTTGCATGGCGGGCCGATGGGCGGCTCGGGCGCGGGCGTGGCGGACAGCGAGCTCGACCAGCGCGCGGCGCGGGCCGATGTCTACGATTCGCCGGGCTGGCGGCGCCTGCAGCAGCGCACGGCGCGCCGACCCGTGGCGCAGCCGCACGCGGCGCGTGCCACCGTGATCGACGCCACCGCTACCAGCGCCCACACCATGGGCGAGCGGGTTTTTCACCAGAAGTTCGGCTACGGTGCGATCACGGGGATCGATGGCGACAAGCTGGAAATCGCCTTCGACAAGGCCGGCACCAAGAAGGTCGTGGCGCGGTTCGTGACCGCGGCGGACGACATGCCGTTCTGAACACCCGGAGACGCCCTGCCGTCGCGCGCTGCCTTCGGCCTTGCGCGCGCGCCGGCGGTACGCTCCACCTTCACGCCCCTTGCGCCAATGGTCACGGGGGCGTGGTGGTGAACCTTCATGATGATCGGGATGATAGCGGATCGGCAAAAAGAAATCGGCGACGCCCAGGGAGGAGGGGGCGCCGCCGATCCTTGTCTACGACCTGCGCCCAGGGAGGAGGAGGGGCGCTTGCCGTATTTCGTTTGGCCCGGTGTCCGGGCCGGTATCCAACGCGACGGCATCAGGGAGGAGGAGGATGCCGCCGCCTTGTCTCAGGGTTTCCGGGGAGGAGGAGAGGAAACCCTGATTCTCAGCATCAGGCGCAAGGCCCGTATGCGTGTTCCATTGCCACCGACCGGATCTGCGTCCGGGAAAGGCCGATATCGGCAAGCTCGCGGTCCGACAACTCGGACAGTTCGCTGACCGTTTCACGGAAGGCGGCGTAGCGCGCGTGCCGTTCGGCCAGCGACTTGAGCATCGCGCTGATCCGGTCAACAAGAGCAGAGCGCGGGGCGCGGATGTCGGTTACGTGTGCCATGTTCGTTTCACTTTCGTCACAATTCGCTTGGGCGATATCTTGTTGCCCTGTTGAGATCGAATATACGTAGTTTCTGCGGTTGCACAATGGACAGATCGGCAATGCTGCTATGCAGAAAATGCATATGAAGACCTGACCTATTTTTTGTGCAAACTGCCGCGAAATTGGGCGTATGGCCAAGTGGAAAGGGGGCGGGCCGTCAGCCGAGTGCAAGCACCGCAGTGCCGGACAGTATCAGCGCCGCGACCAGCAGGATGCCGTAGCCCAGCAGCATCAGCACCCCGTCGCGCACGAAAATGCCCAGCCCGAACAGCGCCATGGCGGTGGCGACGACCGAGGTCAGAAAGGGCACGAACTCGATGATTGGCATCATCAGCGGGATGACGCAGCAAAGGACCAGCGCGACCAGGTTGCCCGGCCGGTCGGTCAACCCGGTAATGCGCTCGTTCAGATAGGGGTCGAGCCGCTTGAGCAGCGGGCGGAGCGATTCGAGCGCCCGCACCAGGCGCCGGCACGAAAGGCTGCGCCGCAACAGTACCTGCGGCAGCCACATTGCCGGACGGTCGAGGATGATCTGCACCGCGACCAATCCGATCATCGCCGCCAGGATCGTGGGCACCGCCGGCACCGCAGAAAGCGGCGAGACGATCAGCAGCGACGGCACCAGCAGCAGCGCGCCGAACGACCGCGTGCCGAGCGCCGTGACGATGTCGCCAAGGCTGACGGGATCGTCCGGCGCGCGCCCCCGGCCGACCGCTTCAAGCTGGTCGAGCAACCGTTCGAGGTTGTCGTTTCCGGCAAAGCCGTCTGGGCGCGGCAGATGATCTGACATGGGGTCCGTTGGGCGAGGGGCGAGCCGTTGCGCGAAAGATACGGGCTGGCGATGAAACTGCAAGCCCCCGCTGCGCCGCGGAATCGAGCGCGCCCACGAGATACCACACGGGAAACCATGGGACACGCCTGCGCCGGGCTGCGGCAGGCGTCGAATCGCGGTGCAGGATTCGCGGGGTCAAGGCCGTCTTCAGGCCGTGAAGGGCGCGATTTCACTGCAAATCCGCCGCCGAGATCAAAAAATTCGGGAATTCGTGGGAAAAATCCGGATGCGGCCTGAATGTCAATATATGGTGTCCGTTTTGATTTGTATCGCAATGGAGGGTGTAGTGGGGGTGGTTCTCCGCTGCCAATGCACGTCGAGATGGCGCGTTGTAGGGCCTTTTGAAGAGATATCAGGAAAGAAAATAATTGATTTCCATAAATTCCCATGGCATCCCTATTTGCACGATGGGACGGGAAATAGGGGCACCAAACGACCCCGCAACAACTCCCAAGAGCAGGTTTCATACAGGCCCCGCTCTCATCGAGACGACGAATCCGGCGCGCGGGCGAGCAGACATCCCCCCAGGTGGCGCGCGCAGTCGGAAACCCCGCGAGCAGCGGGACGAGGGCGGCGGATTGGGCAGTGGCAGCAGCTCAATCCGCCGTTTCGTTTCCGAGGGGTCGAAAATTCAGGGGATGCAAACAGAAGGATCACGGGACAGTGGTTCGCAGGTTCAGAGGTGAAAGCCACCACAAGGTGGACAGCAAGGGGCGGGTGTCGATTCCGGCCTCCTTTCGCCGTGTTCTCGAGGCCGGCGACCCGAACTGGACCGAGGGCCTCAGCCCCGATCTGGTGATCGTCTACGGCGATCACCGCCGCAATTACCTTGAATGCTACACGATCGACGCGATCACCGAGGTCGACGAGAAGATCGACGCGCTGCCGCGCGGCTCGATGGAGCGCAAGATGCTCCAGCGCCTGTTCCATGGGCAATCCTACCCCACCAACGTGGACGAGACCGGCCGCCTGGTGCTGCCGGCCAAGCTGCGCACCAAGATCGGGCTGGAAAACGAGGCGTTCTTCATCGCCGCCGGCGACACTTTCCAGATATGGAAGCCCGAAACCTACGCGGCCGAGGAAGCCAAGACCGAAGAATGGCTCGACGAGTTGCCCGAGGATTTCGACCCTCTCATCCTGCTGGACCGCGACAAGGGGGAATAAGCGTTGCCCGGCTCGCCCCACAGCCATGACGCGCCCGCCCATGTCCCGGTCCTGTTGCAGCCGCTGTTGCGGGCGGTGGCGCCGGTGCACGGGGTCTGGGTGGATGGCACCTTCGGCGCCGGTGGCTACACCCGCGGCCTGCTTGCAGCGGGCGCCGGGCGCGTCATCGCCATCGACCGCGACCCGCTGGCGTTTCGCATGGCCGAAAGCTGGATCGGCGATTTCGCGGGCCGCATCGATTGCGTCGAGGATGTCTTTTCGTCCCTTGACTGCCATGCCCAGGATGTTGACGGCGTGGTGCTGGATCTCGGGGTATCGTCGATGCAGCTCGATCAGGCCGAGCGCGGCTTTTCCTTTTCGCGCGACGGGCCGCTCGACATGCGCATGAGCCAGTCCGGACGCAGTGCCGCCGACCTGGTGGCCGAGCTTGACGAGGCCGACCTGGCCGAGATCCTTTATGTCTATGGCGAGGAGCGCGCCAGCCGTCGCATCGCGCGCGCCATCGTGCGTGCCCGCGCCCAAACGCCGATCACCCGTACCCGGCAATTGTCGGAAATCGTCGAATCCTGCCTGCCGCGCCGGCGCCCGGGTCAGTCGCACCCCGCCACGCGCAGTTTCCAGGCGCTGCGGATCGCGGTGAACGACGAATATGCCGAACTGGTGGGCGGGCTGGAAGCCGCCGAGCGCGCCCTGCGGCCGGGCGGCAAGCTGGCGGTGGTGACCTTCCACTCGGTCGACGACCGCATCGTCAAGCGTTTCCTGCAAGCGCGCACCGACACCGGCGGCGGCGGCAGCCGCCACGCACCCGACCGACCGCAGCGCGCGCCGCAGTTCACGCAAGCGATACGCAAGGCGATCGGCCCCGACGACGATGAACTGGCCGCCAACCCGCGCGCCCGCAGTGCCCGGCTGCGGGTGGCCGAACGTACCGATGCGCCGCCGGGGCAGAGCGATGCACGCAGCCTCGGCATGCCGACGCTGAAAGGGGGGTAAGACATGCGCACCGTATTCTACGTTCTGGCCGCGCTGGCGGTGATCGGGCTGGCCTATTGGGCCTATCACGAGAACTACAAGACCCAGCTTGCCCTCAAGCGGACCGAGCAGTTGCAGTACGATATCGCCCGCGCCCGTGCGCGGCTGTCGATGCTGCGCGGCGAGTGGGCCTATCTCAATCGCCCTGACCGGCTGCGCGAGCTGGCCGATCTCAACTTCGACAAGCTGGGGCTCATGTCGCTGGCGCCCGAACAATTCGGCAAGGTCGACCAGGTGCCCTATCCGCCGCAGAAAGCGCGGCATGTGCCGATTACCGGCGTTGTCGATGCGATGGCGGTGGAGGACCGGCCATGATCCGCACCCCGCTGCGCCCGCTGGCGCGGATTCTCGACGCGCGCGGCAAGGGCGAGAACCCCGATGCCATTGAACACGAAAACCTGCGCCACAGGCACGAGGAAATGCGCGACCGCGCGCGCATACAGGCCGAAGGCCGCCTGCTGCTGTTGGGGGTGACATTTCTGGCGCTGTTCGTGCTGGTCGGGGGGCGCATGGCCCTGATTGCCGGGTCC
Source organism: Sediminimonas sp. (assembly GCF_024637375.1). Classification (GTDB taxonomy): domain Bacteria; phylum Pseudomonadota; class Alphaproteobacteria; order Rhodobacterales; family Rhodobacteraceae; genus Sediminimonas. The sequence continues at coordinate 6,605 of NZ_JAGXFK010000074.1, read as the reverse complement.
GAGCCCGCCGAGCCGCGCGCCAGCGCCGCCGGCGCCCAGATACGGGCGCAGCGGGCCGACATACTCGACCGGCGCGGACGCATCCTTGCCACCAACATGGAGACCTTTTCGCTCTACGCGCAGCCGCCGCAGATGATCGACCCCGCCCATGCCGCCGACCGGCTGGCGGCGATCTTTCCAGACCTTGACAGCGACGCGCTTCTTGCCCGGTTCACCGGCAAGCGCAAATTCCTGTGGATCAAGCGCAAGATCAGCCCCGAGCAGAAACAGGCAGTGCACGACATCGGTGACCCGGGCCTGCTGTTCGGGCCGCGCGAGATGCGGCTTTACCCCAACGGGCAGCTTGCCGCGCACGTCCTGGGCGGTGCGCGGTTCGGGCGCGAGGGTGTGAACGCGGCCGAGGTTGTCGGCGTCGCCGGTGTGGAAAAGAAGCTCGACGAGATGCTGCGCGATCCGGCGCGCGGCGGTGCGCCGGTGCGCCTGTCGCTTGACCTGACGGTGCAGGCGGCGGTCGAGCGGGTGCTCTCCGGCGGCATGTCGCTGATGAATGCCATGGGCGCCGCCGCGGTGGTGATGGACGTGCGCACCGGCGAGGTCGTTTCGGTCGCCTCGCTGCCCGACTTCGACCCCAACGACCGCCCTTCCGCCGTCGGTGGCACCGAAAGCCCGGTGTTCAACCGTGCCGTGCAGGGGGTCTACGAGTTGGGCTCGACCTTCAAGATATTCGCCGTGGCGCAGGCGATGGACCTGGGGCTGCTCACCCCCGAAACCATGGTCGATACCTCCGGGCCGTTGAAGTGGGGCAAGTTCAGGATTCGCGACTTTCACGACTACGGCGCCGAGATGACCGCCAGCGAGGTCATCGTGAAATCGTCGAACATCGGCGCGGCCCGCGTCGCGCAGCAGATCGGCGCCGAACGGCAACAGGAATTCCTGCGGGAAATGGGGCTGCTCGACCCCGTGCCGCTGGAAATCATCGAAGCGGGCGGCAGCCAGCCGCTGCTGCCGCCGCGCTGGTCCGAAATATCGGCGATGACGATTTCCTACGGTCACGGGATTTCCGTCTCGCCGCTGCATCTCGCCACCGCCTATAGCATCATCGCCAACGGCGGCCGGCAGGTACGACCCACGATCCTCGCGCAGCCGGGGCGCACGCCCGGCAAGCGGGTCATCAGCCCCGAGGCGGCGGCCGCGGCGCGGCGCATGCTGCGCCAGGTGGTCACCGAGGGCACGGCAAGCTTTGGCGAAGTGGCGGGCTACGCGGTTGCGGGCAAGACCGGCACCGCCGATAAACCCGACCCGCGGGGGGGCTATTACGATGACAAGGTGATCGCCACCTTCGCCAGTTTCTTCCCCGCGCACGCGCCCCGCTACGCGCTGGTTGTGACGCTGGACGAGCCGGTCGAGACATCGGGCCCCGAGCCGCGCCGCACAGCTGGCTGGACGGCGGTGCCCGTGGCCGCCGAGATCATCCGCCGCATCGCGCCGCTTCTGGGGGTGCGCCCCGAGATTGAACAGCCGCCCGCGGCTGGTATAACGCTGACATCGTCCAACTAGGTCGGGCCGGCCGGGCCGGGCCGCAATGACGCGGGGAGCGACAGGTGGCGCAAGCGACATCACTCACGGATCTCGGCCTGACCGCCCGCGGCGGGCGCGAGGCCACGATCACCGGGCTGGCGGTGGATAACCGCAAGGTGCGCGCCGGCGACCTGTTCGCGGCGCTGCCCGGCGTGCGCGTGCACGGCGCACGCTATGCCGGTGCGGCGATCGAGGCGGGCGCGGCGGCGGTTCTCACCGATGCCGAGGGCGCCCGTATCGCGGCCCCCGCGCTCGACGCGGCCGGCGTGGCCGTGGTGGTGGCTGAAGACCCGCGCCAGGCCCTTGCCTGCGCCGCGGCGCTGTGGTTCGGGGAACAGCCCGGATGCATGGTTGCGGTCACCGGCACCAACGGCAAGACCAGCGTCGCCACCTTCACCCGCCAGATATGGGAGGAACTCGGCAAGCCCGCCGTCAACCTGGGCACCACCGGGGTTGAGGGCGCGTGGCAGGCGCCGCTGGCCCACACCACGCCCGAGCCGGTTACCCTGCACCGGCTGCTGCGCGATTGCGCGCGCGCCGGCGTTACCCACGCGGCGATGGAGGCGTCCAGCCACGGGCTGGCGCAGCGGCGGCTCGACGGGGTGCACCTGTGCGCCGCGGCGTTCACGAATATCAGCCAGGATCACCTCGATTACCACGCCGACTTCGATGAATACTTCAACGCCAAGGCAGGGCTTTTCACCCGCGTTCTGCCACAGGACGGCGTGGCGGTGATCAACATCGACACTCCGCGCGGCGACGAGATGGCCGAAATCGCGGCGATGCGCGCGCGCAGCGTTATCCGGGTGGGCCGCGCCCCGGCGGCCGACCTGCGCATCACCGGCCAGCGATTCGACCCGACGGGGCAGGATTTGCGCCTGGAATGGGCCGGGCGCGCCAGCCAGGTGCGGCTGCCGCTGATCGGCGGGTTCCAGGCCGAGAATGCGGCGCTGGCCGTGGCGCTGGTCATTGCCTGCGGTGCCGATCCCGACCGCGCGATCGAGGCGCTTGCCGCCCTGACCACGGTGCGCGGGCGCATGCAACTGGCCGCCCGGCGCGGCAGCGGGGCGGCCGTGTTCGTCGATTACGCCCACACGCCCGACGCCGTGGCGACCGCGCTCCAGGCGCTGCGCCCCCATGTCATGGGGCGGCTGATTGCCATCATCGGCGCCGGTGGTGACCGTGACACCACCAAGCGCCCGCTGATGGGCCGCGCCGCGGCCGAACATGCCGACGCCGTGCTGGTGACCGACGACAACCCGCGCAGCGAGGTGCCCGCCGCGATCCGCCGTGCGGTGCTCGACGGGGCCCGGGGAACGGGGGCGCACGCGATCGAGGTCGCCGACCGGGCCGAGGCGATCCTGCGCGGGGTCGACATGCTGGGGCCGGGCGATGCGTTGCTGATCGCCGGCAAGGGCCACGAATCCGGGCAGGTCGTCGGCGACACGGTGTTTCCCTTCGACGATGCCGAACAGGCCAGCCTGGCGGTATCGGCTCTGGACGGGGGCGTGGCATGACGCTGTGGACGGCCGGCGACGGCGCCGCCGCGACCGGTGGCCGGGCGCAGGGCGACTGGGCGGCGACGGGCGTGTCGATCGACACGCGCACCCTGGCGCCCGGCGATCTGTTCGTGGCGCTCAGCGCGGCGCGCGACGGGCATGATTTCGTGGCCGAGGCGCTGCGCAAGGGCGCCGCCGCGGCCATGGTCAGCCACCGGCCCGAGGGTGTTGCGGCGGATGCGCCCTTGCTGCTGGTCGGTGACGTGCAGGCGGCGCTGGAGGCCCTGGGCCGCGCTGGCCGCGCACGCAGCGCCGCGCGGGTGGTGGCGGTGACCGGGTCGGTGGGCAAGACCTCGACCAAGGAAATGCTGCGCGCGGTGCTTTCAGGGCAGGGGCGCACCCATGCCGCCGAAGCCAGCTACAACAACCATTGGGGCGTGCCGCTGACGCTGGCGCGGCTGCCGGTCGATGCCGACTTCGCCGTGATCGAGATCGGCATGAACAGCCCCGGCGAAATCGCGCCCCTGTCGCGGCTCGCGCGCCCGCATGTGGCGATGATCACCTCGGTCACCGCCGCCCACCTGGCGGCCTTCGACAGCATCGAGGCCATCGCGCGCGAAAAGGCGTCGATCGTCGCCGGGTTGGCGCAGGGCGGCGTGACCGTGATCAACGGCGATCAGGAGGTGAGCGCCATCCTGCAAGAGGCCGCGCAGGCCGCCGGCGCGCGGGTGCTGACATTCGGCGAGGGCGCGTCGAACGACTATTCGCTGGGCGACATCACGCTGCGCGAAAGCGTCACGGTGGCGCGCGGGCGCATGGCGCAGGGCGATACGCTGCTGTTCAAGGTCAAGGCGCCGGGCCGGCACTTCGCCGTCAACGCCATGGGGGTGCTGGCGGTGGTCGATGCGCTGGGCCTCGACCCCGGGCTGGCGGTGTCGGACCTGGGCAACTGGCACCCGCCCTCGGGCCGGGGCCTGCGCGAGCGCGTGATCCTCGACCCCGCGCACGAGGATCTGACGCTGGACCTGATCGACGACGCCTTCAACGCCAACCCCGCCTCGGTCGCGGCGGCGCTTGAGGTGCTGGCCGCGGCCACCCCGCGCCACGACACCGGGCGCGTGGCGCGCGGCCGGCGCATCGCGGTGCTGGGCGACATGCTGGAACTGGGCCGCGACGAGGCAGCCATGCACGCCGCGCTGGCCGAACTGCCGCACATTGCGGCGCTGGACCGGGTGCACTGCGTGGGCCACCGCATGGGCGCGCTGTGGCGGGCGTTGCCGACGGGCCGGCGCGGCGAGTGGGTCGAGACCGCCGAGGCGATGGCGGCGCGCGCCCACCACCTGATCGACGCGGGCGACGTGGTGCTGGTCAAGGGCTCGAAGGGCAGCCGGGTGAGCCTTGTCGTTGACGCGATCCGCAAACTGGGCCATGGCGGCCGGCACTCAGACAAGGAAACGCGCTAGATGCTGTACTGGCTGACCGAGTTCTCGCAGGGCGGCGACGTCTTCAACCTGTTTCGCTACATCACCTTCCGGGCCGGTGGCGCGTTCATGACGGCGCTGGTGTTCGGGTTCATCTTCGGGCCGCCGCTTATCGGGGTGCTGCGCAAGCGCCAGGGCAAGGGCCAGCCAATCCGCGAGGATGGCCCGCAGGGGCACTTCACCAAGGCCGGCACCCCCACCATGGGCGGGCTGCTGATCGTCGGCGCGCTGCTGTTCTCGACATTGCTGTGGGCGCGGCTCGACAACCCCTATGTCTGGCTGGTGCTGTTCGTCACCATGGCCTTCGGCACCATCGGGTTCGCCGACGATTACGCCAAGGTATCCAGCCAGAGCAGTGGCGGCGTGCCGGGGCATGTGCGCTTTGGCCTGGGGCTGATCATCGCGGCGGTGGCCGGGTGGTGGGCGACGCAGTACCACCCCGACGCGCTGCAATCGCAACTGGCGCTGCCGGTGTTCAAGGATACGCTGATCAACCTCGGGTATTTCTTCGTGCCCTTCGCGATGATCGTGATCGTCGGCTCGGCCAACTCGGTCAACCTGACCGACGGGCTGGACGGGCTGGCGATCATGCCGGTGATGATCGCCAGCGCCACGCTGGGGGTGATCGCCTACGCGGTCGGGCGCGTCGATTTCACCGACTACCTCGATCTGCACTACGTGCCCGGCACCGGCGAGCTGCTGATCTTCACCGCCGCGCTGGTCGGCGGGGGGCTTGGGTTCCTGTGGTACAACGCGCCGCCGGCGGCGGTGTTCATGGGCGACACCGGCAGCCTTGCGCTGGGCGGGGCGCTGGGCGCCATCGCGGTGGTCACCAAGCACGAGATCGTGCTGGCCATCGTCGGCGGGCTGTTCGTGGTCGAGGCGCTGTCGGTCATCATCCAGGTGATCTATTTCAAGCGCACCGGCAAGCGGGTGTTCCTGATGGCGCCGATCCACCACCACTACGAGAAAAAGGGCTGGGCGGAATCCACCATCGTGATCCGCTTCTGGATCATCGCGATGATCCTGGCGATGATCGGTCTGGCGACGCTGAAGGTGCGGTAAGAACGGCCCGCCCCCCACGGGCGGGACACGGCCGCGCGCCGGCTTGACTTGTCGCCCGGGCTTGCCCCGGGCAGCCCCCGACCCTCCCCACGGGAGGGGGCTTCACCCCTCCCGGGGTCAGGGGCAGCCCTTCCCTTTTTGCGTGTGTCGGGTAGGGTGGCTTCCCGATGACTTTGGATGGCGCAGCCATGTGGGACGTAATTCTTGCCTTTCTGGAAGGAAATGCGGTGGTACTCGGATCCGCCGCTGCGGGTCTGGCCATCGTCGGCTTTGCATGGGCCTTCGTGACGAAGCCTTTCAAACGTGACAAGCCCACCCAACTCGCCGCCGATACAATCGATCAGATCAAGCCGCCGCAAGCCAAGGACGGCCCGGCGCTGACCGTTCCCGAATTCATCCGCCTGCGCCGCGAGCTCAAGGCCGACCTTGAACAGGAACTGGCCAATGCGCAGGACGCGGAGAAAGAACAACTGCGCGCGCGCATCGCGGAACTGGAAAGCCAGATCGCCAACCCCGAGGAAGCCCTGGCCAAGGCCCGGGAGCGCATTGCCGAGTTGGAGGCGCTGCTTGATCGCGAGGGCAACCATATCGGCGCTGACCGCATCCAAGAGGCCAAGGCGGCGCTGGAGCAGGGCGACTATTCCATCGCCGACGATATCTTCGCCGAGATCGAGGCCCGCAACGAACTCGCCGTGCAGGAAACCGCCCGCGCAGCCCATGGCCGCGGCGAGGTGGCCGAGGCCGAGGTGCGCTGGCACGACGCCGCCCGGCACTATGCGGATGCCGCACGGCTGGACCCGGGATTCGACACCCTCAAAAAGGCCCGGGAGTATGCTTGGCGGGCGGGAAACCTCGACGCCGCGCATCGCTACGGGGCGGACCTGGTGGCCTTTGCCCGAGATGAAGGCACGCAGGAACAGCTCGCGATGGCCCTGAATGAACACGCCCTGACGGTCAAGGCGCAGGGGCGGTATGCGGAGGC
>NZ_JAGXFK010000002.1 GCF_024637375.1 Sediminimonas sp. | reverse complement strand
GGGGTGCATCACGATGGCGTCGTCGGCGGCATAAGCCAGTTTCTCGGTGTCCAACCCGAAGCGGTGATAGTATTCGCGCTCCGAGGGGATGAAACCGCCGTCCATTCGCTCGCGTTGCAGGCGCAGCATCATCACCACGTCGGCATCCTTCAGCCCCTCGGCCATGTCGTCGGTCATCTCGGCGACCATGTGGCCGACGCCCGAGGGCATCAGCGTGGGCGGGCCGACCAGACGCACGCGGTTTTCCATCAGCCCCAGCAGGATCATGTTCGACCGCGCCACCCGGCTGTGCGCGATATCGCCGCAGATGGCGATGTTGAGTCGGTGCAGCCGGCCCTTGGCGCGCCGGATCGTCAGCGCGTCCAGCAGCGCCTGGGTGGGGTGTTCGTGGCGCCCGTCGCCGGCATTGAGGACCGCGCAGTTGACCTTCTGCGCCAGCAGGTCCACCGCGCCCGATTGCGGATGGCGCACAACCAGCAGGTCGGGATGCATGGCGTTGAGCGTCATCGCGGTGTCGATCAGCGTCTCGCCTTTCTTGATGGAACTGGCCTGCATCGCCATGTTCATCACGTCGGCGCCAAGGCGCTTGCCCGCCAGTTCGAAACTGGCCTGGGTGCGGGTCGAGTTCTCGAAGAACATGTTGATCTGGGTCAGACCGGCCAGCGCGTCGCCGTGCTTGATGTCGCGGCGGTTGAAATCGACATAGGTATCGGCCAGGTCGATGATCTCGGTAATCGCCGCCGGTCCCAGCGGTTCGATCCCCAGCAGGTGACGGTGTGGAAATGACATGGCCTGCTCCCGCTCGCTCTGGCGCGGTTATAGGAACCAACGGCCATCGGGGCAAGCGTCGCCGCGGGTTTGCCGCTGCTAGGCGCGCGACCGCGATGGCAAACCGTGTTCCATGGCGGCGGCAGACGCAGTAGCCTGCGGGCATGGATTCGGGGCTCGAACATCAAACCGCGCGGGCGCTGCTGGAATGGCAGCTCGAACTTGGCGCGACCGAGGCGATCGGCGACGCGCCGGTGAACCGCTATGCGCTTGGGGCCGCGACCGCCCCGGCGCCGCACACGGCCGCCTCTGCCGCTACTGCGACCGCGCCACAGGCCCCCGTCGCGCCGCAGGTCGTGGCCCCGGCGGACCCGGTCGAGGAGGCCCGCCAGCGCGCCGAGGCGGCGCCCGACCTCGCGGCGCTGAGCGCGGCGCTGGCGGATTTCCCCCATTGCGACCTGCGCCGCGGTGCCCGCAACCTCGTGTTCGCCGATGGTAACCCGGCCGCCCGCGTGATGATCATCGGCGAGGCGCCCGGCCGCGACGAAGATCGCGCCGGTCTGCCCTTCGTCGGTCGTGCCGGGCAATTGCTGGACCGGATGCTTGACGCGATCAGGCTGTCGCGCAAGGCCGAGACGCCCGAAGCGGCGGTCTACCTCACCAACATCCTGCCCTGGCGCCCGCCGCAGAACCGCGACCCGACGCCACAGGAAATCGCCATGATGGTGCCGTTCATGCGCCGGCACGTCGCGCTGGTCGCACCCGAGGTGGTGGTTTTGATGGGCAATATCAGTTGCCAGGCGGGGTTGGGCCGGCGCGGTATCACGCGGCTGCGCGGGCAGTGGACGCAGGCCTACGGCCTGCCGGCGCTGCCGATGTTCCACCCCGCTTACCTGTTGCGCAAGCCGCACGCCAAGCGCGCGGCATGGGCCGATCTTCTGGATTTGCAGGCCAGGTTGAGGGAAGGCGCGGGCGCATGATCGAGCCGGCCACCCTTCTGGCATTCGTGCCGGCCGCGCTGGCGCTCAACCTGACGCCGGGGGCAGACATGATGTTCTGCCTGGGCCAGGGGATGCGCGCCGGCGCCCGCCCGGCGCTGGCCGCCAGCGCCGGGATATCCGCCGGCGTGTTCGTGCATGCGCTGGCGGCGGGGTTGGGGCTGAGAGCGCTGATCGCCGCGCTGCCCGGCGCGCTGGAGGCGATCCGATGGGCCGGGGTGGCCTACTTGCTGTGGCTGGCGTTCGGCGCCTTGCGCGCCGGTCTGGTCACCGGTGGTGGCGACGCCCTGTCGGCGCGCGCCGCGTTCCGGCAGGGTCTGGCGGTGAACCTGGCCAACCCCAAGGTGATTCTCTTCGTGCTGGCCTTCGTGCCGCAATTCGTCGACCCGGCGCGCCCGGTGATGGCGCAGTTCGCCGGGCTGGGCGCGGTGCTTGCCCTGGGCGGTTTCGCGGTCAACGCGGGCGTTGGTCTTTCGGCCGGGGGGCTGGGTCGCCGCATGGCCGGCAGCGCCGCCTTCGCGCGCGGCGCGGGGTGGCTGAGCGCGGGAATCTTCGCGGCGCTGGCGGTGCGGCTGGCAGTTTTTCAAAAGGGGTGAAAACGGATGACCGAAAATGACATGACCAAGGATTTCATACCCGTGCGGATCGCCGTGCTCACGGTCTCCGACAGCCGCGATGCTGCGCAGGACCGCTCGGGCGACACCCTTGCCGCCCGGATCGAGGCGGCCGGCCACCACCTGGCCTGTCGCCGCATCCTGCGCGACGAGCGCGACCAGATCGCCACGCAACTGCGCGCATGGTGCGCCGATCCGGCCATCGACGCGGTGATCTCGACCGGCGGCACCGGACTGACCGGACGCGATGTAACCGTCGAGGCGCACCGCGATGTCTACGAAAAGGAAATCGACGCCTTCGGCACCCTGTTTGCCATCATCAGCATGAACAAGATCGGCACCAGCGCGGTGCAAAGCCGCGCCACCGCCGGGGTGGCACAGGGCACATACCTGTTTGCGCTGCCGGGCAGCCCCGGTGCCTGCAAGGATGCCTGGGACGAGATCCTCGCGCCGCAACTGGATTACCGCCACGAACCCTGCAATTTCGTCGAGATCATGCCCCGGCTCGAAGAACACAAGCAGCGCAAGTAACCTCGCGGGGGTCTCAGGGCGCCGGACAGCCCTTGATATCGACCGCGCGATCGCGGCCCAGCACTGTCAGGCGCAGCCCGGCGCGGTTGATGGCGAAGGCGTCGCCCAGCACATGCGCCATCCGCGTATGCAGTCGCAGGGTGTCGCCCTGGCGCGTGCTTTCGCCTTCGGCGACCCAGATTTCGGGGTCGTCGGTTTCCAGCAACACGATTTCCGCGCCGCCGGCCTGCGACATCTCGATCGTTGCGGTTACCTCCATGCCGTCGTGGCCCGGCCGGACGCGGCACGATACCTTTCCCACCCCGGCCTCGGCGGCGGTCAGCGGCATGTCGGCCAGCGCTTGCTGGATGCGCGGATCGGGGCGCGCCTTGGCCGCCGGCAGCACCTTGTCGAAGTCCAGCGTCACCGGCACGCAGACATCCTGGCACACGCCAATGGCAAAGCGCCCGGTCAGGCGGATGTCTTTGCCGGGGGCCTTGGCCGCCACGCGCAACGGCAGCACCAGCTCGCCCTTGTAGCCGACCGAGCGCATGCCGCCCTGACGAAACACAATCGGGGTTGGCCACAACGGCTGCGCGCCCGTCAGGTTACGCGCGCCCCGCAGGTCAAGCTCGGGCGGAATGCCGGCATCGCCCGGCGCGCGCCAGTAGGTCTTCCACCCCGGCGCCAGCGAGATCCGCAGCGCCGCGACGTGCACCCCCGGCCCGGCCCGCCAGCCGGGCAGGACACTGAGGCGCGCCATGCTCTCCTGCGCTGCCGCCACCGCGGGCAGCGCAAGGACGAGGGACAGCACCGAAAACAGTCGAAACAGGGGGGCGAGGCGGTATCCGGTCATCCCCCGGACATGCGATATCGCGCCGAAAAAGCCAACTCACATTCATGCGAGCGATGCGCGGCGACGCGCCGGCCAGCGCTTTCTTGCGCAGGCTTTGCTTGAACTGTCGTGGCCTTCGTTCCATGTTTGCCACGTTGTTCCCGAGCCGAGTCCGAGCCATGCCATCCAGTACCAGTGAATCGTTTGACCTGACGGGGAAGCTTCTGATCGCCATGCCGGGGATGGGGGACATGCGGTTTCAGGCCTCGCTGATCCTGATCTGTGCCCATTCCGACGATGGCGCCATGGGGCTAATCGTCAACAAGCCGACCGCCGACGTGCGCCTGTTCGACCTGTTCGATCAGCTTTCCATCGCTCGCACCGACGACGCTTGCGATCAGCCCGTTCATATCGGCGGGCCGGTGGAACACGCGCGCGGTTTCGTGCTGCACGGCACCGATTACAGTTCGCCGCTGAACACGCTGGATATTCCCGGCGGTTTCGGCATGACCGCCACGCAGGATGTGCTGGAAGCAATGGCGCATGGGCAGGGCCCGGAACGCGCGCTGGTGATGCTGGGCTATGCCGGCTGGGGCGGCGGGCAGTTGGAGGATGAGGTGGCGCAGAACGGCTGGCTGACCTGCGAGGCCACGCAGGAACTGGTGTTCGCCACGCCCGACGCGCGCAAGTGGGAAGCGGCGCTGGCCTCGCTGGGCATCGACGCGATGACGCTGTCGTCGTCGGCCGGGCGCGCCTGAGCCGCGGCTTAGCCGCGCGGTGCTGCGGCGCGGGCCAGGCGGTCGTTGATCGCACGGCCCAGCCCGTGGTGGGGGATGGGGGCGACGGCAATGGCGCGGGCGCCGCCCGCGTCCAGTTGGTGCAGGTGGCCGAACAGGTTTGCCGCCGCCTCGGTCAGATCGCCGGTGTCCGACAGGTTCAGATCACAAGCGCCGGACCCGAAGCCGAGGTAGACCTCGCCTGCGCGCGGGGCATGCGCCTCCAGCCGCAGCGTTGCCGCCGGTGCGTAGTGCGATGCCAGTTGCCCGGGCGCCGTGGGCGCGGCTTCGTCCGGCGCGGTTTCATCACCCCCCGGCGCGGCCAGTGGCGTGCCAAGCGCCGCCTCGATCGCCTCGGCCGGCAGGCCGCCGGGGCGCAACAGAACCGGCGTACCCGAAAGCCCCACGATGGTGCTTTCCACGCCTACCGGGCAGGGCCCGCCGTCGAGCACCGCCTCGATCCGCCCCGACAGACCGGCCAGCACATGCGCAGCCGTCGTCGGGCTGATGCGCCCCGACGGGTTGGCCGAGGGCGCCGCCACCGGCCCGCCGAACGCCGCCAGCAGGCGCCGCGCCAGCGGGTGCGCGGGCACCCGGATGGCCAGCGTATCCAGCCCCGCCGTCACCAGCGGCGACAGGCCCGCGTCGTCGCGCAGCGGCAGCACCAGCGTCAGCGGCCCGGGCCAGAACGCCGTCGCCAGCGCCTCGGCCTGCGCCGGCCACGCGACGTAGCGCCGCGCCGTTTCGGCGCTGTCGACATGCACGATCAGCGGGTTGAACCGGGGGCGGCCCTTGGCCTCGAATATGCGCGCCACGGCGCGGCCCTGGCGCGCGTCGGCACCCAGCCCGTAAACCGTTTCCGTCGGTAGCGCGACCAGCCCGCCCCGTGCCAGAATGGCGGCGGCCTGCGCGATTCCGTTCGCGTCGGGCGCAAGCGTTCGGGTGGCGGTGCTGGGCATTTTCGTCGTGACGCCGCGTTCCGGGTTGATGGGGCTGCGCGTGCTTATACTGTTGCACGGCAGGAGCCAGTGCATACAAGCGGCCGGGTCCGATGCCAAGCCGTTTCGCATGAAGGAGGGATGCCATGGCGTACCGCGCCCCCGTCGAGGACTACAAGTTCATCTTCGCCCACGTTTCGGACATGGTGGCCGTTTCCGCGACCGACCGCTTTGCCGAGGCCACCCCGGACGTCACCGATGCCATCCTGACCGAGGCCGGGCGCCTGACCGAAGAGGTCATCGCGCCCCTGCGCCGGGTCGGCGACGAGACCCACTCGGTGCTGGAAAACGGGGTGGTGCGAACGCCGCCGGGCTACCCGGAGGCATTCAAGGCGCTGACCGAGGGCGGCTGGGTCGCCATCTCGGCCGATCCCGACTACGGCGGCATGGGCTTGCCGATCTCGTTGACCACGGCATTTAACGAGATGATGTCGGCGAGCGACCTGTCGCTGGGCCTGTGCCCGCTGCTGACCCAGGGCCAGATCGAGGCGCTGGAACACCACGCCAGCGACGCCATCAAGGCGCTTTACCTGCCGCGGCTGATCAGCGGTGAATGGACCGGCACCATGAACCTGACCGAGCCGCAGGCCGGCAGCGACGTTGGCGCGCTGAAAACCCGCGCCGTGCCCAATGACGACGGCACCTACGCGATCACCGGGCAGAAGATCTACATCACCTGGGGCGATCACGATTTCGGCGGCAATGTCTGCCATCTGGTGCTGGCGCGTCTGCCCGACGCGGCGCCCGGCACCAAGGGGATCAGCCTGTTCATGGTGCCCAAGTTCATCCCCGACGACGAAGGGAACCTTGGGCCCGCCAACGCGCTGTCGGTAGTCAGCCTTGAGGAAAAGCTGGGCATTCACGCCAGCCCCACGGCGGTGATGCAGTTCGACGGCGCCACCGGCTGGCTGGTGGGGGCCGAGAACAAGGGCATGGCCGCGATGTTCACGATGATGAACAACGCCCGCCTTGCCGTTGGCGCGCAAGGCGTGGGCATCGCCGAGGGGGCGACCCAACAGGCGTTGGCCTACGCCGCCGAGCGCAACCAGATGGGCCCGATCATCGAACATGCCGACGTGCGGCGCATGCTGCTGACCATGAAGGCCGATACGTTCGCGGCCCGCGCCATCGTGCTGAACTGCGCCGCGGCGCTGGACATGGCGCGCGCCACCGGCCAGGCCGACTGGCAGGCCCGCGCCGCGCTGCTGACCCCGATCGCCAAGGCATTCGGCTCGGACACCGGCATCGCGGTGGCCGGGATGGGCGTTCAGGTGCATGGCGGCATGGGGTTCATCGAGGAAACCGGCGCCGCGCAATTCTTGCGCGACGCCCGCGTCACTGCCATCTACGAGGGCACCAACGGCATCCAGGCAATGGACCTGGTCGGTCGCAAGATGGCCGATGGCGGCGAGGCCGCTGCGCGCCTGGTGGACGAGATCGAATCGCTCGCCGAAACCGCGCGCGCGGCGCTGCCCGACATGGCCGAATCGGTCTGGCAGGCGGGCGAAACCCTGCGCGAAGCGGTGGAATGGCTGACGGCACAGGACAACATGCCCGACCGCTTTGCCGGGTCGGTGCCTTTCCTGCAAGGCTTCGCGCGGGTGCTTGGCGCGCATTACCACTTGCGCGCGGCGATGGCCGAAGGCGTCGACGACGGCCCGCGCACCCGGCTCGCGCGGTTCTATATCAACCGCCTGCTGCCCGAGCATTCCGGCCTGCTGGCCCATGCCACCGCCGGGGCCGACGACCTCTACGCCTTTGTCACGCGGGAGTTGGCGGTTTGATGGATGGGGCGCTCACCGGCATCCGGTACCCGTGGCCCGACCCGCCCGAGGCGGGGCAGGCGATCGAGGTGGCGCCGGGGGTGCTGTGGCTGCGCCTGCCGCTGCCCTTCGCGCTGGATCACGTCAACATATACGCGCTCGACGAGGGCGACCACTGGACGCTGATTGACACCGGCGTGAAATCGCGCCGCAGCACCGAGTTGTGGAATGATCTGCTGGCCGGCCCGCTGGCCGGCAAGCCGGTGGGCCGGGTGATCCTGACCCACCACCACCCCGATCATGTCGGCATGGCCGGTTGGTTCATGGATCACCATGGCGCCGAGCTGTGGACCACGCGCACTGCGTGGCTGATGGCGCGGATGCTGATCCTCGACGCCGAGGATGCCCCCAGCCCGCAGGCGGTGGCGTTCTGGCGCGCCGCCGGGATGGCCCCCGACATCCTGCAAGAGCGGCTGTCGCAGCGGCCCTTCAACTTCGCCGACATCGCGCATCCGCTGCCGGTCGGGTACACCCGGGTGCAGCAGGGCGACGTGATCCGCGCCGCCGGGCGCGACTGGGACGTGCATATTGGCGCCGGCCACGCGCCCGAACACCTGACGCTGTGGTCGCGCGACGACGCGCTTGTCATCGCGGGCGACCAGATGCTGCCGTCGATCAGCCCCAATATCGGCGTCCACCCGACCGAACCCGACGCCGATCCGCTGGCCGACTGGCTGGAGGCCTGCGCGCGGCTGGAGGCGCTGGCGCGGCCCGATCACCTGGTGCTGGGCGGGCACAAGCTGCCGTTCACCGGGCTGCCATTGCGGATGCGCCAGTTGCAGGACAATCACCATGGCGCACTTGGGCGCCTCGCGCGTCACCTTGCCACCCCGCGCACGGCGGTGGAGTGCTTTGCCCCGCTGTTCAAGCGCAGCATCGACAGCGGCACCTACGGGCTGGCCATGGTCGAGGCGGTGGCGCATCTCAACCACCTGCACGGGGGCGGGTTCGTCACCCGCACCCGCCGCGCCGACGGCGCATGGATCTGGCACTGCCCGGACCCGGAAATACACCCGGGAAATTGACCGGTGACAGGGTTTGGGCAATAAGGTAGGACGACGCGCAAACCGCAACAGGGGAAGGACCGCGAACATGGCAGACCACGAGCACGGCAACATGGACATCACCGAGAAGGAAAAGACCTTCGAAGGCTTCATAAAGGCCTCTACCTGGGTGGGCGGCATAGCCATCGCGGTGCTGATCTTCCTGGCGATCTTCAATAGCTGAGCACCGGCTCCCGCGCCGGGCCGACATACGGGGAAGGGCATCGCGATGCGTTTCTGGATTGCCGCGCTTGTCGCGATAACGCTGGTCTCGGGCTGCGCGGTCAAGACCGATCCGCCGGTCAGCGACGAGGCAGTGACACGCGCCGCCTACCGCCACAACGGCCCGCCGAAGCTGACACTGTTCACGATGATTTCGAACGACACCGGCTCGGGCGCACACACGTCGCTGATGATCAACGGTTCGCAGCGGGTGATCTTCGACCCGGCCGGAACGTTCCGAAAGGCCGGCAAGATCGTGGCGCGCGGTGATGTCGTCTATGGCGTGACACCACAGGTCGCCGATGTCTACACCCGCTTCCACGCCCGCGAGACGTACCACGTCCAGGTGCAGGAGGTGCCAGTGTCGGCCGACACCGCGGAGAAGGCACTTCAGATCGCCACGGCCTATGGCGAGGTGCCCGATGCGCAATGCTCGGTAAGCACCTCGCGCATCCTCGCCCAACTTGACGGCGTCGGCAGTAGTTTCAGACAGACATGGTACCCGCGCAATCTGGCCGAGCAATTCGGTCGCCTGCCCGGAGCGACCTCGCGCAAGCTTTACGAATACGACGACGCCGACAAGACCAAGGCTCTGCGTGCCTATAACCCCGGGGCCGTCGCCGCCGACCGTGCCAGGGCCGACAGGAATACCGCGAAAAAAGAGGGCTGAGGGCAACAGCCTTCCGACATTCGGCCCGCGCGTTCAGTACGCCATGCTTTGGTCGTCACAGGGCGTTGTTCGCGCGTAAAAGGGCGCGGCCTGCGTGCGCGTACAGCCGCACCGGCACTGCGGCCTTGTCGCTCTTCGCGCTTCACCCCAACAGGTAGAGCAGCCCGTAAAGCGTGGCGGCCCCAAGGCCGATCGCTGCCAGGACATTCTTGGTGAAATACCCCACCCCCAGCGTGACCAGCGCCGCGGCCAGGCGTGGCGCATCGAGCTGGCCATCGGTGGCGCCGGGCCAGGCCACCATCGGGGCGACCAGCGCCGGCAACACCGCCACCGCCGTGTAGCGCAGGTGGCGCAGCACCCATGGCGGCATCGGCCGGTCGCCGATCAGACCGAGGAACACGAAGCGCAGCCCGAAACTGCCCAGCCCCAGCAGGATGATCACAACCCAGACCTGTGTGCTGTCTAGCTCCATAACCCGCGCCTTTCCAGCCACATCTCGACTCGCGCGCCGGCCATCATGCCGCCCATCCCGGCCAGGATCAGGCCCAGGTTATACGGCAGTCCCGCCAGCACCAGCGCCAGCGCCACCGCGACCAGTGCCGCCACCTTGTGCGCGGCGGTGCGCAGCATCGGCGCGATCAGCGCGATGAAGGTGATCGGCACCGCGAAATCCAGTGCCAGCCCCGCCGGCATGGCCGACCCGATCAGCGCCCCCGCCAGCGTCATCGCGTACCACATCGGGCAGATCGGTGTCATGGTGCCGAAGAAATAGGCGATCTTCTGCCCGACGCCCCAGTCGGGCTCGGTCTCGTACTTGGCGATCGAGCAGGCATAGGTCTGGTCGACCATGAAATAGGCCACCAGCACGCGCTGCCACAGCGGTGCACGCCCCAGGTGCGGCGTCAACGAGGCCGAATACATCGCCATGCGCAGGTTGATCGCCAGCGACGAGGCCAGAACCACCACCGTCGGCGCGTTGTCGACCATCAACTGTACCGCCGCGAACTGTGCCGCGCCGGCGATCACTACGATCGAGAACGCCATCGTCTCGACCAGGTTCAGGCCCGCCTCGGTGGCAACGACGCCGAACAGCATCGCGAACGGGGTGACCACCAGCAGAAACGGCGCCCCGTCTCGGACGCCGCGCCAATAGGCGGATCGCTGGGTTTCAAGCGGCATGCGCGCGGCCTCTCAGACGGGGAATGCACCGGGTCGGGCAAAGGGTTAGCCGCGATGCGCAGGGGATGCAACGCCCCCTGCCATGTGGGGCGGGTGACCGGAAAGGGGCGGGGGCCTCAGCCGAAGATACCCGCCACGCGCCCCACCAGCATGAAGGCGCGCGCCGTGCGTGTGCTTGCAAGCTGCGATATGTCGGTGTCGGTGGCGGTTTGCTCGAACTCCACCAGCATCCGGTCGAAGCGACGCAGGAAGTGATGCGCGGCATCGCGAAAGATCGGGTCTTGTTTCATCCGCCCCGCCGTCAGCGCCAGCGACGAGCGGTCGCGGATACCGCCAAGCGCAGCCACGGCGCCGCCCCGTTCGCCGGCGGCGAAGCGGCGCCAGACCTCGGTGCGCGCCATGTCGGGGCGCAGGTCGTCCATGTAGATTCCGTCCTGGCTGAGCAGCGTCAGCACGTCCTGGCTGGCGCGAATAAGCTGCGCCGCCTCGCGGTCGCGCAGCGCCTTGCGCAGGGCGGCGAAACCGGCCTCGTCCTCGGTTGTCTCGGGGAAATTGAGCGCGAGGATGAAATCCGCGCGCGACAGCGCCGGGCCGATTTCCTCGACCGGGGTTCCCAGCGGCAGCGGTGCCTGGTCGTCGCCCGCTTCGCCGTCGCCGCTACCATCCGCCGCCGGCCGGGGCGCGTCGCGCAGCGGGGCGCTGCGTTCGCGCGTGGTGGTGAACACGGCCAGCGCCGTTTCGGTCTTTTTCTGCGCCTCGGCGATCTCTTCCAGCTTGGCCGCCAGGGTCTTGTCACTGCGCGCGCCGTTCATCTGGCTCTGGGCGACATAGGCGTGGCGAATCGCGTCGATGGCGGCTTGCAGGCGATGGCTTTCCTCGCGCATCACGCGGCTGGCGCGCGCCGCCGTGGCCGCGACCCAGATCATCGCCACGGGCAGGAACACCACCAGCATCGTGAGAAGGAAACCGCCGCCTGTCGCCGGCGCGGCTTCGTCCCCCGCGAAAAGGAAATAGTAACCCGCGCCGCCCAGCCACAGCACCGACATCACCACCGCGGTGATTTCGATCCCGGTGATGCGGCCCTGCACGGGCCGGTCATGGATGCCCGGCAATGCCGGGCGGCTGTCGCTTTTGTCGGACATGCGCCCGTCTTCCCGATTACCCGCCTATCAGGAATACACGATTTTCAGGATCTCGTAGGATTTTTCCCCACCGGGGGTGCGCACCTCGACACTGTCGCCCTCGTCCTTGCCGATCAGGGCGCGCGCGATGGGCGACTTGATGTTGAGAAGACCCTTCTCGATATTGGCCTCGTGCTCGCCCACGATCTGCCAGGTCTTTTCGTCGTCGGTGTCCTCGTCCACGACCGTGACCGTCGCGCCGAACTTGATCGGCCCCGACAACTTGGCCGGGTCGATGACGTCGGCCAGCGAGATGGCGCTTTCCAGTTCCTTGATGCGCCCCTCGATGAACGACTGCTTCTCGCGCGCCGAGTGATACTCGGCGTTCTCCGACAGGTCGCCGTGTTCGCGGGCCTCGGAAATCGCCCGGATGATCGCCGGCCGTTCGACCGACTTGAGCTGTTTCAGCTCGGCCTCAAGCGCGGAATGCCCCGCGCGTGTCATCGGTATCTTTTCCATGGCTACCCTGCGTCGTGATGAAAGTCGGGATTTGTCACCAAACCGTGTAAATCCGCTTAGACCTTGCAAAGTCAAGGCCCCGTGGTGCGCGCGCGGCGCTTTGCCGTCGCCGTGTCTGCAGATTGTCGCCGCCTGCGCCCGAGCGCGGGCAGCCCGGCGCGGCGCACCAATTCCATTCTGCGCCGCCGCGTAGCGATTGATCCGCCCTGCAAGCTGGTCTAGTTTCCGCTGAACTTTTGGGCGCAGCGCGCCAACGGCGGAGGACAGGACGTGGCCGAGATTGAACGCGAAGCAATGGAATACGACGTGGTGATCGTCGGCGCGGGGCCCGCGGGACTCGGCGCGGCGATCCGGCTCAAGCAACTCGATGCCGATCTGGATGTCGTGGTGCTGGAAAAAGGCTCCGAAGTCGGGGCGCACATCCTCTCGGGTGCGGTGCTCGACCCGTGCGGCCTGGATGCGCTGATCCCCGACTGGAAGGACAAGGGCGCGCCCCTCAACACGCCGGTGCGCGAGGACAACTTCTACATGTTGGGCGAGGGCGGCAATGTGCGCGTCCCCAACTGGCCGATGCCGCCGCTGATGTCGAACCACGGCAATTACATCGTCAGCATGGGCAATGTCTGCCGCTGGATGGCCGAGCAGGCCGAGGAACTGGGGGTGGAAATCTTTGCCGGCATGGCCTGCTCCGAAATGGTCTATGGCGACGATGGCGAGGTCAAGGGCGTGGTCGCCGGGGTCTTCGGGCTGGAACCCGACGGCACGATCGGGCCGAACACCGAACCGGGGATGGAACTGCACGGCAAGTACGTGTTCCTGTCCGAGGGCGTGCGCGGCAGCCTCGCCAAGGAGGTGATGGCGAAATACGACCTGTCGAAGGGGAAGGAGCCGCAGAAGTTCGGCCTTGGCATGAAGGAAATATGGGAGGTTGACCCCGACAAGCACAACGAGGGCGAGGTCACCCACACCATGGGCTGGCCGCTGGGCTCGAACGCGGGCGGCGGCAGCTTCATCTACCATCTGGAAAACAACCAGGTCTACGTGGGCTTCGTGGTGCACCTGAATTATGAGAACCCGCACCTCTACCCCTACATGGAATTCCAGCGATTCAAGCACCACCCGATGGTGGCCGACCTGCTGAAGGGGGCCAAGCGCGTGGCCTACGGTGCCCGCGCGATTTCCGAGGGCGGCTGGCAGTCGATGCCGAAAATGGTCGCTCCCGGCGTGGCCCTGTTGGGCTGTTCGGTGGGCATGGTCAACGTGCCGCGCATCAAGGGCAACCACAACGCCATGCTGTCTGGAAAGGCCGCGGCCGAGGCGGCGCACGAGGCCATCAAGGCAGGCCGCGCCAGCGACGAGCTGACCGCCTACGAGCAAGAGGTGCGCACCGGCGCCATCGGCCGCGACCTGAAACGGGTTCGCAACGTCAAGCCGATGTGGTCGAAATGGGGGCTGCTGCCCAGCCTCGCGCTTGGCGGGTTCGACATGTGGACCAACACCATGGGCTTTTCGCTCTTCGGCACCATGAAGCACGGCAAGACCGATGCCGAGGCTACCGGCACCGCCGACAAGTTCAAGCAGATCGACTACCCCAAGCCCGATGGCAGGCTCAGCTTTGACCGGCTGACCAACGTGTCGTTCTCGATGACCAATCACGAGGAAAACCAGCCCTGCCACCTGCACCTGAAAGACCCGGAGGTGCCGATCGAGGTCAACCTGCCGAAATACGACGAGCCGGCGCAGCGCTACTGCCCGGCGGGTGTCTACGAAGTGGTCCGTGAAGAGGGCAAGGAGCCCAAGTTCGTCATCAACTTCCAGAACTGCGTGCACTGCAAGACCTGCGACATCAAGGATCCCAGCCAGAACATCAACTGGGTCACTCCGCAGGGCGGCGACGGGCCCAACTACCCCAACATGTAGGCGTGTCCGGGGCAGCAACGTTCCGCCCGCGGCGCGCCTGCGCCCGTCCGTGCATTGCATCCGGCGCTGTCTGCGCTAGGGTGCATCGCCGAAACGGTTATTTCTGAAGGGGGCAACCGCGTGACCGGGAAACTGAAAATGGCAGGTCTTGCTGTCGCGGCCACGCTGGCCATGACCGGGGCTGAACCGCTGTACGCCGGCGCCGATACGGGTGCCTATCTGGCCGCCCGGCAGGCCGCTGCCGCACGCGATTTCCCGAGCGCGGCCGAGTATTTCACGCGGGCGCTGGTCAGCGACCCCTCCAACCCCGAAATCCTGGAGCAGGCGCTGCTGTCGCAACTGGCCCTGGGCAACATGGACAGGGCGGTGCCGATCGCCCGCAAGATCGAGGCCGACGGCCTCACCAGCCAACTGGCCAGCCTGGCGCTGTTGGCGCACGAGGCCAGCATCGGCGATGCCGCGGCGGTGATCTCCCGCATCGACGAGGATCGTGGCGTCGGCCCGCTGGTGGACGGCCTGGCGCGCGGCTGGGCACTGCTGGGCGGCGGTGATGTCGAGGCCGCACTGAAGGCCTTCGATGCCGTCGCACAGGAAGACGGGCTGGCCGGGTTCGGGACCTATCACAAGGCGCTGGCCCTGGCCTCGGTCGGCGATTTCGAAGGCGCCGAGGCGATCTTTGCCCAAAGCGATGGCGGTGCCCTGCAATCGACCCGGCGCGGCATCACCGCGCGGGTGCAGGTGCTGAGCCAGCTGGGGCGCAACGATGACGCACTGGCGTTGATCGACCGGGCTACCGGCAGCGAGGCCGACCCCGAGATGAAGGTCCTGCGTGCCAAGCTGGCCGCGGGCGAGGCACTGCCGTTCACGCATCTGCAATCGGCGCGCGACGGCATGGCCGAAGTATTCCATTCCGTCGCCATGGCGATCTCCGGACAGGCCGAACCGGAATATGCGCTGGTCTATGCCGGCGCCGCGCAGTACCTGCGCCCCGATCACACCGGCGCGCTGCTGATGAGCGCGGCGCTGCTCGAAGAAATGGGTCGCCATGAACTGGCGGTCGAGGCCTATCGCGAGGTGCCTCGCGATCACCCTGCCTTTGCCAGCGCCGAGCTGGGCCGCGCCGAGGCGCTGCGCCACGCCGGGCGCACCGATGCCGCTGCCGAAGTGCTTGCGCAGCTCGGTCGTACCAACGGCGATCTGCCCTCGGTGCATGTGGCGCGGGGCGACCTGATGCGCCAGCTCGAACGTTTCGACGAGGCGGTGGCGGCCTATGACGCGGCGCTGGCGCTTTACGACGACATGCGCAAGGACAACTGGTTCATCCTCTATGCCCGTGCCATCGCCCATGAACGCCTTGACCAGTGGCCCGAGGCCGAGGCCGATTTCCGCAAGGCGCTGGAGCTTAACCCCGGCCAACCGCAGGTGCTCAATTACCTCGGCTACTCGCTGGTCCAGAGGCGCATCAAGCTGGACGAGGCGTTGTCGATGATCGAACGCGCGGTCGCGGCGCAACCCGAAAGCGGCTATATCGTCGACAGCCTCGGCTGGGCGCTCTACCGCCTCGACCGCTACGAAGAGGCCGTGCCACACATGGAGCGCGCGGTCGAATTGATGCCGGTCGACCCGGTGGTCAACGATCACCTCGGCGACGTGCTCTGGGCCGTGGGCCGCATCCGCGAGGCCGAGTTCCAGTGGCGCCGGGCGCTGTCGTTCATCGAGCAGGGCGATGCCTCGGAAGAGGTCGATGCCGACCGCGTGCGTCGCAAGCTCGCGGTCGGGCTGGACAAGGTGCTGGCCGAGGAAGGCGCCGCCCCCCTCAAGGTTGCCAATGGCGGCAACTGAGGCGTTCGCCCCGGCAAAGATCAACCTTGCGCTGCACGTCACCGGGCGCCGCGCCGACGGCTATCACCTGCTCGATTCGCTGGTGGCTTTCGCCGATGTGGGCGACCGCCTGACCGTCTCGCTGGCCGATACGCCCGGCTTGTCGGTGACCGGGCCGATGGCAGCGGGCGTGCCCACGGGCGGCGACAACCTGGTGTTGCGGGCGGTGCGGATGATGGCGGCGCCGGTGCATGTCACACTGGACAAGCACCTGCCCGCCGCGGCCGGGATAGGCGGCGGCTCGTCCGACGCGGCGGCTTGCTTGCGCGCGGTGGCGCGGCTGACCGGCCGGCCGGTGCCCGACGCCGCCACGCTTGCCAGCCTCGGCGCCGACGTGCCGGTGTGCCTTGTCGCGCGCGCCGCGCGGATGCGCGGAATCGGTGAGGCTGTCGCGCCCCTGTCGGCATTCCCGCCGCTCGCCGCGGTGCTGGTCAACCCCGGCGTCGCCGTGCCCACCGGGCCGGTCTTTGCCGCCATGGAACGCGCCGACAACGCGCCGATGCCGGCGTCACTGCCGCGCTGGCCGGATGCCGGGGTACTGACCGGCTGGTTGACGGCGCAGCGTAACGACTTGCAGGCCCCGGCGATGGTACAAGTTCCGGCGATCGGCGCGGTGCTGGCGGCGCTCGGGGCGCAGCCGGGGTGCATGCTGGCGCGGATGTCGGGGTCGGGAGCCACCTGTTTCGGCCTCTTTTCCAGCCGTGCCGCGGCCCGCGCCGCCGCCGCCGCGCTGGCGCGCCCCGAATGGTGGGTGCGGGCGGTGACGCTGCGCTGAGCCGGGGCGTGCAGGCTCAGGTCACCCGCGCGACCACGTAGTCGGCCAGTTCAGTCAACATCAGCCGCAAGGGATGGTCGGGAAGTGCCCGCAAGGCGTGCTTGGCCTTGCTCGCCCAGGCCAGCGCATCGGCTCGGGTGGCCTCCAGCGCGCCGTGCCGGTGCAGCAGGGCGATGGCGTGGTCCAGATCGCCCGCCTCCTGCTGCCCCTTCTCGATGGTGCGCGCCCAGAATGCGCGCTCCTCGGGGTCGGCCTGTGCCACCGCCTTGATCACCGGCAGGGTCAGCTTGCGTTCGCGGAAATCGTCGCCCACGTTCTTTCCGGTACTCTGTGCCTGGCCCTGGTAATCAAGCAGGTCATCGGCGATCTGGAATGCCACGCCAAGCGCATCGCCATAGTCGTAAAGCGCCTGAACGCGCGCCTCCTCGGCGCCGGCGATCACGCCGCCGACCTGGCAGGCGGCGGCAAACAGCGCCGCGGTCTTGCCACGCACCACGGCCAGGTAGATGTCTTCGTCGGTGGCCAGGTCTTGCGCCGCGGTCAGTTGCAGGACCTCGCCCTCGGCGATCGTGGCCGAGGCGTTGGCCAGGATGTCCAGCACGCGCAGGTTTTCGGTTTCCACCATCAACTGGAAGGCGCGCGAAAACAGGTAGTCGCCCACCAGCACACTCGACTTGTTGTCCCACAACAGGTTGGCCGTGGGCCGTCCGCGGCGCTGGCCGCTTTCATCGACCACGTCGTCGTGCAGCAGCGTGGCGGTGTGGATGAACTCGACCGTCGCTGCCAGGCGCAGGTGGTGCTCGCCTTCGTAGCCGCACAGATCGGCCGCCGCCAGCGTCAGCATCGGGCGCAGGCGCTTGCCGCCCGCCTCGACCAGGTGCGCGGTCACCTCGGGGATGCGCGGCGCGTGACGTGAGGTCATGCGCGCCCGGATCAGAGCGTTCACCGCCTCCATCCCGTCCGCCAGGTGGGCGGCCAGTTGCTCGTGCGGCTTGCTTTCAGCTTTGTCCAAGCTCATCACACCCCTGCAACATGGCTCGACAATGCCGGCGCCATGCTCTTATGTCCCCATCATGAAACAGCTTCTCAGATCAAACGACCCAACCGCGATCGCATTCGCCAAGGTGCTGCTTCGGGGCGAGGGTATAGACTGCTTTGAAATGGACGTAAACATGAGCGTGCTGGAAGGCTCGATCGGCATATTGCCGCGCCGCCTGATGGTGGCCGACGCCGACCACGCCGCCGCGGCCCGCGCCCTGCGCGAAAATGGGCTGGAGCCGGATGAGCAACCGTGACCTGACCCATGACGCCTTCCTTGGCGGGCGGATCAGGGTCTGGCAACCCGCGCGCGGGTATCGCGCCGGGACCGACCCGGTGTTGCTGGCCGCGGCGGTGCCGGCGCAAACGGGGCAAAGCGTGCTCGACCTGGGGTGCGGTGTGGGCGTGGCCAGCCTGGCCCTGGCGGCACGGGTGCCGGGGCTGAGCCTGACCGGGATCGAGATGCAGCCGCGCTATGCCCAACTGGCCCGTGACAATGCCGCGCAGGCCGGTGTCACGTTCGAGGTGATGACCGGCGACCTGGCCCAGATGCCCGCCACGCTGCGCCAGCGGCAGTTCGACCACGTCATCGCCAACCCGCCCTATTACCTGCCTGCCACGCGCACCGCCGCGCAAGACACGGGCCGCGAGGCCGCCCATGCCGAGGCCACGCCGCTGGCCGACTGGATCGACGCCGCCAGCCGCCGCGCCGCCCCGCGCGGGCAGGTCACGCTGATTCACCGGGCCGAACGGCTGGGCGCGCTTCTGCCGCTGGTCGAGGCGCGGCTGGGCAGTGTCGAGGTGCTGCCGCTTATCCCGCGCGCCGGGCGCGCGGCGAGGCTGGTGCTGCTCAGGGCGCGCAAGGGCGGGCGCGCGGCGCTGCGCCTGCACGACGGTCTTGTCCTGCACACCGGCCCCCACCACGCGGGCGACGGCGAGGACTATACCGCTGACCTGCGCGCGGTGCTGCGCAACGCCGCGCCCTTGCCATGGCCGGCGCCGCGTTGAGCGTTGAAAATGCCGCGGGGAATTCCGCTCAATGAATGCAGCCGCGGCGTGACAGCGTGACAGTTTTGTGATGCACTCATCAGACGCATTGAAATGAGAGGAGACTGCCCATGAGCTTGAGTTCGCATGTCGAGGAACTGAAGAGGAAACACCATGCCCTCTCGGATCAGGTGGAGGAGGCGCAGCGCGCGCCCGGCACCAGCGATGCGCACATCGCCGAGCTGAAAAAGCAGAAACTGCGCCTGAAGGAAGAGATCGAGCGCCTGACGGCCCAAGCCGAGTAATTGCGCGCGGCGGGTTGGCGCCAACCCGCCGCTGGCCGCGCTTTCAGGCACCGGCGCGTGGCTCAGTCGCTGAGTGGCGCCAGGTGGCGCTGTTCCAGTTCCGCCCGAAGATGTGCGTGCTGGCGCGGCAGTTTCAGCGCCTCGCCCAGGTGCGCGATGTCTTCGTCGCGGTCAAAACCGGGCACGTCGGTGGCGATCTCGAACAGCACCCCGCCGGGGCTGCGGAAATAGATCGCCCAGAAATAATCCCGGTCGATCGGCGGCGTCACCTGGTAGCCGGCGTCAAGCATGTCACGCCGCGCGGCATCCTGCGCGTCGCGGTCGGGCACCGAGAACGCGATGTGATGAACCGATCCGGCGCCTTGCCGGGCCTCGTCGGTATCCGGCGCGTGTTCGATGTCGATGCGCCCGGCACCGTTGCCTCCGTCGGGCAGGGCATAGCGCGTCACGGCGCCCTCGCGACCCGTTTCGACGTATCCCAGCCGCGCCAGCAGCGCGGCGCTGGCGTCCGCCTCGGCAAGGCACATGGTGACCGAGTGAAATCCGCGAATCGCGTGCGCTTCGGGCACGTCGGCCCCGGTCCAGGGCGCGCGGGCGTCATCGGTTTCGACCAGTGCCAGCGCCTCGCCATCGGGGCCCGCGAAACACAGCCGCGCCTCGCCCAGCCGATCGCTGCGGGTCAGGCCGGCGACCCCGCTTTGCGACAGCCGTGCCTGCCAGTAGTCCAGTGCGCCTTTCGGGACGGCAAAGGCCGTCTCGCCCACCTCGCCGGTGCCGGGCTGGCCGCGCCGGGTATGGGGGAAGGGGAAATGGGTTATCACCGTTCCGGGTGTGCCTGTGCGATCACCGTAATACAGATGGTAGACTTGTGGCGCGTCGAAATTGACCGTCTTTTTCACCCGGCGCAGGCCCAGCGTGCGGGTGAAGAAATCGTTGTTGGTCTGCGCATCGCTGGCCAGCGCGGTGACGTGGTGCAACCCGTTGATGTGGTAGGTCATGGCGTGCCTCCTTGGTTGTGCCCTATATAGGAGCGTGCGTTGCCGCAGTAAACACACATCAAGGCGCGGAGTTTGTGCGCAATTGCACGAAAAAGACGCCCCCTGCCGGCAAGGGGCGCCTTGGGTTTTCCAGGTCGGTGGGGGGTCAGACGAAGAACTGCCCGCCATTGGCCGAGATCGTCGAGCCGTTGATGAAGCCGGCGTCGTCGGAGGCCAGGAAGGTCGCGCAACGCGCGATTTCCTCGGGCTCGCCCAGGCGGCCGGTGGGGATCTGCGCGATGATGCTCTCGCGCACTTTCTCGGGCACGGCCATCACCATCTCGGTGGCGATGTAGCCGGGGCAGACAGCGTTGGCGGTGATGCCCTTGGCGGCGCCTTCCTGCGCGAGGCTCTTGACGATGCCCAGGTCGCCGGCCTTGGTGGCGGCATAGTTGACCTGCGCGAACTGGCCTTTCTGCCCGTTGATCGAACTGATCACGATGACCCGGCCGAAGCCGCGCTCGCGCATGCCGGGCCAGACCGGGTGGATGGTGTTGAACACGCCGGTGAGGTTGGTGTCGATTACTTCCTGCCACTTCTCGGGTGTCATCTTGTGAAACGGTGCATCGCGGGTGATTCCGGCATTCGCCACCACCACGTCGATGGCGCCCAGATCGGACTGCACCTTTTCAATCCCGGTCCTGGACTCGTCATAATCGCCGACGTTCCACTTGTAGGTCTTGATGCCGGTTTCCTCGGTAAACTTGGCGGCGGCCTCGTCGTTTCCGGCATAGGTGGCGGCAACGGTATAACCCGCGTCGCGCAGTGCCTTGGAAATGGCGGCGCCGATTCCGCGCGTTCCGCCGGTGACGAGTGCTGTTCTGGCCATGGTGTCCTCCAATTTGGTCGAATGCTTCGGCAACTCTGTTACTTTGTATGAGAGTGGTGCGCAACATTGTTACTTGAAGAAATTTCCGCGAGTCGACCCGCAGCGCGATCACGAAACGAAAAAGGGCACCGTGCAGGGCCAGCCCCTCGTAGAAAATGTTGAAATAATCACTTCTGTTGGCCGCATTGCGGCCAACATTCCCTTTGAAACAAGACACCTGACGCTTTCTCAGAAGGAGATGTCGGGTGACGTGTGCCTCGAAAATATCTGCGACAGAAGAATACGACCTGGAACTCAGGATACCCGAGCCATGTGAAGGCTTGGATCTAAACTTCTGTCGAAATCCTACATGCGCATCATACGGGATAAAGCCCGACCCTTTCAAGCGGCCTAAGGGAGCGCCGCCGGCGCCTCCCGGCGTTTTGCGAGGCGTGGTCGCGGGAAAAAAGCATGAAGAGTATTTCCAATGCCCGACATGCAACAAGACATCCCGTCTCAAGAACAATCGGGCAGTTGTGGAGGAGTTCAAGCGGCTCAAGTGCTTCCGTTCTCAAGATCCCTCGGCGCCGGCGTGCGGAACCTCCGGGTGCTTCGCACAAGGGATGCCGACGCATGACCACCCGGAGTTCTACCGGCGCTTCGGAAAGACGGCCAAGGGAGATCCACGGTGGCAATGTCGATTGTGCCAGAAGACCTTTTCCGCGGGCAGGCCGGCACGCAGGCAGAAGCGCAGCGACAAGAACCGGATGCTTTTCCAGATGCTGTGCAACGACATGTCGTTTGCCAAGATCTGCAAGATCACCGGCATGACATACCAGGACCTCTACAAGAGGATCGACTTCTTCCATGATCAAGTTCGAGGTTTCCTCGTTGAGCGCGAGGACTTCTCGGAAGTCGATTTCCACCGGTCGGGGTCCCGGTTCGCGACCGACAGCCAAACCCTCATGATCAACTGGCCGACACGGAGGCAGCGCACATCCGTCGCGATCCAGCACCTTTGCACCGCGCATGCGCGATCCGGATATATCATGGAAGCAAGCCTTCAGTTTGACCCGTCGATGTCCATGCAAGAAGCCGAAGACATTGCCCAAAACGCGAACGAAGAGCATGCCTCCATCGCGTTTCGCAACCACGCACGGGTTTGGACCCAGACCGAGTTCGATGCCTATCTGGTTAAGCTTCAGAAACAGAAAAGCGTAAAGATTACCAATCTTTACCAGCTTCCGCAGCGTGGTGTCCTGGTGCGTTATGACATCCTGCAGCACGCCCATGCTCTCTGGCTACGGGACTTGTTGTCCTCGACAGATGCGCCTCTCTACTTCGTCATGGACGATGATCGTGGCCTCCAACAAGCGTTCTCGTCGGCCTTCGCGAACGAGATCCGCGAACGGCGCGCCGACCTCGCGGTTGTCAGCTTTGACAAGGGCATGACAAATGACAGACGCAACCAGGTTGTCGCTGCGGGCCAGGCTTTCCTGTCTGGCCTGACAGGGGTCAGCCATGCGCAACTCCGCAACCTTTCAAATCAGGATTATGCCGATCTCGTTGATAAAGAGGTCGCCATCATGAAGGTCCTCGGTCAGCGGCCCCTCGAAATGGGCTTCCACTATCCATTCCCCCGGAAGTCCGAACCCAACAAGCAGGTCAAGATCCTCACGGATCGCCCGAGTCGCTCACCCAGGTCATCGGCCCGCATGTTGCGACTGGCGACACTTCGTAGCGTCGACTCATACTTCCACAAGTTCCGGAGCAACGTGCGTTTCGCATCCCGGCCTGCAATATCTTCAGGAAGCGTGGGCCAGACATGGAAGCGCCAGTATCTCTACAAGCCCGACACCATGGTGAAGCTCGCTGAGATCTACCGCTTCTACCACAACTGGTGCGACCCTGGGGAGGACAAGAAGACGCCGGCCATGCGGCTCGGGCTGGCTCGGGGAAGAATCTACGAGAGAGACTTCATGTGATCATTTATAGATCGAGTATGGCTCGACAGTAGCTTCCACCACGGTCTCATTCCCGAAGTCGTAAACGCATTTGTAGAGGACGCGCTGAAACGCACCAAAACCATTCTGAAACTCGATTTTGTCTCCGATGATGACGATCTGATTTTCTTGCATGTTCGCCCAGGAGATCCGATCAAACTTGGGTTCCAACCAAGTATCCGTCCAACGATGTGAATACTCTGCAAGGTCCTCGATCAGGGGTTCACATCTGAGGCTTGCTATTGTGCCATGCTCTTTATCGAGGCATTGCAAATCTCGCCCACATTCGACTTCTGGTTCAGTCGGTTCAACGGTTTCCGACTCGGTTGCTGTTCCCTCTTCGACCCCATCATCTGTGCTTGACCATGACCATACTGCATAGGCGCCCCATACCAAAAAGCCCATCATCAGGAGGCCAGTGATTCCCTCGCCGATTTCTTTTGGTGTCAGCGTCTCTTTGTTTTTCATGCTACTACTCGCTCAGCGGCCAAATGGGATAATATCTCCCAGATAGGTCTCTGGCGATTGTTGTAGAAAAGCGCCGCAGGCTATTCCTGCGGCGCTTCAACATTTACTACGAGGGGCTGGCCGTGCAGGGTGCCCCATTCCGATGACGCGCGCGTGACGCTCAGTCGCGTTCGACGCACATGGCGACACCCATGCCGCCGCCGATGCACAGCGTGGCAAGCCCCTTCTTGGCATCGCGGCGCTTCATCTCGTGCAGCAGCGTGTTGAGGATGCGCGCGCCGCTGGCGCCGATCGGGTGGCCGATGGCGATGGCGCCGCCGTTGACGTTCACGATCGACGGGTCCCAGCCCATGTCCTTGTTGACGGCGAGCGCCTGCGCTGCAAAGGCTTCGTTGGCCTCGACAAGGTCGAGGTCCTCGACCTTCCAGCCGGCCTTTTCCAGCGCCTTGCGGCTGGCCGCGATCGGGCCGACGCCCATGATCGACGGGTCGACCCCGGCCGTGGCATAAGAGGCGATCCGCGCCAGCGGCGCGATACCGCGCCGCTCGGCCTCGTCGGCGCTCATCAGCAGAACGCCCGCGGCGCCGTCGTTGATGCCGCTGGCATTGGCGGCGGTCACGGTGCCGTCCTTGGCGAAGGCGGGGCGCAGTTTCTGCATCCCTTCCAGGGTGACGCCGTGGCGGATGTATTCGTCCTTGTCCACCACCGTGTCGCCCTTACGGCCCTTGATGGTGAAGGGGGTCACCTCGTCGTCGAAGCGGCCGGCCGTCTGCGCCGCCTCGGCCTTGTTCTGGCTGGCGACGGCGAACTCGTCCTGTGCCTCGCGGCTGATCTGCCACTTCTCGGCGACGTTTTCGGCGGTGTTGCCCATGTGGTAGCCGTTGAAGGCATCCCACAGGCCGTCGCGGATCATCGTGTCGATGTATTTCATGTCGCCCATCTTGTGACCCTGACGCAGGTTGGCCGCATGGGGCGACATCGACATGTTCTCCTGGCCGCCAGCGGCGACGATGTCGGCGTCGCCCAGCTGGATGTGCTGCGCCGCCAGCGCCACAGACCGCAGCCCCGAGCCGCAGACCTGGTTGATGCCCCAGGCCGCCGATTCGATCGGCAGGCCGGCATTGATGTGCGCCTGGCGGGCCGGGTTCTGGCCCTGTGCGGCGGTCAGCACCTGGCCCAGGATGGTTTCCGACACCTCGGATTTCTCGATCCCGGCGCGCGTCACCAGCGCCTCCAGCACCGCCGCGCCGAGGTCGTGCGCCGGCGTGTTGGCGAATGCCCCGCCGAATGAGCCGACAGGCGTGCGCGCTGCCGAGGCGATTACTACGTTGGTCATGGTTTTCCTCCACCAGATTGCCCGGGGAGCATGACGCCCCCGCGGATTTGGCGCGAGCATAGTGGATATGCCGCATTGCGGCAACTGCGCGATCCCTCACCCCGTCTCGCGGCGACGATACGCGGCCGCGTCCCAGGGCGCCCGCATCGCCGGAGCGCCGAAATGATATCCTTGCAGGCAATCGACACCGTTCGCGGCCAGCCAGGCGGCATCGGCGCCCGACTCGACGCTTTCGGCCACGGTGAACATGTCGAACTGTCGCGCGACGGCGACCAGCGCCCGCGTCAGTACTTGGTTGTCGGGGTCGGCATGGACCCCGCGGATGAACTGCCCGTCGATCTTGATGATGTCGAAGTAGAAATCGCGCAGATAGGCGAACGACGTATAACCGGCACCGAAATCGTCCAGCGCGAAGGTGACGCCGTGGCTTTGCAGATCAGCCATGAATCGCGTCACGAGTTCGGGCACCTGCATGGCAGACCGTTCGGTGATTTCCAGGATCAGCCGTTCGCCCAAAGTCGGATCGCGCCTGAGCCCCTGCTTGAGTGCCTGCATCCATCGCGGATACCCGATAGACCGCGCCGACATGTTGATCGACAAGCGAATCCCCGGTTCGCGTTCCAGCGTCCGCAGCCCCATTTCCAGTGCCAGGCAGTCGATCTTGCGGCCCAGTTCCGTCACCTCGACGGCGTCGATGAAGTCCTTGGCGGGGATGACGCGGCCGGTGTCGTCCATTACCCGGATCAGGCCCTCGTAAAACGCCGGGATGTTGGGGCGGTCGGCGCGCACCACGGGCTGGAAGGCCAGCAACACCTCGCGATGCCGGATCGCCGCGGCGACCATGTCGAGGCTGGCGCGATCGCGCGCCGAAACCGCGTGGTTGAGCGGGCTGTCCTGCCCCGGCGGCACATCCGCCCATTTCCTTTTGCCCCCGCCTGCCATGCTGCCCTCCTTTTCCCGGACGGGACGAGAGTCGCGCGCAGCCGCTAACAACGCGTTAATGTTCGCAATTTGCGCGAATTGTCGTGGAATGTCCGATGGCCCGGACAGGTGGGTGAAGCCGGGCGATAACCGCTGTTGTGCGGGCCTGCCCGTGGGACAGTTCCGCCGTGGGCCGGGGCATCGTGCACGGGCGTGTCAAGGCCCCGCGCCGGTCAATCGTCGCCTTCCACACGGCCGCGCAGTGCCTTGACCTCGCCGCGCACCTTCTTGGCCTTCAGCCGCCGTTTTTTCGCCCCCAGCGTGGGGCGGGTGGCGATGCGCCGCTTGGGCCGCTTGGTCGCCTGGCGGATCAGCTCGGTCAGTCGCTCGCGCGCGATCTCGCGGTTGCGGACCTGGCTGCGGGTTTCGTCGCACTGGATGATCACCGCGCCGTCGCGCGTCCAGCGCCGCCCGGCCAGGCGCTTCAGCCGGGTCTTCACCGGTCCCGGCAGGTTGGGCGAGCGCGCCGCCTCGAAGCGCAGTTCCACCGCCGAGGCCACCTTGTTGACATTCTGCCCGCCGGGGCCCGAGGCGCGAACGAACTGCTCGGTCAGCTCCCAGTCCTCGATGCCGATGTCGTCGGTGATCCTGAGCATGTCGTCCCTCTTGCGCCACGATGGCCTCTTGCGCCACGATGGCGGGGCAGTCAAAAGGGCCGCCCGTGCGCCGGGCGGCCCTCATGAGATCATTCGGAGGCGGGCCGGTCAGGCTCTCACCAATTCGGGGTCCACCCGTCAAAGGGCTGCCTCAGACGGCGGTCTCCCAAACTGTTCCGATACCTCTCTCCAACATCTCTTTAGACACTGGACCACCTCCTTTCGTTGTTGAACCTGTTCGAATCTTGCCACAGATTTCGGACAAGTCAAAACAAAATCATGTGGGCTGCCTGGTCAAGGACCGCACGATGATGCGGAACGGCACAAGAGCAAGCAGCGCGAGGCCCAGCTTCACCATCCAGTCGGCCAGCGCCAGTGACACCCATAGCGGCACCTGCGGCCCCAAGCCCAGAAGCGGCAGTGCCTCGGCCGCCCAGCCGGTGTCGTTGCCCGGCTCGAGAAACGCAAGGCTGGCCGAGAAGGCGATGGTGAAGAAAATCGCCGTGTCCAGCGACGACCCCACCAGCGTCGAGGCCAGCGGTGCGCGCCACCAGCGTTGATCGCGCAGGCGGTCGAATATAACGATATCAACCAATTGTGCCGTCAGAAACGCCAGCCCCGAGCCGGCGGCGATGCGCCATGTCACCAACGGGCCGTAGGCGCCCTCGATCTGCGTGCCGATCAGCGAGCACACCACCCCGGTGATGAACCCCGCCACAACCACCCGGCGCGCGGCGGTGACGCCATAGACCCGGTTCATGACGTCGGTCACCAGGAAGGCCAACGGATAGGTGAACGCCCCCCATGTCAGCCACTGGCCGAACAGGAACTGCACCAGGATGTTCGAGGCCACGACGATCGCGGCCATGGCAAGGATGCCTGGAATATGGTGTTTACGCATGATGTTTTGTGCCCGTTTTGACAAGGTTACGGCGACTTGATTCCGGTGCGAACCGGGTGGGCGGCGTTTACGCCGCGCGGGACGGCTTGGCAAGTGGGCACGGATGCGCGTTGCCGCTCAGTTGCCTTGCAGCACGCCGACACACTGCCCGGGCAGGTCGGCCAGGGTCTTTTCCTTGCGCGGTTTGGGTTTGGGTGCGTCCGGGTCCGGTGGCGGCGGGTTGAGGATATTGTCCACCCATTGCTGCGCCGCCGCGCATCCGTCGCCGGGCGGCGGGGGTTGCTGGTTGACACAGCCGCGCGCGCCCTCGGGGCATTTAAGCCGCACATGGAAATGGTAGTGATGCCCCCACCATGGCCGGATCTTGCGCAGCCAGGCGCGGTCGCCGGTTTCATCGCGGCACATGCGCACCTTGGCGCCCGGAAAGACGAATATCCGCGCGGTGCGCGGGTCTTGTGCCGCAGCCTTGATGACCTGGTGATGGGCGCCGGTCCAGTTGTCGTTCACATAGGCGCCGCGCGCCCGGCGCATCGAGATGGACGAGATGCTTTCACGCTCCGCCCGCGACAGCGTCAGGGTCGTTGGCGGGCGCATCCAGATATCGGCATCAAGCCCCGACTGGTGGCTGCGGTGCCCCGACAGCATCGGCCCGCCGCGCGGCTGGCTCATGTCGCCCAAGTAGAGCCCCGCCCAGCCGGGTTGCCGCGCCGCTTTGGCGCTGAGCATCTTGACGAAATCAACCGTGTCGGGGTGGGCCCAGTTGCGGTTGCGCGACAGGCGCATCGCCTGCCATGTGGGGCCGGTTTCGGGCAGTTGCACCGCCCCTGCCACGCACCCGCCGGCATACCCGCCATAGGCGGCCGGGGTGTGCTCGGATCCGGTCGATTGCTTGCCGAAGAGGGCCTTGGCCGGCACGTCGCGCCATTGCTGCGGAACCTCCTGCCGGGTGGAAAGCTGCGCGCTTTCGGGTGATACGCCGGGCGTTGTGCACCCGGCCAGAAGGACGGTAAGAGCGATCAGTCGGCCGCGGCGTCCCATGCTTTGCTGTCTCCATCGGGTTTGACCCATAGTAGCAGGAAAAGACCCAGCAGGAAAAGAACCATCAACGGTGTGACCCCAAGTTGCTGGCTTTGCGTCCAGCTTGTCACGACGCCGATCGACAGCGGCGCGATGAACGAGGTCGCCTTGCCGGCCAATGCGTAGAGGCCGAACGCCTCGGCCATGCGGTCGGGGTTGGCCTGGCGCACCATCATCGAGCGGCTTGCCGCCTGGATGATGCCGCCGGCGGCGCCGATCATCGCGCCGAACAGGTAGAAGGTGATGTCGGGCAGGGACGAGTCGCGCCCGACCGGGATGCCGTAGACGCTGTCGCGCGACACGAAGATGATCGAGACCGCCACGAAGGTCAGAACCAGGATGGAGGCCGTGATGACGGGCTTCGGGCCGAAACGGGCATCCGCGAACCCGCCGATCCAGGCGAACAGCGCCCCGGCGATGATGGCCAGGATACCGAACACCCCTGTATCGACGACGCTCCATTCCAGCACGCCGGCGGCGTAGATACCGCCGAAGACATACATGCCGTTGAGCGCGTCGCGGTAGAACATCGAACTGGCGAGGTAGGCAAACAGCGACGGCGTGCGCGGCAGCGCGCGCAGGGTTGTCAGCACTTCGGCCAGCGCGCGCTTGACGGCGCCCGGCGGCGCGCCGGCGGGTTTCGGGTCGCGCACCCAGACGAAGAACGGGATCATGAACACCGCGTACCAGATCGCGGTCAGCGGCCCGACAGCGCGCGTGCCCTCGCGCGCCTGCGCGTCGAGCCCGAATATCGGATCCATCCCGACCAGCGTCTTGCCAGTGTCACCGCTTTCGGCGAGAAACACCAGCATCACCACCAGCGATACCAGCCCGCCGAGGTATCCGAACGCCCAGCCGTTGCCCGAGATGCGGCCGATCTCCTCTCGCGTGCCCAGGTCGGGCAGCATCGAGTTGGTGAAGATGGTGGCGAATTCCATCCCGATCATGCCCAGGGCGAAGAACGTGAGGATGACGTAGAGGTTGAAATTCCCCGGGGCCGCCCACCACAGCGCGAAAGAGCCGACCACGTAAGCCCCGGAAAACAGCCAGATCCAGCGCATCCTGTTGCCCGACATGTCGGCCAGTGCGCCCAGAACAGGCGCCAGCAGCGCGATGACGACGCCGGCGGCACCGATGCCGAAGCCCCATGCCGATTGCGCTGCCGCGCCGTCCTGCATCAATTCCTTGATGTAGGGCGCGAAGATGAAGGTCAGCAGCAGGGTGTTGTAGGGCTGGCTGGCCCAGTCGAAAAAGAACCACCCCCAGATGCGCTTGCGCTTTGTCGTCATGGTCGCCCCGTGCCCTGGAAAGTCGCCTCGATATGACAGCCAATCCGCGCCCGGGGCAAGACAAAGCTTGCGGCCCGCGCGGGCCCCTCAGCCCCAGTGCACGTCGCCCAGAAAGATATAGCCGGCGCCATAGATCGTCTTGATCAGGCGCGGGTTGCGAGGGTCTTCGCGCAACTTGGTGCGCAGCCGCGAGATACGCACGTCCATCGCCCGGTCAAAGCTTTCGCCCGCCGCCCCGCCAAGCGACTCTTGCATCATGGCGCGGCTGATCAGGCGCTTGGGTCGGTCGAGGAACAGGCGCAACACCTCGCCCTCGGCGTGGGAGAACGGGGTTTCCCGCCCGGCGTCGTCTTCCAGGATGTAGCTGTCGAAATGCGCGGTCCAGCCGGCGAAGCGGGCGGTTTGGGCGGTTTGCTGCGCGGGCCGGTCGCGGCGCAGGCGGGCGCGGATGCGGGCCACCACCTCGGCCGGGTCGAAGGGCTTGATGATGTAGTCGTCGGCGCCCAGTTCCAGCCCGGTGACCCGGTCCTGCACCTGCGCGCGCCCCGAGATGATGATCACGCTCGCGCCCTGTTCCAGCGCCAGCCGGTGCACCAGCGTCAGCCCGTCGCGGTCGGGCAGCGACAGATCGACAAGGCAGACATCCGGCGTGGCGCTTTGCAGGGCGGCCTCGAACTCGGTCGCGCGGGCAAACGCCATGGTGCGAAAACCGGCTTCCTCCAGCGCGTCGGACAGCATCGCGCGTATCGCCGGTTCATCGTCGAGGATGGTGACGAGCGGTGCGGTCATGGCCGCGGATCCGACAGGTGCAGGAAACTCGACAGGGCCGCCGCGGTGAACGGTTTGTGCAGCACCGGGGCGCGGGCCGCCGCGGCGGCATGCAAGGGGTTTTCGGCGGGCAGCGACGTCATCAGCCGACAGGGCGGCGGCGCCTCCAACCGGGCCAGCGCATCGGCCAGGTCGATACCGGTGGCGTCGCCTTCGAGTTGGATGTCCGAGAGCACCAGCGTGATCCCCGGCACCTCGGCCAGCAGCACCCTGGCCTCGTCCACGCTGGTGGCCTCGATCACGGCATGGCCGGCTTCGGTCAGCATGGCGCGCACGCCTTCGCGCAGGTCGGGGCTGTCCTCGACCAGCAGCACCAGCCCCGGCGCTGCGGGGGTGGCGGCCGGCGCCGGCCTGAGCGGCAGGCGCATGGTGACCCGCCCGCCGCCGCCGCTTGCGTTGCTGAGCCTGACATGCCCTCCGGCGAGCTTGGTCATGTCGTAGACCATCGCCAGACCCAGCCCCGAGCCCTCGCCCCCCTTGGTGGAAAAGAACGGCTCCAACGCGTGGTCGAGCGCGGTTTGCGAAAACCCCGGCCCGGTGTCGGTGACTGTGAATTCCGCCCAGGTGTCCTGCACCGGGCGAACCCGCAGCGTGATTTCGCCCGCGCCGGCGCACGCGTCGCGGGCGTTCAGGATCAGGTTGAGCAGCGAATCCTGCACCATGCCGCTGTCGAGCAGCAGCGCGCCGTGGGCGATCTCGTTGCTGATCCGCAGGGTGATGTCGGCGGGCAGGGCCGGCGTCGCCAGCGTTTCCAGGTCGGCCAGCAGCGCCGGCAGGTCGGTCGGCGCGGGGTGCCACTCGCGCGCGCCGGTGATGTCGGCGATGCGGTTGAGCAGCCCGCCGCCACGATTGGCCGCCGACAGTGTGGCCGCGATCAGGTCGCGCGCCTCGCCCGGCAGGTCCATGCGTTGCAGGCGCGATTGGCTGCCCATTATGATGGTCAGCAGGTTCGAGAAATCGTGCGCCATGCCGCTGGTCAGTTGCGCGGCCATCTCGCGCCGGCGGGTCTGTTGCAACGCCGTGCGTGCCTGGGTTTCCTCGGTCACGTCCATCGACAGGATGTAGACGCCATTGATGCCGGCGCCTTCCGGGTCGCGGTCGGGGGTAAACGCCGCGCGGATGCGGCGCGAGCTGTCCTCGTCGGTGAACTCGAAGACCGACGCGCGGCCGGCAAAAGCCGCGTCCAGGTGCGGGCGTATCGCGGCATGGGCGGCGTGCCCGAGCGCCTCGGCGATGTGCAAGCCGACGATGCTCGACGGGCGGCCCGGCATCACCGTGTTCAGGCGGCGGTTTGAAAAGGTATAGATGCGATCGTGGTCCACGTGGGAGATGTGCGCGGGCATCATCTCGGTCGTCAGGCGGGTGCGCGCTTCGGTTTCGGTAAGCTGCCGCTTGGCCTCTTCCAGCGCGGTGATGGTCGACTCCAGCTTGCGGTTGGTGCTGGCCAGCTTCTCGGCATAGGACAGGACGCGGTCGCTCAGCTCTTCGGAACGCGCGCGCAGCAGCGCCTCCTGCTGCTTGGTGTGGGTGATGTCGGTATAGACGGTCACCCAGCCCCCCTGTGGCAGGGGCGAGCCCTCGACGCTGATCGTGCGTCCGTCGGGGCGGGTGCGCTCCATGTAGTGCGGTTCGAACGCGCGCGCCTGTTCGACGCGCATCTCAACGGCAGCGTCGATATCGGCGATCTCGCCGTATTCGCCGCGGTCGACCAGAAAGCGGATCGTTTCCTCGAACCCGGCGCCGGGCTGTGTCAGCTTTTCCGGCAGGTCGAACATTTCTCGGAACGGACGGTTGCACACCACGAGGCGCAGGTCGCTGTCATAAATCGACAGCGCCTGCTGGATCAGGTTCAGCCCCGCCATCGTCATGGCGGCGGTATCGGTGAGCCGTGTGACCATTTCTGCCTCTCGCGACGGATCATGGCTATCATCGCGCGCAGGGCAGGCAAAGGGGGCATGGCGCCTGTTACAATTTGTAAGAATTGCGAAATGATCAGGAAAAAGTTGACGCCGACGGTGCGACCTGCACCCTTGATGGGGGGAGAATCGCCAACGAGAGTGCACCCGGCCGACAAGACCGGGCACTGGGGAGGAACAGATTTGGCACAGTCGTCACAGGCGGCGGATGGGCTGGCGTCCATTCCGGCGCTGCTGCAGCGTAACGTCGCGGAGTTCGGTCACAAGGCCGCCTACCGGGAAAAGGAATTCGGCATCTGGCAAAGCTGGACCTGGAAACAGGCTGCCGAAGAAATCGACAAACTGGCGCTTGGCCTGATCAATCTGGGCGTGGACGAGGGCGATTTCATCGCCATCATCGGGCGCAACCGCCCGCATTTCTACTGGTCGATGATCGCCGCGCAGTCGGTCGGCGCGGTGCCGGTGCCGGTCTACCAGGACGCGGCCGCCGAGGAGATGGCCTATGTCCTGGATCATTGCGGCGCGCGTTTCGTCGTCGCCGAGGACCAGGAGCAGGTCGACAAGGTGATCGAGGTGCAGGACCAACTGCACCAGTTCGAACACATGATCTACCTCGATCCGAAGGGCCTGCGCAAATACGACCACGCCCGCCTGCACGAATTCAAGCACATCCAGGAACAGGGCCACGCCGCGCGCGACGAGTTCACGCGCGAGTTGGAAAGGCGCCGTGCCAAGCTGGGCTATGGCGACACTTGCGTGATGCTGTACACCTCGGGGACGACGGGCAAGCCCAAGGGGGTGGTGCTGTCGAACCGCAACGTCATCGAAAGCGCCAAGAACAGCGCCGCGTTCGACAACCTCGGCCCCAACGAGGAGGTGCTCGCCTACCTGCCGATGGCCTGGGTCGGGGATTTCATCTTCTCGATCGGGCAGGCTTGCTGGTGCGGGTTCTGCGTGAACTGCCCCGAGTCCCCCGACACGATGATGATCGACCTGCGCGAGATCGGGCCGACCTATTATTTCGCGCCGCCGCGCGTTTTCGAGACGCAGTTGACCAATGTGATGATCCGGATGGAGGATGCAGGCCGCGTCAAGAAATGGCTGTTCGACACCTTCATGGCGCACGCGCGCAGCGTGGGGCCGGACCTGCTTGACGGCAAGCCGGTCGGCCTGTGGGATCGCCTGAAATACATGGTGGGTGACCTGGTGATCTATAGCCCGCTGAAGAACACGTTGGGCCTTAGCCGGGTGCGTGTGGGCTATACCGCAGGCGAGGCGATCGGGCCGGAGATCTTCGATTTCTACCGCTCGCTGGGGATCAACCTGAAACAGCTCTACGGCCAGACCGAGGCGACGGTGTTCATCACGGTGCAGCCCGACGGCGAGGTGCGAAGCGATACGGTGGGCGTGCCGGCCCCGGGTGTCGAGTTGAAGATCGC
Organism: Sediminimonas sp.; assembly: GCF_024637375.1. Classification (GTDB taxonomy): domain Bacteria; phylum Pseudomonadota; class Alphaproteobacteria; order Rhodobacterales; family Rhodobacteraceae; genus Sediminimonas. The sequence goes on along the minus strand of NZ_JAGXFK010000002.1, from coordinate 17,152 downwards.
CGACAATGGCGAGGTCTATTACCGCAGCCCCGGCGTGTTCGAGGAATACTACAAGAACGCGGAGAGCACCGCCGACACCAAGGACCCCGAAGGCTGGGTCGCCACCGGGGATGCCGGATTCATCGAACCCGAAAGCGGACATCTGCGGATCATCGACCGCGCCAAGGACGTCGGCAAGCTGTCCGACGGCAGCCTGTTCGCGCCGAAGTACGTCGAGAACAAGCTTAAATTCTACCCCAACATCCTTGAGGCGGTGGTGTTCGGCAACGAACGCGAGAAGTGCATGGCCTTCATCAACATCGACCTCAGCGCCGTCGGCAACTGGGCCGAGCGCAACAACATCTCCTATTCGTCGTACCAGGAGCTGGCCGGCCATCCGAAGGTCATGGAGATGGTCCAGGGCCATGTCGAAGAGGCCAACACGTCGATCGCCGAAGATTCGATGCTGTCGGGCTGCCAGGTGCACCGGTTCCTGATCCTGCACAAGGAACTGGACGCCGACGATGGCGAGATTACGCGCACCGGCAAGGTGCGCCGCCGCATCGTCGAGGACAAGTACAACGACCTGATCACCGCGCTCTACGACGGCTCGACCGAGGTTTCGACCACGACCGAGGTGACCTACGAGGACGGCCGCAAGGGCGCGATCAGCGCGACGCTCGAGATCAGAGACGCGGCCGTTGTGCCGGTGACCCCGCAAAAGGTGGCAGCGGAATGAACCAGATGACAGAACAGAGCTACGTCACCGAGGACGGCCGCACCATTGGCGGCACGCTGATGGAGATGCGCAACATCTCGTTGCGGTTCGGCGGCGTCAAGGCGATCACCGATATCAGCTTCGACATCCGCGAGGGCGAGATCCGCGCGATCATCGGGCCCAACGGGGCGGGCAAGTCCTCGATGCTCAACGTGATCAGCGGATTTTACGTGCCGCAAGAGGGCGAAGTGTGGTTTCGCGGCGAGAAGCGCCCGCCGATGCGCCCCTTCGAAGTGGCGCGCCAGGGCATCGCACGTACCTTCCAGAACATCGCCCTGTTCGAGGGGATGACCGTTCTCGACAACGTGATGACCGGGCGTCTCAACCACATGACGACGGGGCTGTTTTCCCAGGCGATCTGGAAGGGCAAGGCCGAAGCGGAAGAACTTCAAAACCGCGAGGTCGCAGAGAAAACCATCGACTTCCTCGAAATCCAGCATATCCGCAAGACGCCGGTATCGCGGTTGCCCTACGGTTTGAAAAAGCGGGTCGAACTGGCCCGCGCGCTGGCCGCTCAGCCCTCGCTATTGCTTCTCGATGAGCCGATGGCGGGAATGAACGTCGAGGAGAAAGAGGACATGAGCCGCTTCATCCTCGACGTGAACGACGAGTTCGGCACCACTATTGCCCTTATCGAGCACGACATGGGCGTGGTCATGGACCTGAGCGACCGGGTCGTGGTGATGGATTACGGCAAGAAGATCGGCGATGGCAGCCCCGACGAGGTGCGCAACAACCAGGCGGTGATCGACGCCTATCTGGGGGTCGCCCATGACTGAACAAACCGCATGCAAGCAATTCAATCCGGGGGACGCGCACCATGCCTGAACAGGTTCTTTGGGGAATGGAGGTCTTCCTGAACGGCCTCATGACCGGCGTGCTCTATGCGCTGGTCGCGCTGGGTTTCGTGTTGATATTCAAGGCCAGCGGCATCTTCAACTTCAGCCAGGGCGTGATGGCGCTGTTCGCGGCGCTGACGCTGGTGGGCATCATGGAGGGGCAGGTGCCGTTCGCCCATATGATCAATGCGACCTTCGGCACTTCTGTCCACGATTTCGGATGGAATGTCCCGGCGGTGGGGGCGATATTGTTGACCATGGGGGTGATGGTTGCGCTGGCCTGGCTGGTGAACCACTTCATCTTTCGGCATCTCGTGGGGCAAGAGCCGATCATCCTGTTCATGGCCACGATCGGGCTGGCCTATTTCCTCGAAGGGTTCGGGGACATCATGTGGGGTAGCGACATCAAGGAACTTGATGTCGGTCTGCCACAGGGGATCAACGGCACCATCGACGAGTTCACCTACAACCTGTTTGGCTACGGGTTCTTCATCGACAACCTTGACCTGTGGGCAACATTTGTCGCCACGCTTCTGGTGATCGCGCTGGTGTTGTTCGCACAGTATTCCAAGCATGGTCGCGCCATGCGTGCGGTGGCCGATGACCATCAGGCGGCGCTAAGCGTGGGTATCTCGCTCAAGTTCATCTGGGTCATGGTGTGGTCGCTGGCCGGGTTCGTGGCGCTGGTTGCGGGCATCATGTGGGGCACCAAGTCGGGGGTCCAGTTCTCGCTGTCGCTGATCGCGCTCAAGGCGCTGCCGGTGCTGATGCTGGGCGGCTTCACCTCGATCCCCGGCGCCATCGTCGGCGGGCTTATCATCGGGGTCGGCGAAAAGATGTTCGAATTCATCGTCGGCCCGATGGTCGGCGGCGCGACCGAGAACTGGTTCGCCTATGTGCTGGCGCTCATCTTCCTCGTGTTCCGGCCGCAGGGCCTGTTCGGCGAAAAGATCATCGAGAGGGTGTAGCGTGCGCAAGCTCATTGCCATCATCAACGTGATCGCCTGGTCGGGGTTCTGGGCCTTCGGGTATCTGGCGCTGACCGCGCAAGACCTGAGCGACAGGCAGATCATCATCGCCGCCGTTCTGGCCGGTGGCGGGTTCCTGACCGGGATCATCGCCTATCTGAAGCTCTCGGTGCCGCCGGGCGGCACCCCGAACAAAGCGGCGCGGCACGCCGATACCACACAGGAAGGGTAAGAACAGATGATCTATCGTGAAGCTGGGGATTTCAAGACATCCTACCAGGCCGACAGCCAGACCTTTCCGATCAAGTTCGACCGCTACGGGTATTATCTCGTTCTGTTCGCGGCGTTCCTGGTGGTTCCGTTCGTCATCGACGACTACTGGGTGAACTCTGTTTTCCTGCCGTTCCTGATCTATGCCATCGCGGCGATCGGGCTGAACATCCTGGTGGGCTATTGCGGGCAGGTCAGCCTGGGCACCGGGGGTTTCATGGCCGTGGGTGCCTATGCCTGCTACAAGCTGATGACGGCCTTTCCGGACGTGAACATCTTTTTCCTGGTCATCGTCTCCGGCGCGATCACGGCGGTCGTCGGTGCGCTGTTCGGCCTGCCAAGCTTGCGGATCAAGGGGTTCTACCTTGCCGTTGCCACGCTGGCGGCGCAGTTCTTTCTGGTGTGGCTGTTCAACCGGGTGCCGTGGTTCTACAACTACTCGGCTTCGGGGCAGATCAGCGCCCCGGAACGCACCGTGTTCGGCGTGCCCGTGACCGGCGCCGAAACCAGTGCGTGGGCGCCCTACATGTTCTGCCTCGTGTTCGTGTTCCTGTCGGCGATCGTGGCGCGCAACCTGACCCGCGGCAGCGTCGGCCGCAAGTGGATGGCGATCCGCGACATGGACATCGCCGCCGAGATCATCGGGGTCGATCCGCTCAAGGCCAAGCTGAGCGCCTTTGCCGTGTCGTCTTTCTTCGTGGGCATTGCCGGCGCGCTTTTCTTTGGTGTCTACCTGGGCGCGATTGAGGTCGGCGAGGCGTTCGGGATCGACAAGTCGTTCCTGGTGCTGTTCATGGTCATCATCGGCGGGCTGGGGTCGATCTTCGGGTCGTTCGCGGGCGCGGCGTTCCTGGTGTTGCTGCCGGTGCTGCTCAAGAACACGCTGGTCGGCGGCCTGGGCTGGCCGACCGACCTGGCCGCACACCTCGAACTGGTGATCGTCGGCGCGCTTATCATCGTCTTCCTGGTGGCCGAACCGCACGGCATCGCGCAACTGTGGCGTGTCACCAAGCAGAAACTCAGGCTCTGGCCCTTCCCGCACTGACGCGCGGGGGTGGCTGACGATTCGGGGGTGACCCCGATACCACCATCGGAAAAAACCAAGGGAGGATATACCCGATGAAACTGAAACTGATCACGGCCACTGCCGCTGCCATCATGGCTGCTGCACCGGCGATGGCGGAACTGGTGTTGCCGTCGTTGTCGTATCGCACCGGGCCATACGCCGCGAACGGGATTCCGTTCGCGGATGGCTACGCCGACTACTTCACCCTGCTCAACGAGCGCGACGGCGGCATCGGCGGCGAAACGATCCGCATGCCCGAATGCGAAACCGGCTACAATACCGAAAAGGGTGTCGAGTGCTACGAGGCGACCAGGAGCGAGGGCGACGGTGCGCTTTTGTATGAACCGCTTTCGACCGGGATCACCTACCAGTTGATCCCGAAAGTGACCGCCGATGGCATCCCGATGCACACGCTGGGCTATGGCCGGACTTCGGCCAAGAACGGCAAGGTCTTCAAGTGGGTGTTCAACTACCCGGCCAACTACTGGGACGGGGCCAGCATTGCGATCACCCATATCCTGAACGAGAACGACGGCGACATCAGCGACAAGAAGATTGCGCTGGTCTACCACAACTCGGCCTACGGCAAGGAGCCGATCCGCACGCTTGAAAATCTGGCTGAAAAGCATGGCTACGAGTTGATGCTGCTGCCCGTCGATCACCCGGGTCAGGAGCAGAAATCGCAGTGGCTGCAGATCCGCCGTGAACGCCCCGACAACGTGATCATGTGGGGGTGGGGCGTGATGAACCAGGTCGCCATCCAGGAAGCCGTGAACATCCGCTACCCGATGGAAAACTTCATCGGCATCTGGTGGTCGGGGTCGGAAAACGACGTCAAGCCGGCGGGCAAGAAGGCCGACGGTTACAAGGCGCTGGCCTTCCACAACTTCGGCACCGACTACCCGATCTATGACGATATCCAGGAATACGTCGTCGACGCGGGCAAGGCTGCCGGAGCCGGAGATCAGATCGGCACGGTGCTCTATAACCGGGGCATGTACGCCGCGATGCTGGCCGCCGAGGCGATCAAGACCGCGCAGGAAATGGCCGGCACATCCAAGATCACCAGGGCACAGCTGCGGGACGGCATGGAAAACCTTGAAATGACCGAAGAAAAGATGGCCGATCTTGGCCTTCCCAACTTCGGGCCCGAATTCAAGGTGACCTGCGAAAACCACGGCGGTAACGGCTATGGCGCCGTGTCGCAGTGGGATGCCGAAGCGGGCGAGTTCGAGCTGATCACCGACTACTACCAGTCGGACCAGGAGGTTCTGGCGCCGCTGATCGAGGAAGACTCGATGGCTTATGCCGAAGAGAACGACATCGAGTTGCGCTGCGACTGAGCCAGACACGTATCCCGGCCGCGTCCGCGCGGCCGGGGTCACCCCGACAGATTTGGAAAGAGAACCCCATGCTGGATGCTGGTCACACAGACGAGACCCTTCTCGAGGTCAACAACATCGAGGTGATCTACAATCACGTCATCCTTGTGCTCAAGGGTGTCAGCCTCAAGGTTCCCAAGGGCGGTATCACGGCGCTACTGGGCGGCAACGGCGCGGGCAAGACCACGACGCTCAAGGCGATTTCGAACCTGCTGCATTCCGAGCGCGGCGAGGTCACCAAGGGCAACATCAAGTATCTTGGCGAAGGGGTCCAGGATCAGACCCCGACCGCGCTGGTGGAAAAGGGCGTGGTGCAGGTGATGGAGGGGCGTCACTGCTTTGAACACCTCACCGTCGAGGAAAATCTGCTGACCGGCGCCTATACCCGCAAGGACGGCAAGGCTGCGATCGAGGCCGACCTGGAGATGGTCTACAATTATTTCCCGCGCCTGCGCGACCGCCGCAAGAGTCAGGCCGGCTATACCTCGGGCGGGGAACAGCAGATGGTCGCCATCGGGCGCGGGCTGATGTCGCGACCGACGATGATCCTGCTTGACGAACCCAGCATGGGTCTTGCCCCGCAACTGGTGGAAGAGATTTTCGGCATCGTGAAAAGCCTCAACGAGAAAGAGGGCAACACCTTCCTGCTGGCTGAGCAGAACACCAACGTGGCGCTGCGTTTCGCGCACTATGGCTATATCCTGGAATCGGGTCGCGTGGTGATGGACGGCCCCGCCGACGATTTGCGCGAAAACCCGGACGTGAAGGAATTCTACCTTGGCATGTCCGACGAGGGCCGCAAGAGTTTCCGCGACGTGCGCAGCTACCGTCGCCGCAAGCGCTGGCTGAGCTGACTTCCGCAGGCGGCGCGCCCGCCCGTCATGCCACCGGTCACCCGAATCACGATCAGACGCCTCCGTCTTGTCCCCTGCTGGAAGAGTTCTTTCCATGAGCCATTATTTCGATGACAAGGAAGCCCGCTCTGCCGATGACCGGGCCCGCGCGATCGCGTCGGACCTGCCCGCCCAGATCGCCCGCGCCAGCGAATTGCCTGGCTACAAAGGCGCGCTGGACGGGATCGATCCCGAGCGGATCACCAGCGCCGCGGACCTGGCCGCGCTGCCGGTGCTGCGCAAGTCCGACCTGGGCCGCGCCCAGGCCGACAGCAGCCCCTTCGGCGGCCTGACGACGCGCCCGGCCAGCGATTTCGCGCATGTTTTCCAGTCGCCGGGTCCGATCTATGAACCCGGCGGCATCAGCCACGACTGGTGGCGGATGGGGCGGTTCCTGCATGCCTGCGGCATCGGCAAGGGCGACATCGTGCAGAACTGCTTTGGCTATCACCTCACGCCGGCGGGGATGATCTTCGAATCCGGCGCGCGCGCGGTCGGCGCGGCGGTGGTGCCTGCCGGCACCGGCCAGACCGAACTGCAGGTGCGGGCCGCGGCGGATATCGGCGTGACCGCCTATGCCGGCACGCCGGACTACCTGAAGGTGATCTTGGACAAGGCCGACGAGATGGGCGTCGCGCTGTCGATCACCCGCGCGGCGGTCGGGGGTGGGGCGCTGTTTCCGTCGCTGCGCCAGGAATACGCAGATCGCGGCATCCGGTGTCTGCAATGCTATGCTACCGCCGACCTGGGCAACATCGCCTACGAGTCCGAGGCGATGGAGGGCATGATCGTCGACGAGGACGTGATCGTCGAGATCGTCACCCCCGGCACCGGCAACCCGGTCGCGCCGGGGCAGGTGGGCGAGGTGGTGGTGACCACGCTCAACCCCGATTACCCGCTGATCCGTTTTGCCACCGGCGATCTGAGCGCGGTTCTCGAAGGCACGAGCCCTTGTGGGCGCACCAATATGCGCATCAAGGGCTGGATGGGCCGTGCCGATCAGACGACCAAGATCAAGGGCATGTTCGTGCGCCCCGAGCAGGTGGCCGAACTGGTCGCCCGACACGACGAGGTCACACGCGCGCGCGTCATCGCCACACGCGAGGGCGAAAGCGATGTGATGACGGTGCAAATCGAGGTGGCCGAAGGCCAGCCCGGCGACTATGCCGACAGCGTGCGCGACGTGCTCAAGCTGAAAGGCGCGGTCAAACTGGTCGCGCCCGGCACGCTGCCCAACGATGGCAAGGTGATCGAGGACCGGCGCAGCTACGATTGAGCCGGCTTACCGCACCCGCACGTATTCGCCCGGCGCCGGGCAGAGCGGCGCAAGCCCGGCATCGGCGTTGCCCATGGCGGGTGGCGCGGCGGGTGCCGTGCTGTGGCGCGCCAGCCAGTCGTGCCATTGCGGCCACCATGACCCGTCTTGCGGGTCGTGCGTGTCAGCCCAAGTGTGAGGACCCTGATACAGGGCGTTGGCGTCGCGGTGTCCCAGCCGGTAGTGCCTGCGCGGGTGGCCCGGCGGGCTGACGACGCCGCCGTTGTGGCCGCCGCTGGTCAGGCAGAACGTCAGATCGTCATTGGTGAACAGGGCGATCTTGTAGACCGAGTGCCACGGCGCGATGTGGTCTCTTTCGGTGCCGAGAGCGAAGATCGGCACCCGGATGTTGCGCAGCGCCACGACCCGCCCGTCAACCGCGAACCGCCCGGCGCTGAGGCGGTTTTCAAGAAACAGGCTGCGCAGGTATTGCGAATGCATCTTCGCCGGCATGCGCGTGGTATCAGCGTTCCACAGCGCGATGTCGGCGGTCTGGTCGGCCTCGCCCAGGAAATAGCGGCGCACCGCGCGCGTCCAGATCAGGTCTTCGGCCCTGAGCGCCTGGAAGGCGCCGGCCATCTGCTTGCCGTTCAGGGTGCCCTGTTCGGCCATCATGTCCTCGAGAAAGGCAAGCTGGCTTTCGTCGAGGAAAAGCAGCAGTTCGCCGGCTTCGCTGAAATCGGTCTGCGCGGCCAGCAGCGTCAGCGATGCCAGCGGCGTATCGCCCTCGCGCGCCATCGCCGCGACGGCGATCGACAGGATGGTGCCGCCAAGGCAGTAGCCACATCCATGCACCGGGGTGTCGGGCACGATCCGGGTGACCGCGTCCAGCGCCGCCATGACCCCGTCGCGGCGGTAGTCGTCCAGCGACAGGTCGGACTGTTCGGCGGTGGGGTTGATCCAGCTCATGCAGAACACCGTGTGCCCCTGGCCGACCAGCCAGTTGATCAGCGAGTTCTCGGCGCTCAGATCGAGGATGTAGTATTTCATGATCCACGCCGGCACGATCAGCACCGGCTCGGGGTGGACGGTTTCCGTTTGCGGGGCGTACTGGATCAGTTCGAACAGGTGATTGCGGAACACCACCTGACCCTTGGTGCAGGCGATATCGCGGCCGAGGTGTTCGTCGGCCGCATCGGCGGCGGGTGTTTCACGGCCAATGGTGCCTGAGTCGCGCATCCAGTGCGCCATGCCTCGCAGCAGGGTGCCTCCGCGGCTGTCGGTCGCCGCCTCGATGATCTCGGGATTCAGCACAGGCAGGTTGGAGGGCGCCGTGGCGTCCAGCATCTGGCGCAGCATGAAGCGGACACGCTCGGCATTGCGCGGTTGCACGCCGGGCAGGTCGGAGGCGGCGGCTTGCCACCAGTCCTGCATCGCGAGGTGGGATTGCGCGAAGGCGCGGAAAGGCGGTCGGGCCCAGCCGGGATGCGTGAAACGGTGATCGGTGCGCGACGGCCTGAACGGTGGTTCCCCGGCTTTCGTGCCCTGCGCGCTGTCGTGTGCCACGGCCCATGCGTTTTCGGCCGCACGCAATGCCAGCGCCATCTGCCGCCCCGGCGCGGTGGCCAGATGCCCCATCCAGTCCGCCCATGCGGCGGCTGTTGCATGGGGGGAAAGGCCCTGGGTCAGCTTGGCGGACGCGGCGTGCAGCTTGCGGTCGAAGGCAGCAAAGGGATCGGTTTCGTCGTCAGGTCGGGACATGGTATCCGGTTTTCCAGGTCTGTCTTGCGGGGCATTGGTGCCCTGCGCATATGTCGGGGCCATGACGGCAAGAAAACAGTGTGTCCCGACGACGCACCGTCACACGGCAACAGCCCGCAAAGCAACAGGCCGCCGCCACGGGGGCGACGGCCTGCCGAAAAGCTGTCCGGGGCGGTTCAGCCCTGGCGGGCCTTGAAACGCCGCTGGGTCTTGTTGATGACGTAGACGCGGCCTTTGCGGCGCACGACACGGCAATCACGGTGCCGGTTCTTCAGCGAGCGGAGCGAGTTCTTGACCTTCATGGTCATCTCCTGTCTGTCGCGGCGCGGGCCTTGCGCCTTGGGTTGCGGGTGCCCCGCGGGCGGGGCCGTGAAATCATGGTGGGCGGTACTGGGATTGAACCAGTGACCCCTTCGATGTCAACGAAGTGCTCTACCGCTGAGCTAACCGCCCATGATCCCGACACGATCTTGCCCCTCGAACGAAGAGGGGCGCGGATATCCCGCGCCGGTCGGGTTCCTATAAAAGGAGTCGACGGAGGGATCAAGGGCTTTTGGCATCGCGGATTATCGCGCTATAACCTTGCTGTCAGGAGGACGAATGCCCAGCCCAGCCTTTCATTTGCTCCGGCCCGCGTGCCGCTGCACGAGCGTGGTTTTCGCGTCGCCTCACAGCGGGCGCGACTACCCGCCCGAATTTCTGCGCCGCACGGTACTGCGGGGCGAGGAGGTGCGCTCGTCCGAGGATGCCTATGTCGACCGGCTGTTTGCCGCCGCGCCCGATTGCGGGGCGCCGCTGCTGCTGGCCGGGGTGCCGCGCGCGTATGTCGACCTCAACCGTGGTGCTGATGAGCTTGACCCTGCGGTGATCGTGGGCGCGCGCGCGCACGGGCACAATCCGCGCATCGCCTCGGGGTTGGGCGTGGTGCCGCGCGTGGTGGCTGGCGGGCGGGCGATTTACCGCGGCAAGATCCCGCTAGACGAGGCGCATCACCGTATCACCGCTTGCTGGCACCCCTATCACGCGGCGTTGGCGGGGCTGGTGGAGGGCGCGCATGCCGAGTTCGGCGAGGCGATCCTGATCGACTGCCACTCGATGCCGCACGAGGCGGTGGACGGCATCGCGCGCGCCGGCGTGCCGCGCCCCGACGTGGTGCTGGGCGACAGGTTCGGTGCATCGGCGGGGGCGGAGATCGTCGATGGTGTCGAGGCAGCCTTCGTGGCGGCGGGGCTGACGGTGGTGCGCAACACCCCGTTTGCCGGCGCCTACACGGTGCAGCATTACGGCCGCCCCGCGTGCCGGCAGCACGTCGTCCAGGTCGAGATCGACCGCAGTCTTTACATGGACGAGGCGCGGCTGCGCCCGCGCGCCGATTTCGCGGACTTTGCCAAGCTCATGCGCCGCGTCGTCGTCGATATTGCCGCCATCGGCGCGGCGAAGCCCGGCGCGCTGGCCGCCGAGTAGCGGTGCCCGGTCTCAGCGCAGGGCGCGTCCCTTGCGGATCGCATCGGCGCCAAAGCGGCCGCGGATGGCGTCGGTGGCGCGCTCGGCGGCGTGGCGGGCGGTGGCGGACGGGTCGAGCAGGTCTGCCGCGCGATCGGCCTGGTCGGCGGGGCACAAATCGGACAGCCCCACCCCCAGCAGGCGAAACGGGCCTTCGGTGGCGCGCCCGCGGTCAAGAAGCGCCCGTGCCGCGCGGTAGACCGTGTCGGCCATCTGCGTGGCCTCGCGCAGGCTGTGGCGACGGGTCAGCAGGCGATGGTCGCTGGTCTTGAGCTTGAGCGTCACCACCCGCCCGGCCAGATCGCGCGCCTTGGCGCGGTCGGCGACCTTTTCGGAAAGCCGCCACAGGTGGCCGTCAAGCACGTCTCCGTCGGCGGTGTCGGTGGCGAAGGTGGTCTCGTTCGAGATCGACTTGACCGGGTGATCGGGCGAAACACGCCGCCTGTCCTGCCCGCGTGCCAGCGACCACAGCCGCTCGCCCATGCTGCCGAAACGCGCGTGAAGATCGGCGCGATCCCAGCGGAGCAGATCGGCGAACGTATGAATGCCGGCCTGTTCGAGCGCCGCGCGCGCGGCCGCCCCGACCCCCCAGATCAGGCTGACCGGCTTGTCGCGCAGGAAGGCATCGGTATCGGCCTGCCCGATGACCGAGAAACCTTGCGGCTTGTCGAGGTCCGAGGCGATCTTGGCGAGGAACTTGTTGTGGCTGAGCCCGATCGAGCCGGTGATACCCAGCTCGTCGCGCATCCGCCGCACCAGCCGCGCCAGCATCACCGCCGGCGGTGCCCCATGCAGGCGGGCCGTGCCCGACAGATCGAGGAATGCCTCGTCCAGCGATAGCGGCTCGATGGCCGGGGTAAGATCTTCCATCATGGCGCGGATATCGCGGCTGATGGCGGCGTAAAGCTCCATCCGGGGGCGGATGACCACCGCTTCGGGACATAGCCGCAGCGCCTGGAACATCGGCATGGCCGAGCGCACCCCGCGGATGCGCGCGACATAGCAGGCGGTCGAGACGACGCCGCGCTGCCCGCCGCCGATGATAACCGGCTTGTCGGCCAGGTCGGGATTGTCGCGCTTTTCGACGCTGGCATAGAAGGCGTCGCAATCCATGTGTGCGATCGACAGCGAAAACAGCTCGGGGTGTGCGGCCACACGCCGGCTGGCGCAGGCGGGACAGCGCCGGCCGGCATCAAAGGTGGTCAGGCAATCGCGGCACAGGGCGGGCATGCGGCCATCATAACATGTACGTCAGCGGGCGCGACCGCGTTGTTGCGCTCCCCTTTCAGTGGCGTCGCGGCGGTAGCTCGTCCAGCACCGCCTGGGCGGCGGCGCGCGGGTCGGGGGCGGCATGGATCGGCCGGCCAACCACGATGTGGTCGGCGCCATCGGCGATGGCGCGGGCCGGGGTGGCGATGCGCTTCTGATCGCCTGTGGCCGCGCCTTCGGGGCGCACGCCAGGGGTGACGATACGGCGCCCGGCGGCGGCGGGCAGGGCACGGATGGCGGCGGCCTCCCGTGGCGAGGCGATGACCCCGTCGGCGCCGGCGTCGAAGGCGCGCGCAGCGCGTTCGACAACTAGCTCCGGCACGCTGCCGGCGCGCATCAGCCCGTCGTCGAGATCGGAGCGGTCCAGCGAGGTGAGGATGGTTACCGCGAGGATCTGTAGCGATGAGCCGGCCGCGCCCTGGCAGGCCGCGCGCACCACATGCGGGTCGCCGTGCACGGTCAGGAAGTCGATATCGTGCTGCGCCAGCCCGCGCACGGCCGCCTCGATCGTGGCGCCGATGTCAAAGAGCTTGAGATCGAGGAAGATACGCTTGCCGTGTTTCTGCTTCAGTTCGCTTGCCAGTGCCAGCCCGCCGCCGGTGAGCATGCCCAGGCCGATTTTGTAGAACCCCACCGTATCGCCCAGGGTTTCGGCCAGCTTCAGCCCGGCCAGCGCGTCGGGCACGTCCAGGGCAACGATCAGGCGGTCATCGGCGGTCATGGGTGTCTCCGGGCCACTGTGCGCCCCTTCATCCCCCGCCGCGCGCCGGGGGTCAAGCGCGAGCCATGTCGCCCCTTCGCCGCAGCCCCGGTGCAAGCGTGATGTCGTGGCCGCCGCGCCGAAATTCGGGCATGCGCTGCAACTGGCGCAGCGCGTCGTTCACAAGCGCCTCGCAGCGCGCGGTACGATCCGTGCTTCGGGCGGTGCAGTGCAGGTGCACACAGCCGCCGCTGATCCCCCGACCAACCCCTGCCAGGGCTGCCCCCGGCTGCGCGGGGAGGGCGAATTCGGGCATGTCGATTCGGGTGAAGTACATGGTGTGGCTCCAGAAGTTGTGGTGGTAGTCTTGTCCGTCACCGTCAAAAGCCGGTTGTCGATAAAGTGCCGCGGATCCGTCGCATGCCTGCCGGGATTTCTTAGCTCGGCGGGCTTGAACGGGCCGGGGGCCATCACAATCTGTGATATGAGGCCCGTAAGGGGCGTGCCGCGAAGCGGGCGCCAGCCGATAGTCGGGCGCTTTGAGAAAAGGAGAATAACCATGGACTTGGAGAAGTTCACGGAACGGTCGCGCGGGTTCATTCAGGCGGCGCAGACTATCGCCATGCGCGAAAACCACCAGCGGCTTTCCCCCGAGCATCTGCTCAAGGCATTGATGGATGACGAAGAGGGGCTGGCGAGCAACCTGATCCGCCGCTCGGGCGGCGCACCCGATCAGGTGGCCCAGGCCGTCGATGTGGCGCTGGCCAAGCTCCCGCAGGTCAGCGGTGATGCCGGCCAGGTTTATCTGGACAGCGCCACCGGCAAGGTGCTGGACGAGGCCGAGAAGATAGCCAAGAAAGCCGGCGACAGTTTCGTCCCGGTCGAGCGGGTTCTGATGGCCCTGGCCATCGTCAAGAGCCCGGCGAAAGAGGCGCTTGAGGCCGGCGCGGTAAGCGCGCAGAAGCTCAACGAGGCGGTCAACGACCTGCGCAAGGGGCGTACCGCCGACAGTGCCAACGCCGAGGAAGGCTACGAGGCGCTCAAGAAATACGCCCGTGACCTGACCGAGGCCGCCCGCGAAGGCAAGATCGACCCGATCATCGGGCGCGACGAGGAAATCCGCCGCTCGATGCAGGTGCTCAGCCGCCGTACCAAAAACAACCCGGTGCTTATCGGCGAGGCAGGGGTCGGCAAGACCGCCATCGCCGAGGGGCTGGCGCTCAGGATCGTGAACGGCGACGTTCCCGAATCGCTGCGCGACAAGCGTCTTATGACGCTCGACATGGGCTCGCTGGTGGCGGGTGCCAAGTATCGCGGCGAGTTCGAGGAGCGCCTCAAGGCGATTCTGTCCGAAATCACCGCTGCCGCTGGCGAGATCATCCTGTTCATCGACGAGATGCACCAACTGGTGGGCGCCGGCAAGACCGAGGGCGCCATGGACGCGGCGAACCTGATCAAGCCGGCCCTGGCGCGGGGCGAATTGCACTGCGTGGGTGCCACGACGCTGGACGAGTACCGCAAGTATATCGAAAAGGACGCCGCCCTTGCCCGCCGGTTCCAGCCGGTGATGGTGGAAGAGCCCACCGTCGAAGACACGGTCAGCATCCTGCGCGGCATCAAGGAGAAATACGAGTTGCACCACGGTGTGCGCATCAGCGACAACGCGCTGGTGGCGGCGGCGACGCTGTCGAACCGCTATATCACCGACCGGTTCCTGCCCGACAAGGCGATCGACCTGGTTGACGAAGCGGCCGCGCGCCTGCGCATGGAGGTCGACAGCAAGCCCGAGGAACTGGACGCGCTGGACCGCGACATCCTGCAAAAGCAGATCGAGGCCGAAGCCCTGCGCAAGGAGGACGACGCCGCCAGCAAGGACCGACTCGACAAGCTGGAAAAGGAACTGGCCGAGTTGCAGGAGCGATCGGCAGAGATGACGGCGCAATGGCAGGCCGAGCGTGACAAGCTGGCCAGTGCCCGCGACCTCAAGGAGCAGCTTGACCGCGCCCGCATCGACCTAGAAAACGCCAAGCGCGCCGGCGATCTGGGCAAGGCGGGTGAGTTGAGTTACGGGGTCATCCCGCAGTTGGAGAAGCAGCTCGCCGAGGCCGAAGAGGCCGAACACGAGGGCATGATGGTCGAAGAGACCGTCCGCACCGAGCAAATCGCCAGCGTCGTGGAACGGTGGACCGGCATTCCGATGTCGCGGATGCTGGAAGGCGAGCGCGACAAGCTGCTGCGCATGGAGGAGGGGCTGCACAAGCGCGTCGTCGGCCAGAATACCGCCGTCAGGGCGGTGGCCAATGCCGTGCGCCGGGCGCGCGCCGGCCTGCAGGACGAGAACCGCCCGTTGGGCAGCTTCCTGTTCCTGGGGCCCACGGGCGTCGGCAAGACCGAACTGACCAAGGCGCTGGCCCAGTTCCTGTTCGACGACGAGAGCGCCATGGTGCGTATCGACATGTCGGAGTTCATGGAAAAGCACTCGGTCGCCCGCCTGATCGGGGCGCCGCCGGGGTACGTGGGCTACGAAGAGGGTGGTGTCCTGACCGAGGCAGTGCGCCGCCGTCCTTACCAGGTGATTCTGTTCGACGAAGTCGAAAAGGCGCACCCCGACGTGTTCAACGTGCTGTTGCAGGTCCTCGACGACGGGGTGCTGACCGATGGTCATGGCCGCAAGGTGGACTTCAAGCAGACGTTGATCGTGCTGACCTCGAACCTCGGCAGCCAGGCGCTGAGCCAACTGCCCGAGGGCGCCGATGCGAACCAGGCCAAGGCCGAGGTCATGGAGGCCGTGCGTGCCCACTTCCGGCCCGAGTTCCTGAACCGGCTGGACGAGACGGTGATCTTTGACCGGCTCGAGCGCCAGGACATGGGCGGGATCGTGGATATCCAGCTGGAGCTGCTGGCCAAGCGGCTTACCGGGCGCAAGATCCAACTGGATCTGGACGATGCCGCGCGGCAGTGGCTGGCCGACGAGGGCTACGACCCGGTGTTCGGCGCGCGTCCGCTCAAGCGCGTGATCCAGCGCCACCTGCAGGACCCGCTGGCCGAGATGCTGCTTTCGGGCGACGTCAAGGACGGCGACGTCATCGCGGTGACCGCCGGGCCCGACGGCCTGATCATCGGGGGGCGCGAGGGGTCGTCCAAGCGTCGGCCCTCCGAAGAGGCCGTTCTGCACTGACGTGGTGCGGATAGCCAGCAGCTAGGCCCGCCGGAGCGATCCGGCGGGCCTTGTTCGTTTCTTGATGCAAGCCGTCAAGCCAATCGGTCACTCGGGCATGATCACGCCATCGATGACATGGATCACGCCGTTCGAGGCCTCGATATCTGCGCGCACCACGTTCGCGTCATCCACGGTGACCCCGGCCATGGTGCCGATGGCAACTTCGCTGCCCTCGACGCCGGTTTCGACGATATCCCCGGAATGCCCGTCAGCCAGCGCCGGGCCGGGCGTCAGCGTCGCTGCGCTCAGGGCGTGGTTCTGCGGACCGTCGGTTTGCCACCTTGCTGTGTCTTCATTCATCCCCCGTTGTCGGGCGATGCAGTCAGACCTGCGCAAGGACAGGGGGCACCGGTTCAGGGTGTAATCCGGCGTTATGGGTTTGACGAAAACGGGCGCGGCCAAGCCGCGCCCGCGCCGGATTTCCAGTGCCGTCTTCGTGACCGGCGTGGTTGGTGCCTCAGTCGAGGCCGATCGCGTTGCGCGCGATGCGGTCCAGCAGCGCCTGGATTTTCTGCATCTCGCCCTCGGGAAATGCGCGATAGCCGATCAGGGTCTCGTCGCTGCCGGCAATGCGCGCCACGAAGATGTCATAAGGGCAGTAGGCGATGTTCATCGGGTCGGCTTCCATCACCTCCCGCGATAGCTTGGCCGAGCAGAAGCTGTAGGCATCGGCCGCCTCGAACAGCACCACGTCCGATCCGACATCCTCGCGCGTGCGCTCCAGCATGGCGCCCACATGGCTGGTGGAATCGATCACCAACCCCTCGTCGAGGATGGCGTTTTCCAGCCCGAACGCCACATCGTCGAAGCTTTGCTCGGTGCTGTAGGTGACCATTTCTTCGGCCACGGCGGCGCCCGCCAGGGCCAGCAGGGAAAGTGCAGCGGTCAAAAGGCGTTTCATGTGGATCCTCCCAAAAATAAGAATATTCCAATACTTGTCGATGTGGTCGCCAAACGCAAGATTCGCGAACGTCGGCGCCGCGTCAGCCCGGCGCCGAGGGGAGCCGGGTGATGCCCGAAGGTGGCGCAGCACTCCTGCCGGGGTGTCCGTCATGCCGCAGCGGGATTTCCCTAAGGCAATGGGAACACGCTGTTTTCAGCCTTGATGAAGAAAAAGTGACATTTCTTTTAGAAAGGGGTTGCGGAGCGTTGTTGTGGTGGGTAGACAGCGTTTCACCGGCGGCGCTGAGGTGTTGGTGGTTGGCCTGACGGTCACTTTGGTTTCGGCCTTGGTTGGTTAGTCTGGTTGTTACAGGGGCAGGATTGAGG
>NZ_JAGXFK010000073.1 GCF_024637375.1 Sediminimonas sp. | reverse complement strand
CTCCTTCGCCGCCCTTGTGCTCTCGGTGATCCTGTTGCAGCTTGCAACCGGATCACCGAGAGCAAAAGGGCGGCGAAGGAGATAATCAGGCGCATGGTGCGGCAAGCATGGCACGCCGGGCCCCGATTGCCAGCCCGGATGCGACGCTGGTGGCGTCTTTTTCGCGTCTGCCGGCGCGCGCGGCAGTGGGACGGAAAAGTGCGACGAAAACGATTTCGTGAATATGAATGGTTGGTGAACTGTGCCAATCTGTCGCGGCACTTCGGCGGCAGCGCCGGGAGCGGGCGCGAAAGCGCCTTCGAAAAACAGGGAGGAGAAAAGATGTTCAGATTCGTTGCGGTACTGGCGCTGGTGCTGTCGCTTGTCGGCCTTGATGGCCCGGCTCAGGCGGCAGAGAAGCACAAGGTCGTCTACCACGTCTCGGAAATCGACAAGGTCGGGTTCGCACTGGGCAATATCGCCAACCATATCAAGGGGGTGGGTGGCCCCGAGAACGTCGAGATCGTGCTGGTCGCGCACGGCCCGGCGCTCAAGGCGTTCCACGAGATGCAGGCCAGCGCGCAGGTGTTGTCGCGCGTCGAGGCATTGCAGGATGACGGCGTGCGATTCGAGGCCTGCGGCAACACGATGAACGCGCAGGCGGTGTCATTGAGCGATCTGCTGTCCAATTTCGTTCGTCGCGACGAGGGCGGTGTCGTGCGTATCGCGCAGCTGCAATCCGAAGGGTACCTCTACATCCGGCCCTGATCGCGACGCGCATCCATACAGACCGAAGGCCCCTTGCCATTCGGCGGGGGGCCTTTCATTTTGCGGCGGTGAACAATTCCGGGACGAATGGAGACAGGCGATGAAAACCAACCCGCTGGGCCGCACCGGCCTTGCCGTTAGCGAGCTGTGCCTTGGCACCATGACCTGGGGCACCCAGACGGCCAAGCCTGATGCACATGCACAGATGGACATGGCGCTGGAGCGGGGGGTGAATTTCGTCGATACCGCCGAGATGTACCCGGTTAATCCGGTGGCCGCCGAAACCGTGGGGCTGACCGAGGAAATCATCGGCACCTGGAACGCCGCCAACCCGGGCCGGCGGGGCGATTACATCCTGGCCACCAAGCATTCGGGCGAGGGCATGAAACATGCCCGCGACGGCGCGCCGATCAGCGCCGCCACGATCCCCGTCGCGATCGAGGGCTCGCTACGGCGGCTGAACACCGATTGCATCGACCTTTACCAGTTCCACTGGCCCAACCGGGGCAGTTACATGTTCCGGCAGAACTGGCGCTATGACCCGTCGGGGCAGGACCGTGCCGCGACGCTGGCGCATATGGAGGATGCGCTGGAGGCGCTGCAAAAGCAGGTCGACAAGGGCAATATCCGCCATTTCGGCCTGTCCAACGAAACCGCCTGGGGCACCACCATGTGGGCATCGGTGGCGCAGGCGCGCGGCTGGCCGCGCGTGGCGTCGAGCCAGAACGAATATTCGCTGCTGTGCCGGCTGTTCGACACCGATCTGGCCGAGGTCTCGGTGAACGAGGATGTGGGCCTGCTGGCCTTTTCGCCGCTGGCGTCGGGGCTGCTGAGCGGCAAGTACCAGGGCGGTGCGGTGCCCGATGGCTCGCGCATGACGTTTAACGAAACCCTGGGCGGGCGGCGCACCGCGCGTGCCTTCGCGGCGGTCGAGGCCTACCTTGGCGTGGCGCGCGATCACGGGCTGGACCCGGTGCAGATGGCGCTGGCCTGGACGGCGGGGCGGCCGTTCGTGACCTCGGTGATCTTCGGGGCGACGACGCTGGCGCAGCTCGACCACGCGCTGGGCGCGCCGGACCTGACCCTGTCGCCCGAATTGCTGGAGGCCATCGACGACGTGCACCGCGCCCACCCGATGCCCTATTGAGCCGCGGCGGAGCGCCCCGATGCCTGCCAGTCAAAGGTGCGCATCCCTGCGCCGTGCGCGCATGAGCCGCCGGGCGGCGGTGCTGGGCCTGGGCGCGTGCGGGCGCGGCTGGGCGATGCTGTTGCGGCACGCGGGATGGGACGTGGCGCTGTTCGACCCGCACCCGGGGTCGGCCTGATCATCCCGCCATCTCGCGCAGCGTGCGCAGATGGTCGGACAGCCCGCGCGCGGTGATCGACGCTTCGCGCACCAGCCCGTCGAAGTGGGCGGTGAAGGCCTGCACCCGCTCGCTGTCGCGGAACGCGACGTAGTTGCGCCCCAGGTAGAGCACCGCCAACAGCGGCCCGAAGACCGTCACCGGCGAGGAAAACACCCGCCGCGCATCGAACAGGTAGACCCGCAGGCGCGGGTATATCTGTTCGTTGATGGCGATCAGCTGGTCGATCTGTTCCAGCCGGATGTCGCGCGACAGGCCCGCGTAGTAGCCTTGGGCGCGGGCAAAGCAGGCCATTTCGTGCAGTGGCAGGGCAATCTCGTAATCCGAGGTCGAGCCGCGCATCCATTCCAGCCTGTCCTCGCTGGCGCCGATCGCCTGTTCGGTGGTGCGGCCCAGGTGCGGGGCGTATTCCCATTGCAGCATCGCGTGAGTCTTGAGCATGTCGGGCAGGGCCGCCGGGACGTGGCGGATCTTGTAGCCCGCCGCTTCCTTGTGCCAGGCAAAGATCTGCTCGTCGACCAGGGCGCGCGGCGCCTCGGTCAGCGTGAGCGAACTGGCCAGCATCTCGGCGGCGCTCTCGGGGCGGTCCGACAGCGACAAAAGCCAATCCGCCGACACGCCCAGGGCGGCGGCGCATTCGCCGACAACCTGCGCGTTGGGCAGCCGCGCCCCGGCGCCCTTGAGCAGTTGCGACACGGTCGAGCGGTCCACCCCCACGGCGCGGGCGAGGTGGCTTTGGGTCATACCCTTGTCGCGCATGGCGATGGCGAGGCGCTGGCGGAATTGCGCGGCGCGCGCACGTTTGTCGATTATTTCTCTCATATGGTGATAATTATCATGGTTGCGGAGTTTTGTTAATCATATTCGGAATTCCCCACGCCCCGCCCTGCCACTATTGCTGAAGCACCCTGAACAAAAGGAGGTGTCATGGAGACGCGAGCGCGCACGCTTGTGAAAGCCCTTGTGTGGAACGTCATCGGTTTGATCACGATGAGCCTTGTGGGGCTCATTCTGACCGGGTCGGTAGTTGTCGGCGGGGCCTTGGCGGCGGTCAATACCGCAGTGGGGCTGGCCATGTACCTGATCTACGAAAGGGTCTGGACCCGCATTCACTGGGGCCGGCACCATGCCTGAGCCCGCGCGCGCGCCGCGGCGCGTCGAATGGCCGACGCTGGCGCTTGTGGTGCTCTGCTACGGCCTTTGGGGGCTGGGCACGACCTGGGTCGCGGGCTGGTTCCTGCCCGCCGGTATCGCGCTGACCATGCTGGCGGTGGCGTTGCATTCGTCGTTGGCGCACGAGGTGATTCACGGCCATCCGTTCCGGTCGGTGCGGGCGAACGCGGCGCTGGTGTTCCCGGCGCTGGCGCTGTGCATCCCCTACCTGCGATTTCGCGACACGCATCTGGCGCACCATGTCGATGCCATCCTGACCGACCCTTACGACGACCCGGAAAGCAACTACCTCGACCCGGGCGTGTGGGCGGGGCTGCCACGCTGGCTGCGCGCGGTGCTGCAATTCAACAACACGCTGGCCGGGCGGCTGCTGATCGGGCCGGCGGTGGGGCAGGCGGCCTTCATGGCCGACGACTGGCGCGCCATCCGCGCCGGCAACCGTAGGGTGCTGGCGGGGTGGCTGTGGCACATCCCGGCGCTGGTGCCGGTGATCTGGTGGCTGGCCGCGGTGGCGCAGATGCCGGTATGGGCCTACCTGCTGAGCGCCTACGGGGCACTGTCGATCCTCAAGATTCGCACCTTCCTGGAACACCAGGCGCATGAGCGCGCGCGCGGGCGCACCGTGATCGTCGAGGATCGCGGGCCGCTGGCGCTGATCTTTCTCAACAACAACCTGCACGTCGTCCACCACATGCACCCAAGGGTGCCGTGGTACCGGCTGCCGGCGCTCTATGCTGCCAATCGCGCCCGTTACCTTGCCTGCAACGAAGGCTACGCCTACCGCTCTTACCGCGAGGTTTTCCGCCATCATTTCTGGCGCGCCAAGGATCCGGTGCCGCATCCGCTCTGGCGCCGCGACTGATTTGACGCCATAAGCGCCCCCATGGCTTGGGTTTTCCTGTCGATTGCCGCGGCGGCGTTCCAGACGCTGCGCTTCGTGTTGCAGAAACGGTTGAGCATGGGCGCGCTGTCGGCGGGCGGCGCGACGTTCGCGCGCTTCGTCTACGCGGCACCGGTCGCGGCGGGGCTGGCCGCGGTGCTTGTCGGCGCGGGGTCGATGCCGGGGCTGGGCGCGGCGTTCTGGTCCTATGCGCTGGTAGGCGGCCTGGCGCAGATAGCCGGAACCTGGTGCGTCGTGGCCCTGTTCGCACGCCGCAATTTCGCCGTCGGCATCACCTTCAAGAAAACCGAGGTCGTGCAAACCGCGCTGGTGGGGTTTGTCCTGCTGGGCGATCGGATTTCCATGGGTGCGGTGGCGGCGTTCCTTGCGGGGTTGGCGGGCGTGTTGGCGCTGTCGGGAATGCCATCGGCCCCCGGTGGGCGACTGCGGCGGCTGGTTAACCCGGCGGCTGGGCTGGGGCTGATTTCGGGGGCGCTCTTCGCGGTTTCGGCGGCGTGCTACCGTGGTGCCACCCTGCAAGTGGACAGCGACGACGCGCTGCTGCGCGCCGCGGTGACGCTGGCGGCGGTGACGCTGGCGCAGACTGTGGCGATGGCGGGCTGGCTTACGTGGCGCGAGCCGGGGCAGTTGGCGCGGGTCGCGGGTGCCTGGCGCGGGGCCGTCTGGATCGGGCTGGCGGGGCTGGCCGGCAGCCTGTGCTGGTTCACCGCCTTCACCCTGCAAAACGCCGCACTGGTCTTTGCCGTGGGGCAGGTCGAGGTGATCTTTTCGCTGGTCGCCTCGGCGCGGGTCTTCAACGAGCGGCTCACCGTGCGCGAGGCCGGTGGCATCGCGCTGTTGACCGCCAGTATCGTGGCGCTGGTCTGGCTGGGCTGAGCGCCCGGGCACCGGGCGCGGGTCTTATGCGGTCGGCCGCTGGCCCTTGAGCCGCAGGAACAGGCTTTCCTCGTCATCGTTGCGGAAAAACGGCACGTTTTCCGGCGGGCGCGGGTCGGGCGCGCGGGCGGCGACCTCGGCCAGGACCACTTCGGTAATGAAGGGCAGGTCGAATTCGCGCACTTTCGGCAGGGCGATCCATTGCAGGTGCGAAAGCTCGTCGCAGGCGGCGTCGAAATCGTCGAGGTCGCTGGCGACCTCGTCGGCATCGACCAGGAAGAAGCGCGCGTCAAAGCGGCGCGGCCGCCCCGGGGGGGTAATGGCGCGGAACACGAATTGCAGCGCGTGCGCCGCCGGCAGGTGGCCGGTGGCGGCGAAGTCGCGCCAGTCCTTGGGTGGCGTCTCTGCCCAGGCCCCCGGCGTGCCGAGGATGAGGCCGGTTTCTTCCCACAGCTCGCGGATCGCGGCCGCCGCCAGCGCGTGCGACAGATCGGGGGCAGCGTCCTCGGTCAGGCGTTCGGCGCAGACCGCCGGCAGCGGCGAGGCCAGCGGCACGCCCGCGTCGCCGGCGTCTACCGCGCCGCCGGGAAAGACGAACTTGTTGGGCATGAAGGCGGCTGCCGACCCGCGCTGACCCATGAGAACGTGCGGGTCGCGCATCCGGTCGCGCAGGACGATCACCGTGGCCGCATCGCGGATGGCGCTTTTGTCGGCTGTCACGCTCGGGTCTCCTCCTGGGCCGGGCTCAGTCGGAGCCGCCGAAGCCGTACATCCGCTTGGCCCATTGCAACCCGACCATCGCGCCCTTGATGCGCGGCAAAAGGTACAGTGACAACGCGACCGTGCCAACGGCGAAGATGGCGAACAGCACCAGCGGTTCGGGCCGCCATGTCTCGAACACGATCAGCAGCAGCGGCGCCACAATGTGGCCGACGATCAGGATCGTCAGGTAGGCCGGTCCGTCGTCGGCGCGGTGGTGGTGCAGCTCGGTGCCGCAGACGGGGCAGGCATCGTTCACCTTCAGGTAACCCGCCATCATCATTCCGGTGCCGCAATTGGGGCATTTGCGCCGCCAACCTGTCCAGATCGCGCGTTTCACGTCGCGCTCGGCAAGGTGGTCGGTATGGGTGGCGCTGTCGGTCATCGGGGCCTCTTAACATGTTCAAGGGGAATATCGGTCATATCGGCCGCGATAGAAACCCCCCGTGCGGGGGCTTGCGGCGCGATGTCGCGTGGGTGCGTGCCGGACCGGCGTTCACGAAAGCGTGATCATTGGTTTCGCGAGCGACGGAAAACGACGTGCCGAACGTTCAACCCCATACGAGGCCCGAAAGGACAGGGCCCGGATCGCAACGACTTATTCAATCCGAAGCAGGAGACAACTGCCATGGCACGACTGATGACACTCACCGCCATTGCCGCGCTGACGCTGGGCGGGACTGCTGCCTATGCCGCGGGGCAAGGCAAGGCCATGATGAAGGGCAACGATGCGCAAATGATTCAGTTCGGCGATATCGACGCCGACGGTGATGGCCGCATCACCCGCGCCGAGATGACCGCGCATCGCGAAGCCATGATGAAGGATCGATTTGACGCGGCCGATGCCAACGACGATGGCATGGTGGACGCCGAAGAGATGCAGGTGCAGATGACGGAGTACATGCAGGCGCGCATGCAGAACCGCATCGACCACATGATCGCGGCGCGCGACGCCGACGGCGACGGCGCTCTGTCGATGGACGAAATGGGGCCGCTCTCGCCCGCAGCGCGGATGATGATGCGGACCGACGCCGATGGCGACGGCGCGCTCACGCGCGACGAGTTCAAGGCCGGGGTCCAGGCCCGCGGTCAGCAGATGGGCTCGCACGGCCGCGGAATGGGCCGCCATGGCATGGGTCACCAGAGCATGGGTCACCAGGGCATGGGCATGCAAGACTGCATGGGTCGCGGCATGGGCATGGCCAACTGAGCCTTGCCCGATTGCCTGCCGGACGGAGAAAGCATATCGCGGGGTCGCGATGCAAACACCTCCCGATTCCTGTGGCGGGGCCTCAGACGAGGCCCTGCTGACCCGGTTTGCTGCCGGTGATGCGGCCGCGGCGCAGGCGCTGACCGAGCGCCTGACGCCGCGCGTCTACCGCCATGCGCTGCGGCTGCTGGGCGGTGACGGGGCCGAGGCCGAAGACGTCGCGCAAGATGCTATGCTGCGGCTCTGGCGGGCGGCGTCCGGCTGGCGGCCAGGCGAGGCGCGGGTGACGACATGGCTCTACCGGGTGGTGGCCAACCTGTGCTTCGACCGGCATCGTAAGGCGCGCATGGTGGCGCTCGGCGACATCGACGAGCCCTGCGACACCCGCGCCGGCGCCGTGCCCCGGATTGTCGCGCGCCAGCGTGCCGATGCGTTGCAGGCGGCGCTGGACGCGCTGCCAGCGCGGCAGCGTCAGGCGGTCGTGCTGCGCCATATCGAAGGCCTGGGCAACCCCGAGATCGCCCGGGTCATGGACATCAGCGTCGAGGCGGTGGAAAGCCTGACCGCCCGCGGCAGAAAGGCGCTTGGCGTGGCGCTGGCCGGCAGGCGCGCGGAACTGGGGTTTGAGGATGACTGACGACAACCGCGAAAACACGGAATTGGATGCGTGGTTCGACGCCGCCCGACAGCAGGCACCGGCACCGCCCGAGGCCCTGATGCGGCGCGTGCTGGCGGATGCAGACGCAGTGCAGGCCGCGACAGCGCGCGCGCGGCCCGGCCTGGTGACGCGCGCGCGCGCGTCGCTGGCGCGCGGGCTAGCGACGCTGGGCGGCACCCCGGCGATGGCCGGTCTTGCCACCGCGGCGGTGGTCGGGATGTGGCTGGGCGCCTGGCCGCCGGCGGCACTGGAATCGCTGGGGCCGCAGTTGTTTGACGGGACGGCGGCGCCGGGCGCGACCTATACCGTCGATCTGATGCCGGGGGCCGAATTTACCGCCCCTGATGGCGGTGGGGAGGATGTGAACGATGTCTGAAGATGAAAACGCTGCGCTGCGCGGTGGTGCGCCGCGCTGGATGAAAATCACGCTGGTGCTGTCGCTGGCGCTCAACCTGTTGGTGGCCGGCGTGGTCGGTGGGGCGATGATGCGCCACGGGATGCGGCCCGGCGACCCCCATCCGTCGGCACGCGCGCATCTGGGCCGTGCCTATGTGCAGGCGCTGGAGCGCGGCGACCGCCGCGCGCTGTGGAGCGCGATGCAGGCGGAGCAACCCGGCGCGGCGGCACCGGGCGCCGATCCCGACGCGGTGCTGCGCGCCCTGCGCGCCACCCCTTACGACCCGGCGGCGCTGCGCGATATCATGGTGCGGCAACGGCAGGCCGGGCAGGCACGGCTGCGCCGCGGCCAGCGCCTGCTGCAAGAACGGCTGACGGAGATGAGCGATGCCGAGCGTGCCGCCTACGCCGACCGCCTGGAAGGCCTGGTCGAGGGGCAACGTTCCGGCGCGCGGCACGCACGGTGATCGACGCGTTGCCGGCGCGCCGTCGAATCGGGCAATGCCGCGTCCCGTCGCGGGGAAAATCGTTTCGATGAAACGAAACCCGCCGTTGCGGCGCGGGCCCTTGCGTGGCCCGGCCAAGCCGAGGCCGGGCATCAGGCCGCGGCGCCGCTGCTCAGCGTGACCCGGTTGCGCCCGCGGGCCTTGGCGCCGTAGAGCGCGCGATCGGCCTGGTCGAGCAGCGCCTCGACCGGCATCAGTGTATCCGCGCCCGGCCCCATCGCGACACCCACCGACATGGTCACGCGCAGCGGTGCGGCGATGCCCGCCACCGGGCAGGGCAGCGCGGCAACCTGGCGGCACAGGCGCCGCGCGATACGCTGCGCCTGCTTGCGGGCGATGCCGGGCATGGCGATCAGGAACTCTTCGCCACCGATCCGCGCCAGAAGGTCGTCGCCGCGCAGCGTGCCGCGCAGGTGCCCGGCCAACGCCTGTAGCACCGCATCACCGGCGGCGTGGCCGTGGCGGTCGTTGATCGCCTTGAAATGGTCGAGATCGGCGATCATCACGGCGAGGTCGTGGCCGGCGGCGCGCGCGGCGTCGGCCATGCTTTCGAGTTGCGGCATGGCATAGCGCCGGTTGTACAGCCCGGTCAGCGGATCGGTCAGCGCCGCGCGCAGGCCGCTTTTCACCCGCAGGCGCAGGCGGTCGGCGGTCTGCTTGCGCGCGATCAGGGCGTCGAGGCGCAGCGTCATTTCCCGGCTCGATGCATGGGCGCGCATCAGGTCGTTGGCGCCGAGGTCCAGCGCCCGGGCACCATCGCCCGGCGCGGCCCCATCAAGCACCGCGAGGATGGCGGTGTTGCGGGTTGCCGGCTGCGCCCGGAGCGCGGCCAGCAATTGCAGGCCCCTTTCGGGCGCCTGCGCCGAGATGGCCACCATGCAGACATCGGGCGGCGGCGCGGTGCTTAGCGATTTCCAGAACCCCGGCCCGCCATGGACATCGACATGGCGGCGCCGCCCCGGCAGGCGAGGGCGCAGCGCCGCCGCATCGGTGCGGGTTGCCGCGATCAGGGCGATGCGCTCGGGCGGCGCATAGGCGGGGCGTACGCCTTCCGACAGGCCCGGCATGCCGCGCGTGTGGTCGCGCAGAACCATCTCTTCGACCGACTCGCGATTGCGCAACAGGCTGCGCAGCCGCGCCTGCAAAAGCGCGTCATCCACCGGCATGTCGAGCACGTCCACCGCGCCCGATTCCAGCGCGTCGAGCCGTAGCCCCGGGTCGGGTCGCGCTGCTGTAAGCAGCATCGGGATGCGCCCCGCGGCCCATCCGCGTCGCGCGATCTGCCGGCAAAGCGCCACCCCGCTCATGTCGGGCAGCGCCTGCGCCACGATCATCAGGTCGGGCTTTTCCGATGCCAGCAATTCTGCCGCCTCGGCCCCGCTGCGCGCCTGCACCACCCGGTAGAAAGCCGCCGACAGCTTGACCCGCAGGATGATCCGGTTGGTCGCGACGTCATCGACGATCAGAACTTTTCCGGGCATGGCGCGCGGGCCCCGTTTTCGCTACAGTTTGCATTGCATTCTAGTGTTCGTGCGATTGGTTAAGAATTCCTTTCCTGGAGCTGTGAAACATGACCCTTCCGCGGGAGACCGCCGAGACCCTCGCGCTGGAGGCGCTGGCGTGGCTGCTAAGCAATGACGAGCTGTTGCCGGTCTTCATGGGGGCCACGGGCGCTGACGTCGACGACCTGCGCACCAGCGCCGGCGACCCGGCCTTCCTGGGATCGGTGCTGGATTTCCTGATGATGGACGACGCCTGGGTGGTGGCCTTCTGCGATGCCGCCGGGGTGCCCTATGACCGGCCCATGGCGGCGCGCGCGGCGCTGCCGGGGGGCGAGCAGGTGCACTGGACCTGAGCGCGGCGCGTCGTGCCTTGGGATCGCGCCCTCGGAAAAGACCGAAAATACGGTTCAGAGCGTCTTCAGGGCGACCGAATCGTTGTCCTCGGCGGCGCGCAATTTGCCCAGCAGGCGCTTGAGTTCGGCCTCCTCGGCCGGGGTCAGCGCCGCCGAAAGCCGCGCGGCATTGTCGCGCGCGAACGGGGTGCCGCGCGCGATCCGGTCGCGGCCGGTGTCCGTCAGTTCCACCCGCCGGGTGCGGCGGTCGCCGGTGCCGCATTTGCGCGCCAGAAGCCCCTGCGCCTCCATCTGCCTGAGCGCGCGCGAGGTGGCGGTGCGATCCACGCCCACGAACCCGGCGATGTCCGAGGGCTGGCTTAACCCCTCGTTGCCCACGGCCAGCAGGATGCACCAACTGGTGCGCGTCAGGCCAATCGTCCTGAGATGCTCATCAAGCCGCCGCTCCTGCAGGCGCGCGGCGATCGACAGGTGATAGCCAAGCGAGTCCTGCAGGCGGTATCGGGCTGCCTTTGTCATGACCATACGCGACCCGATCGCACCGCCAAAGTCAAGCCGGCTTGCCGCTTGCGATTGCGGGTGCGCCGGGTCACTCTGAGCCCGCGAGTGCACGCAGGCAGGGCAGGGAGGGCGGTGATGAAGGTGGACGGCATTCTTTTCGACAAGGACGGCACCTTGTTCGATTTCCGCGCGACCTGGGATGTCTGGGTGGTGGGGGTGATCGACACGCTGTCGGGCGGCGACGCGCGGCTTGCCCGGGCGCTGGCGGCAGCGGCGCGCTACGACCTGGACGCGCAATGTTTCGCGTCCGACAGCCCGGTGATCGCCGGCACCAACCGCGAGGCGGCCGAGCTGCTGTGCGCTGTCTTGCCGGGGCGCGAGGTGGACGAGATCGAGCGCTACCTCGCCGGGGCCGCGGCCGAGGCGCCGCTGGCCCCGGCGGTGCCCCTGGCCCCGTTGCTGGGCGGGCTGGCGGCGCGGGGCCTGCGGCTGGGTGTGATGACCAACGACACCGAGTACGGCGCCCGCGCGCACCTGGAAACCGCCGGCGTGACGGCGCATTTCGATTTCATCGCCGGCTTCGACAGCGGCCATGGCGCCAAGCCCGAGCCGGGGCCGCTGCTGGCCTTCGCCGCGGCGACGCGGCTGGCCGCTGACCGTGTGGTGATGGTGGGTGACAGCACCCATGACCTGATCGCAGGGCGTGCCGCGGGGATGCACACCGTGGGCGTGCTCACCGGGCCCGCCGATGCCGCCGAGCTTGCCCCGTGGGCCGACGCGGTGCTGCCCGACATCGGCCACCTGACCGCCTGGATCGAGCGCTGAAGGCGCCGCCGTACCGGCGCGCGAGCCGCGCGCGCCCGGTCTAATATCCAAAAAACGACGCAACACGTCGCTGATCGACACGAAGCGCCGCCCGCGGCGCGTGTTTGCTGGACCCGGCAACAGGAGTGAACCCGATGACCGAGGACAGCCCAAGCCCCGCCGCGCCCCCCCGCAAGCGCACCGGCAAACGCAGCGGCGGGCGCGCCGGCAATGCCAGCCGCCGCGGCACCACCGCGATCGAGCAGGCGCCGTGGAACCCGCCGATCAATATCGACCGCCCGACCGAGCCGCTGCCCCCCGAAGGAGTCGAGGCGATCCATGGCGCGGCGATGCGCATCCTCGAAGAGATCGGCATCGAGTTCCTCAACCCCGAGGCGGTGGATATCCTGCGCGAGGCCGGCTGCACCGTTTGCGGCGAGAACGTGCGCATGGGCCGCGACTTCGTGATGGAAATGATCGCCCGCGCCCCCGAAAGCTGGACCATCACGCCGCGCAACCCCGACCGGCGCATCACACTGGGTGACAACAACCTGCTGTTCGGAAACGTTTCCAGCCCGCCCAATTACTGGGACATGACCCTGGGCCGCAAGCTGCCCGGCACGCGCGAGGTGTGCCGCGATTTCCTCAAGCTCTGCCAGTATTTCAACTGCATCCACTTCGTCGGTGGCTACCCGACCGAGCCGCAGGACGTGCATGCCAGCGTTCGCCACCTTGACGTGCTCTACGACAAGCTGACGCTGACTGACAAGGTCGCGCATGCCTATTGCCTGGGCGCCGAACGGGTCGAGGACGTGATGGAGATGGTGCGCATCGCCGGCGGGCTGAGCCACGCCGAATTCGATGCCACGCCGCGCATGTACACCAACATCAACTCGACCTCGCCGCTCAAGCACGACTACCCGATGCTGGACGGCTGGATGCGGCTGGCGCGGCGCGGGCAGGGGCTGATCGTGACGCCGTTCACGCTGGCCGGCGCGATGGCACCGGTGACTATGGCCGGCGCGGTGGCGCAATCGCTGGCCGAAAGCCTCAGCGCCGTGGCGCTGGCGCAATACATGCGCCCCGGCGTGCCCTGCGCCATCGGCACCTTCACCAGCAATGTCGACATGAAGACCGGCGCCCCGGCCTTTGGCACGCCCGAATACATGCGCGCCACGCAGATGAGCGGCCAGATGGCGCGGTTCTACCGCCTGCCGCTGCGCGCCAGCGGTGTATGCGCGGCCAACGTGCCCGACGCCCAGGCGATGTGGGAGACGATGAACAGCCTGTGGTCGGGGGTGCAGGCGGGGGCCAACATGATCTACCACGCCGCCGGCTGGCTTGAAGGCGGGCTGATCGCCAGCCCCGAAAAGTTCGTGATGGATTGCGAGGTGCTGGGCCAGATCCAGCGCTACCTCGACCCCGCGATATGCGATACCAGCCCGCAGGCCCTGGCCGTCGAGACCATCGCCGAGGTCGGCCCGAACGGGCATTTTTTCGGCACGCAGCACACGCAGGACCGCTATACCAACGCCTTCTACCAGCCTTTCCTGTCGGACTGGCGCAATTACGAGGCGTGGGAAGCCGCCGGATCGGTCTGGACCACCGAGCGCGCGCATCGCGTCTACAAGGAAATCGTCGCCGGCTTCGAAGCCCCGCCCATGGATGACGCCATCCACGCCGAGTTGGAGGATTTTGTGGCCCGCCGCAAACGCGAAGGCGGCGCGCCGACCGATTTCTAGCCCGGTGGCAGGCGTGCGAAATGCACTGTTGTCGGGAGCGCCCCCCGTCGCGTGCGCCGCGCGCGACTCCCTTGGGGGATATTTGTGGAGAGCGAAAAAGCCATAAGCCGCGCCGGCCTGAAACAGGGGGATCGTCTGGCCGCGGTCTCATGATCTGAGCGCCCGGCCGCTCGCGGCGCGGCGATCTTCGCCTCTGGCCCGGGCGGCGGCAGCGCGCTACTGTGGCCGCCGACGAGTGCGCACGCGCGCCGAACGACAGGAGAGCCGCCCCATGTCCCGTGCCGCCCCACGCACCAGCGACCGCGCCATTGCCGGCAACCGCCTGACCATGGCGCTGATCGGTATCGTGGCGGGGCTTTCGCTGTGGTTTCTGTTCGACCGGCTTCCCGAGTACGTTACGGATGCCCGTTTGACCCTGTTTCTTACCTCGGCGGTGGCAGGGGGCTTCGCGGTGATGCTGGCGCTTGCCGGCCCGGTGCGCCCGCTGCACGCGGGGGTGGCGGCGGTGATGCTGGCGGCGCCGGCGGCGGCGCTGCTGGTCTGGGCGTCGCTGCGTCATGACACCGTCGCGGCCGCGTTGCGCAGCGGCCACCTGCTGGCCGCGTTCACGGGCCTGCTGTTCATTGCCACGCCGTTCGCCGCGGCCAGCCTGAGCGCACCGCGGCTCTGGCATGACTATGCGACGCTTTTCGACGCGGCATGGACCATGGTGATGCGCTATGCCGCCGCGTGGCTCTTCGTGGCGATCTTCTGGGGCGTGGTGCTGCTGTCGGACGCGGTGCTGGGGCTGGTGGGCATCACGCTGATATCCCGACTGATCGAGGTGGATTGGTTCGTCGCCGCGATGAGCGGGCTGGTGCTGGGGCTGGCGCTGGCGGTGGTCTACGAGCTGCGCGAATATCTTTCACCGCACCTGCTGCTGCGGCTGCTGCGGCTGTTGCTGCCGGTGGTGTTGACGGTGATGGTGGTGTTCCTGGCCGCGGTGGCGGTGCGCGGGGTGTCGGGGCTGCTGGGCGATCTGTCGGTCGCGGGCACCCTGCTGGCGATGGCCCTGGCCGCGGTGGCGTTGATCAGCGTGGCGCTGGATTGCGACAATGGCCGTGCCGTGCATGGCCGCCCGATGCGCGTGGTGGTCGAGGCGACGGCGCTGTTGCTGCCGCTTCTGGTGGCGGTGGCGGTCTGGGCGCTGTGGCTGCGGGTGGCGCAATACGGCTGGACGCCCAACCGGGTGGTCGCGGCGCTGTCGGCGGTGGTGATCATGGCCTATGCGCTGCTCTATGCGCTGGCGGTGCTTCGGCGCCATCACTGGATGAACAGGGTGCGCCGGGCCAACGTGGCGATGGCGCTGGTGGTGGCCGGGCTCTGCGGGTTGTGGATGACGCCGCTGCTCAATGCCGAGCGCATCGCCACCGCCAGCCAGGTCGCCCGGTTCGAAGCCGGGCGCGCTGCGCTGGACGACCTGGCGCTTTGGGAAATGGCGCATCGCTGGGGGCGGCCGGGCGCGGCGGGGCTGGCGCGCCTGGCGGCACTGCAGGACCACCCGGCGCATGCGGCGCTTGTTGCGCGGATCAGGCAGGCGCGGCAGTCAGCCAGCCGCGAGACCTATGTACGCGCGAGCGGCACGGGCGGCGATACCGCGCTGGCGCTCGCGCGCGCCCTGCCGCTGCGGCCCGAGGGCGAAAGCCTGCCGCACGGCGCGTTGGCGGGGCTGGCACCGTTTTTCCAGCGCCAGGCTCTCGACGCCTGCCGCCGGGCACTGCCCGATGGGCGGCCGGGCTGCGTACTGGTGATGGCGCAGTTCAACCCCCGCAACCCGGCGCGGCAGGGCGTCATGCTGTTGCGCGCGGGCGAGAGGCGGGTGATCGCCCACGCGGTCGAGTTGCACGCCGGGCGCTTGCGCCGCAGCGGCGGCATGCGCGAATTG
The DNA here is from genome assembly GCF_024637375.1 of Sediminimonas sp. Classification (GTDB taxonomy): domain Bacteria; phylum Pseudomonadota; class Alphaproteobacteria; order Rhodobacterales; family Rhodobacteraceae; genus Sediminimonas. Next base: position 6,934 of record NZ_JAGXFK010000073.1, on the reverse strand, counting down.
GCCAGCGGGCGCGCGGCGACGCTCGACGAGGCCGCGATCGCGCGCGCGCTCGACGGCGACTATGCCATGCGCCCTGCCGGCATGCGGATGATCGATCTGGGCGGCGCGGGACTCGTTCCGGGCAATTGAATCGGTTGAGGAAATCTTAAACCCTGTTGCCGCATTCTCGGGCCGAGATGACAACGGCGAAAGGGATCGGCATGCACGGGCTTGTCAATCGTGCGATCGAGGGCTTCGTGCGCGACAGCTACGGTGCCGGGTGCTGGCAGGCGGTGACCGCGCGGGCGGGGCTTGAGGTATCGTCGTTCGAGGCGATGCTCAGCTATGACGACCGGCTGACCGATGATGTGCTGGGCGCCGTTTCGGCCGAGTTGGGCAGGCCGCGCGAGGAGGTGCTGGAGGATATCGGCACCTACCTCGTCTCGCATCCCAACCTGGAAGCGCTGCGCCGGTTGCTGCGCTTCGGCGGGGTGGGGTTCGTCGATTTCCTCCATTCGCTCGACGATCTGCCCGACCGTGCGCGCCTGGCGGTAGAGGATCTGCATCTGCCACGGATGGAGCTTGTCGATCACGACTCCAGCACCTTCACCCTGACCTGCCGTTCGGGGCATCGCGGCTTCGGCCACGTCATGATGGGGGTCCTGCGGGCGTTGGCTGACGATTACGGGGCGCTGGTGCTGCTCGACCACGCCGAGGTGGCCGATGGTGCCGAGGTGATCACCATCATCCTTGTGGAAACCGCCTACAGCGAGGGGCGCGCGTTCGAGTTGGGCGCGCGCGCGGTGCAGGGGTGAGCCCCGGCGCCGGGAGTGTCGCGGCGGACTGCGCGCATGACGCGCTCTGCCCGATGCATATGCGCCTCGATGCGGATGGCAAGCTGTGCCACGCCGGCCCGACACTGGCCAAGCTGTTTCCGGGCCGCACCCTGGCCGGTCAGGGCCTGTTCGATCTGTTCGAGGTCGCCCGCCCGCGCGAGGCCGGCAGCCTCGCCGCGTTGCTGCGGGCGCCGGGCGGCAAGTTGCATTTGCAGCCGCGTGTGCCGCCGGGCATCGCGCTCAAGGGGGTGATCGCGCCCTGGGGCGCCGGGGCGCTGGTCAACCTTTCGTTCGGCATCTCGGTGATCGAGGCGGTGCGCGCCTACGGGTTGACCAATACCGATTTCGCCGCCACCGACATGACCATCGAGCTGCTCTACCTCGTCGAGGCGAAATCCGCCGCGATGGAGGCCAGTCGCAAGCTCAACCAGCGCCTCGAAGGCGCGATGATCGCGGCCGAGGAACAGGCCGTCACCGACACCCTGACCGGGCTCAAGAACCGCCGTGCGCTGGATCATATCGTCGGGCGGCTGATCGAGCGGGCCCGCGATTTCGCGCTCATGGTCGTGGATCTCGACTACTTCAAAACGGTCAACGACACGCTCGGCCACGCAGCCGGCGACCATGTGCTGCGGCAGGTGGCGCGCATCCTCGTCGACGCCACGCGCGAGGGTGACACTGCGGCACGGGTGGGTGGCGACGAGTTCGTGCTGGTCTTTCCTGGCCGGTCGGACCGCGCCCGTCTTGCCGCGATCGCGCGCCGGCTGATCGCGCAGTTGAGCCGCCCGATGCCTTTCGACGGGCAGATGTGCCGGATCTCGGCCAGCATCGGCATCGCGCAATCGGCCGTGTACGAGCGGCCCGACGCGGCGCGGATGCTCGCCGATGCCGACGCGGCGCTTTACGATTCCAAACGCGAGGGGCGTGGGCGCCACGCCTTTCACGCGCCACCGGGCGCGGCGCCGCGCGCCGCGGGCTAGGCGCGGCCGGTCACAGCCCCGGCCTGGCTTGCGGCATGCGCCCGGCCCGGGCATGGTGAAGGCGCCTGCCGCCGCAAGGAGCCGCGCCCCCGCATGACACCGCAGCCCGACCCCGCACCGCAATGGCCGTTGCCGCCCGCCGTGATCCTGGCCGGGGGGCAGGGCCGGCGCATGGGCGGGGCAGACAAGGCGATGTGCCTGTTGGCCGGCCGGCCATTGCTGGCGCATGTGATCGATCGCATGGCGCCACAATGCGCCGACCTTGCGCTCAGCGCCAATGGCGATGCGGCGCGTTTCGCGCGCTTCGGTCTGCCCGTTCTGCCAGACGCGCGCCCCGATCACCCCGGCCCGCTGGCCGGGCTGCTGGCCGGGATGGACTGGGCCGCCGCCAACGGAGCGCCCGCGATTCTGTCCGTCGCCGTGGATACCCCGTTCCTGCCGCCCGACCTGGCCGCGCGCCTCACGGCGGCGGCGGGGCACGGTGCGGCCATCGCTGCCAGCCCCGGCGCCAGCGGTCTGACACGCGCGCACCCGACAGTCGGGCTGTGGCCGGTGGCGCTGCGCGGCGCCCTGCGGTCCGCACTGGCGGATGGCCAGCGCAAGGTGATGGCATGGGCCACGGCGCAGGGCGCGGTCGAGGTGGTCTTCGACGCCGCGCCGGTGGATACGTTCTTCAACGTCAACACCCCGGATGACGTGGCGCGCGCCGAGGCGCTGCTGCACGGCTGAACCTTGTTGCGCCGCGCCAAAAAAATCGCCCGCCGCTGAAACTCTTTTGCCACCGCCTCCGTGGTTACCCATGACCGACGCCAAAAGGCGCCGGGGCAACACCACTGGAGGAAAGAAAATGACCAAGACACTCATCCCGATGATCGCGGCCCTGGGCTTGGGCGCCGGCACCGCCATGGCCGAAAATCCCATGGTCGGCGGCGCGCCGATGTATGCCGACAAGAACATCATCCAGAACGCCGTGAACTCGGCCGACCACGAAACCCTGGTCGCGGCGGTCAAGGCGGCCGGGTTGGTCGAGACGTTGCAGGGCGAGGGGCCGTTCACCGTCTTCGCCCCCACCGACGCCGCTTTCGCGATGCTGCAGGCCGGCACCGTCGAGACCCTGCTCAAGCTGGAAAACAAGGCGACGCTGCAAAAGGTGCTGACCTGCCATGTCGTCGCCGCCGACGCGATGTCGGACGCCATCATGGGCATGATCGACGATGACGGCGGCATGCACCCGGTGCCCACGGTCGGCGGCTGCACCCTGCAGGCGCGCTATGATGGCGATACCATTATGCTCGAAGACGAGCGCGGGCGCACGGCGACGGTGACGATTGCCGATGTCGAGCAGTCGAACGGGGTCATTCACGTGATCGACACGGTTCTGTTGCCGGCGATGTAAGGCGTCGGGCGCTGCCGGCCTTTCCCGGCCGGTGGGTAGCCCGGGGTCACGTGAATGTGTGCCGCCCGTGCTTGCGGAGCCGCGGGCGGCACGCCATTTTTCTACCTGGAAAGGGAGACGCACCATGCAACGACGAGCCTTCATCACCGCCGCGATTGCCCTCGCCGGGGCCGGCGGCCTTGCCGGCGCCCGCTGGACAGGCCGGGGCCATGCCGCGGAAAGCTTCGAATTCACCCGCACCGAGGCGGAGTGGAAAGCGATGCTGACCGATCTGGAATACCACGTCATGCGCGAGGAGGGCACCGAGCGCGCCTTCACCTCGCCGCTCGACAAGCTCTACGATCCGGGCCTTTACCATTGCAAGGGTTGCGACCTGGCGCTGTATTCCTCCGAGCACAAGTACGACAGCGGCACCGGCTGGCCCAGTTTCTGGAAGGCGCTGCCCGACGCCATCGGAACGAAAGAGGACAACACCCTGTTCACCACCCGCACCGAATGCCATTGCCGCCGCTGCGGAAGTCACCTGGGCCACATCTTTGACGACGGTCCCGACCCGACCGGCAAGCGCCACTGCCTCAACGGTGTGTCACTGACGTTCAAGGCAGCCTGAGCCGCAGCAGCCCCCGGTTCGCCCGGGCGCTGCCGACTACTTGAAACTGCGGCTGTCCTTGATCTGGTCCCAGGCCCAGACGACCTGTTGCAGGTGGTCCTCCTGGGTGCGGTCGCCGCCGTTCATGTCGGGGTGCAGCACCTTGATAAGTGCCTTGTACGCCTTGCGGATATCGGCCTTGGACCAGGTATCGCGCGCCTCCAGGATCTCGATCGCGCGGCGTTCGGTCGGCGGCAGCCTGCGGCTGTGGCCGTTGCTGGCGCGGCCCGGGTTGCGGGTCGCGTTCTCGCCCAGAACCTGGTGCGGGTCCTCGATTCCCAGCCGCGCCCAGGCGCGCGCCTCGGGGTCCGACATCGGTTTGGTGCGCCGGTCCCAGACCTTGTCGTCGGACATCTGTGCGTTCAGCTCGGCCTCGGTGGTGCCGTTGAAGAAATTCCAACGCAGGTTGTACTCGCGCACATGGTCCCTGCAAAACCAGTAGTAGTCGTCCAACGCATCGGGTGCCTTGGGCGCGCGGTACTTCCCGGGCTGGTCGCAGCCCTCGGCCTCGCAGACGCGCTGCGAGGTCTCGAACGCCCCCGTCATCCCGCGCCGGCCGCGCGGGTTTTTCTTCTTGGCGGAGGAGACGGACATGTCAAAGCCGAAAGGATCCGTTTTGGCCATCGGGTCACCTATGCATTTGGAGGCGCAGAGTGTAACCTATCCGGCGCCGGATGAAAGGGGTGAGGGTGAAAATTTATGCTGGATGCCAACGAAATTCACGCTGTTCTGGAACGCGCCTTTTCGCCGCAACATATTGAAGTCATTTATGAAAGTGAGGCGCACCGCGGGCATGCGGGATATCGCGAGGGCGGCGGCAGCCATTTCCGCGTGCGCATGCGTGCGCGCGCTTTCGCCGGCCAGTCGCGGCTGGCGCGGCACCGGGCGGTGCATGCGGCGCTCGGCCCCAAGCTGATCGGGCAGATCCATGCCCTGGCGCTGGAGCTGGATGCGTGATCAGTCCTGCGGCTCCGCCGCCGATCCCGGGGCCGGCGCCGGCGGCTCGGGCCGCGGCTGCGGGCCGGAATCGTGACGCGACGCCGCGCCGAGCGAGGGGGCCGTTTGCGGGGCCTCGGCCTCGCTGGCGGGGGTGGGCGCGGGGGCGATCTGATGCGCGGCGTCGTCCTCGGCCTCGCGGTAGAAGATCAGCAAGCTGCGCGTGACACTTTGGCTGCGCAGCAGGTGGCGCTCCTCGGAGGGCAGGCTTTCGGCCCTCAGGAAAGACCAGCCGGCCGCGGCCATGTCATTGAGAACGCCCTCGATCTTGTGGGCAAAGCGGTCTTCGGGGCGTTTCATCCCCTTGATGCGCTCGGCGCGATCGGGGGCGGGGACGACCTTGTATTCATACATCGAACAGGGGCCTTTCCTTGCTGATGGCCGTGCCGGCGCGGCGCGTCACTTGCGCTTGATCCCGATGGCGCGGCCGGCGCGCTCGGGCCTTGGCAGGGCGGCGTGGTCGTGCATCATCGCTGCGACCGCCTCGTGGATGTCGGGCGGGAAGGGCGCCACGCGCGGCCCCGCCATGTCGATATGCAGCGTCAGCGACTCGCCCGTGGCCGCCAGCCAGCCATCTTCGTGCCAGAGTTCCTGGAAGGTGTGAAAGCGTTTCTCGTCATGATCCAGCAACTGGAAGGTGCTGCGCACCTTGTCGCCCAGGTGCAATTCGCGCAGGTAACAGATATGGAACTCGGCGGTGTAGGTGGTCATCCGCCGCGTCTCGGCATAGCGCGGACCAAGACCAAGCGCCTCGTAGGCCTCGTCGGCACAATGGTCGAACAGGACGTTGTAATAGGCCATGTTCATGTGGCCGTTATAGTCGATCCAGTCCTTCTGCACCTCCATCACGGACGAGGTGAAAGGCGTGGCGCTGCTGCTCATCTGCGGGTCTCCATTTTCGTTGTCACGCGGGCAGAGGGTAGGGCGCGGGGTGCCCCGGTTGCAAAGGGAAACATGATTTCACCTTTGCAAAATACTCCGGGGGAGTCGCGCGCAGCGGGGGCAGCGCCCCCAGGCGCAGGGCGCGCCATCCATGCCCGTTCTCACAGCCCCAGCCGGGCCTGCACGATTTCGTTCACGGCCTTGGGGTTGGCCTTGCCGCCGGTGGCCTTCATCACCTGGCCCACGAACCAGCCCGCCAGTTTCGGGTTGCTCTGCGCCTTTTCCACCTGCGCTGGATTGTCGGCGATTATCCTGTCCACCGCCGCCTCGATCTCGCCGGTGTCGGTCACCTGCTTCATGCCTTCGGTCGCGACGATCTCGGCCGGTGCACGACCGGTGTCGATGTGGATCTCCAGCACGTCCTTGGCGATCTTGGTCGAAATCTCGTCATTCGCGACCATGGCCAGGATCTCGGCATTGGCCTGCGGCGTGGCGATCTGGCGGGCGGTGACCTCGGCCTTGTTGGCACGGCCCAGCACCTCGTTGATCACCCAGTTGGCGGTCTTCTTGCCGTCGCCGCCGCCCACCGAGTCCTCGAAGTAATCGGCCAGGTCACGGTCGGCGGTCAGCACGCCCGCGTCGTATTCGGTGACGCCGTAATCCTTGATGAATCGCGCCTTTTTCTCGTCAGGCAGTTCCGGCAGGCTGGCGTGGATGTCATCCACCCAGGCCTGTTCTATCTCCAGCGGCAGCAGGTCGGGGTCGGGGAAATAGCGATAGTCGTGCGCTTCTTCCTTGGACCGCATCGAGCGCGTCTCGCCCTTGTCGGCATCAAAAAGGCGGGTTTCCTGGACCACCTCGCCGCCAGCCTCGACGATCGCGATCTGGCGGCGCGCCTCGTATTCGATGGCCTGCTGGATGAACCGCATCGAGTTCATGTTCTTGATCTCGCACCGGGTGCCAAGGTGGCCGAAATCCTGCGTTTCCATGTATTTCTCATACTGGCCGGGGCGGCAGACCGACACGTTGACGTCGGCGCGCAGGTTGCCGTTTTGCATGTTGCCGTCGCAGGTGCCCAGATAGCGCAGGATCTGGCGCAGTTTCAGGACGTAAGCCGCGGCCTCTTCGGGGCCGCGGATATCGGGGCGGCTGACGATTTCCATCAGCGCGACGCCGGTGCGGTTGAGATCGACGAACGACATGTTCGGGTCCATGT